>JBBAWW010000117.1:0-9115 GCA_040397035.1 Roseiflexaceae bacterium | reverse complement strand
TGTTGCACCAAAACACACGGGTGATTTAAAATTACTTCCGCCGAAACTGCACAACAAATTAAAATCGCAGATTGAGTGCACAATTTTAGCACTTTGGCGTATCAATGCACCGCCCCACCACCAACGAGCCGCCTAGATTGGCGTAGGTATTGACAATACCAATAATTAGTAACCCTGCAGTCAATGACATGCGCATCCTCCTTGTTTAATATGTAGATTTATCTATACAATGAACCAGCCTTGCCTCCATTTCGTGTATAATTACGTTATTATATATACTATAGTATTTTATATCCACATTTGTGGACTTTTTACATATCATGCTATCAAGTTTAATTCTATTTTTGTCACCATAAACGTGAAACTGTAATTTTAATAGGAAAGTTATGAAGTTATGCAAAAGATTACTCACAGATGGCTAGTCCTTATGGTGGTGCTGCTATTGGCAGTAGGTCTGCACACAGCCATGCCCACCTACGCCGCGCAACGCTGCTTCAGCGAAACTAATCAGTGTATCGATGGTCACATCCGCGAGTTCTGGGAGCAAAACGGCAGCTTACCAGTATTTGGATTACCAATTGCTAGCCAAGAATTAGCCGTAATTGACGGCAAAAATGTCACCATACAGCGTTTTGAGCGCAAGCGGGCAACTTATCTTTCAAATCTCCGATAACACGTCCCCAGCCAAATGTTGTTCAAATAAAACTATTGGAACGACCCGCTTGAACTAGTGTTTGATAATAACGTCCATGAGCAACCGTAATCAACAAGTACTTGTACATACACGGTCAATACCAATTCCATAGTGAAATTGACCAAATCAACGACTACGAATACCCCGACAATCCCCGGATTGCACTCAAAGTGGCCGAGTTTTATTTGAAATAGGCTCCCCAGCGCAGCAATCATGACGTCGACTTGGTACAAATACGTGCACCAAGTCGACGTCTGTTATAATACCGAAATAATTGATTAAAATCATTGATTTGAGTAAAAAATGACCACGCAATCCAACGCAACGCAACACGCCACCCTCATTAGCCAAGCCAATATGGATTCCAGTCAACTTTTAGGGAGCCTCGATAGTAATCGTACAGGACTCGCCAGTGCCACCGTGCTGGCCCATCGCCGGAGCTATGGAAGTAACGATATAGCCACTGAGCACGTCACACCGTTTGGTTTTGTACCGCTGCCCCTCAATTATTGGTTGGCGTTATTTGGCATGATGCTGCTCTATATCCCCCTGACCCAATACGTCAAAAGTTGGTATGTAAGCCGCTACGGGGTATAGTTTTTCCACAAAAAAACAGGGTACGAGTGCCACAATACACTCATACCCTGCGTGACAGATATTATACCGTCCGTACGATAATCTGATACTCGGCGGTACTAATGCCATCGGCCGCTGTCACCACAATGTGCACCACGTCCACATTCCCCACTGCAAACGGTACACGCGGTTGCACTACTTGGCCATTAATGGTCAGCTGGCAAATCTGGCGTGACGTCGTCACCGGCGTAATCGTCAGCGCCGTGCCTTGGCTGCGTAGTAGCGTATAGCGCGTTTGGAGCGGGGCCATGGGCTGTGTAAGCACGCCACCTTGCACCACAATGTTGCTCAGACTGGCGATTTGGGTATGGGGTTGACTCAAACAGGCTTCTTTGGTGACGTTAATCGAGGCCCAATTGGGATCGGTCACACGGTCACCGGCAACTGCCATCCAGACACCAGCCGGACGGAGCGACGGTAGCAATGAATCAGGACCGGTATCGACGAGGCGTTGGGCGGCAGCCTCGAGATTATCCATGTAAGCTTCACCTAAAATTGGCCAATTGTTATGTCAACCAAATGTTAATTTGACCCGACCGGCCACTTTGGCACGGAAGGATTGCAAGGCCGCTAGGTAGTAATCGATGGGCCACATGCTGGGGTATTGCATCCACAGGGCATCACCCGTACCCGCTTTGTTACTGCCGATGGCGTCACCGGCGATGAGCAGGCCTTTGGCTTCATCAAACAGCATCATGCTGCCGGCCGAATGCCCAGGCAAGGCATAGACGGTGAAGCGGTAGGTACCAAGGTCAAACACCATTCCCTCGTGCAAATCGAGAATCGCACTTAGGTCGGCGGTCAAGCCACCGCGGGCTTTGCTGGCCTGCACCATCGGCAGATCGATGTGGCTCATATAGACGTCGTAGGTGTCTTCGAATTGGCCCATGGCAGTGACATGGTCGCCATGCCCGTGGGTAATAAAGACATCCATCGGCACATCGCCGCGCAACCGCTCGATGACGGTACGCAGATTGCCGGTGCCCATCCCGGCATCGATGAGCAGGCTACGGGTGCTGCCTTTGATGAAGTACATGTTGACATTGTCGTAATCGCGGATCACAAAAAAGCCCGGCATCAATTCGTGCACCACATAGCTATCTTGATCACGGCGGGCAATGGTATAACCAAATCGCGCAACGGCGCTCGCCTGGCCGTCTCGCACGGCAATCGCGCGAATCGTGGTGGTGGTATGCAGGCCGGTATTGCCGTCGTTGAGGGCGGGCAAAAAAATCACCTCATTGTGGCCACAGACTGGGCTGGTGGTGGTGGGCGTCGTGCCATCGATGGTGTAGTGAATGGTAGCACCAGGCGCCGCAATTAGCGCTATGCGTTGCTCGACGGCATAGGTTCCTAGGGCGGGAAAGGCAATCGGTGTGGTAAGTGGCATGGAATCCTCTTTGCAGATAAACAACGTATCCGTATTATACGCCTCACGTAGATAACACAAATGCCTGTTGGTCATACCGCAATAACTGCGCGTATCAGCACACACAAAAACGACCGAGCGTGTTGCTCAGTCGTTTCTCTACCCGTACGCTTATGGTCGGCGGGGCGGTGGTGGGCCACCACCAGCAGGAGGACCACCAGCAGGTGGCGCACCAGCGCCGTCTGCGGCATTGGATTGGGCGGGTGTACCGCGGAAGCAGCCCAGCGTATAAGGGAAGTCGGCAGTGGCCACATAGTGATACATGTTTACCACGGCGCCATCCCATACGACCTCACTCACAATCCCATGGCACTCGTCGAGATCAGCAGTCTTGAGGGTGGCACTGCCGGTATTGGCGGCATAAATCCCGAAGCCATCGAGGGCATAGCCAATCAAGGCCGGATGCCCGGCGTCATCCGGCTTAGTGTCGACACAGGTACTCACGCTATGGTAGTGATATTGGCCTTGTTGTTGGGGATGACCATCACAATCATCTTGGATCTCGTGCGCCACCGCATCCCGGCCACCTTCATCGAAGCCGTTATAAAACGGCACACCAGTCAGCGCGACGCCGATGATACCGGAGGGCAAACAGCTGACGGTATCACTTAGCTGGGGCAGTTGTGGCAATTGATACAAAATTTGTTGCAGTCTAATCGCATTAGGGTTGCGGTCGTATTGATAGGCATCGTCGCTCGATTGCACCGGAAAAATCCCAGTGGTGTGATTTTCCGGCAAGGCATTGGAACTTATCGTGCGGGTTGACCCTGCGACATCAATGGTCACGCTGGCGGCTTCCCAGCCTACTTGGCCATCGACACTGGGCTTGAGGTCGGGGTACCACACTTTGTTGCGTTCATCGAGCCATGCACCTGAGGCAAAGGCACCTTCATTACTGATGCGGGTACTACAGGCAAAAACATACCCTTGCTGGCCAGTTTGCGAAAATTTGCCATCACCGAGTGGTAACACTTGTGGGGCCGCAGCGGTCACATCAGCCACGGCGGTGGGTGCGAGGAGGGCAGCGGTGGTGGCGGCGCTAGTTGGTACAACCGTGGCATTCACGCCCCGCATATCGGCGGCCTGGGGCGGTGGCGCACAATTTACCAGCAACCCCATCACGCATACAAATACCATCCAACGCATATGTGGCATACAAATACTCCTTTGCCCAATGAACCACAATCCATTGCTTCATTGTACTAAGTATCAATCAGTACATTCTGAACAAATTGTTAGTTTTTGGAAGCAAAGTGCTACTAGTTTTTGAAAATAGTGCGCATATGTATTATCCACTGACAAAAACGAACTCGCATCACCAGCGATCAAAGCCATATTTGGCAAATTGTTCTTCGATGTTACTGTCGATAAATTGGGGCTGTGCTTCGTGTAAGCGGAGCACCAGCGGAACTTGGTATTCAACGGGCAATTCGGAAATTAGCGCACACGCACGGGCAATCATAATGTCAAAAGCACTATAAAACGCATCGTAGTGCGCCATACCGTGCGCATCAAGCGTTTCGCAAGCGATTTCGACATAGGTCACGTATAATTCGGCCAGACCGAGTGCATCACCTTTGGCTTTTTTGTAAGTAGCAATGACGTTTTTGGCTTTCGCCACCGAAATCGCATCGGTATTCCAACCCCCTTTGGGCGTCAAATATTTGCGCAGATTGGCTTTGTATTGACTCAACACCGCATCACCCATAGAAAAGCGCACATTGATGAAATCTTTGACGTTAGGGTTGAGATTATAAAGCTCTTGGATGAGACTGATAAGCCCGGGTAGTGGTAATTTGACGATGGCTGGTTTGACATCACTCCATGAATGCGTTGACTTTGGCATATATACCCCACTTGTACATACTGGTTATGGAGTATTGTAATAGATAATTGTGGAGGGGATTTCTTCGCAATACACACAAATACCGTGGTCAGGTGCGAAGTGACCACAGTATCACTTACCATCATCCCCACCACTTCTCAAAACCCAATCCGTTTGCGTTCAGGAGGTAATGATCTGGTTAATTGATCAAAGGCCGCATCCACATCGGCCACCTGGAGCTCACGCAATTCGTGCACATCGAAGCGTTCATCGGCGTAATCACGGTGGGCCATATTGGTAAACGCCAATTCCCACAACGAGCGCACAAAGCGGCCATTGCCAAACGAGCCCCGCGATACAATCGCCGCCACGCGCTGCGTCACATGCACACGCGCCTCGGGATGCAAGGTCACCTCGTACGTTTGCAACAAATTATCGAAAATCTGGAGCAGTTCGGGGGCCGCGTAATCGGGGAAGTCGATGTAGGTGGTCATACGGCTACGCAAGCCGGGGTTAACGTCTATCAGCTGTTGCATTTCGTCGCGGTACCCTGCCATAATCACCACCAATTCATCGCGGTAGTTTTCCATCAGCTGTACCAGCGTCGCCAAGGCTTCATGGCCATAATCGCTGTCGTGGCGGGGCATCAAGGCATAGGCTTCGTCGATAAACAACACGCCCCCGCGGGCTTTTTCGACCACTTCTTTGACTTTGATGGCCGTCTGCCCCACAAATCCCCCCACCAAATCAGCCCGCGAGGCTTCGACAAAGGTAAACCCCGGCAAAATGTTTATGGCGGCGTATAATTCGGCCACCAAGCGGGCGACGGTGGTTTTGCCTGTGCCAGGCGCACCCGTAAAGACCAAATGCTTGCTAAAGACGACGGGCTGGCCACGAGCCACAAATACTTCGCTGGCTTTTTGGCGGGCCACAATTTGACGCACCGTCTGCTTAACCGACTGCAGGCCCACGAGGCTATCAAGCTCGGCATAAATCGTCGCCACACTGCGCGCCGTAGACGGCTCCACCGATTGTGCCGCCGGCAGGGATTGTGCGGCGGCTTGTTTTGCTACTGCAGTCTGATTCACCGCTGCCGCCTCGATTTTTTTGACCAAAAGGGGATAATTGGCAACTGCCCAGGCAATGGCGTTCGCACGGGTGGTGAGTTGGTCGAGGGCTGTTTGGGCGTCTGGGGCAATGGTGGGGCGGCTCCATGCGTCACCATCGGGGCCAAGTTGGCGCTGAATGGCGGCGAGATCAACACCCTGAGATGCACATTCTGGTTGGTATTTGCGCACCACCACATACAACACGTGCACGGGCGTCACGACTGCGTCGCTCCGGCCTTTGGTGAGGGTAATCACCGCATCGCTGAATTCTTCGACCATAATCCACTCCCAAAAAAGCGCTACGTCGGCGTGACGTAGCGCAATCGAATCTATTAAAGCCTACGAATCGCTAGTCCGCTTACCACCGAATTTTTTCTGGAGTTCATCATCTAAATTATTGGCAATGGCAAGCAGGGCTGTCACGGTAGTAACTAATTCTGGTTCGTCGAGATTATCACCAAGAATATTTTGCTCAAACGCAATATTTGTCAATGAAGCATCAGCACCTGCATTACACGCTGTGCGCCCAAACAAATACGTTTGACCAGTCGTTGCCACCCATTCATAAAGAGCTGCAGTGCGCTTGACTTCCCACAAAATCGGTGCCGAAACTTTCACAACCGTATTTAAGCCTTCTTGATCAGGATGCCATTCTACAACGGACACGCTCAATGCCGCAGATTCATGGCGCAAAATCACATCGCCATCGTCAGCCGTCGTAATGTTGTAGTTCTTGGCCATCATGCGTAACACTTTGTTTTTGACTTGATCAAATGTGGGCATGGTACACTCCTTGTTGTGCGAAATTATAATTACGTAATAGGTAGCCGTAGCCACATTAAATCATAGTCAAATCATAATGTCAAGAGGGGATTTTGCATTTTTCTGTATCGCCCAGCGCACACAGGGGCAATAATTATTTGGTGAAGTAACCTCACCCCGCCAAAAAGACCTGCTGTTGGTGCCAGGTCAACAGCGCCGGATCGGGCCAAGCCGTGTGGTCGGCAGGCAAGTGGATGCGCTGACCAGCCCGCGCTTGGTAGCGGATGCCGTTGGCCGTCTCTGAGGCGATGCGCGGGCTAATCTGCACGCGGTAATCGGCATCAACCCCGATGTAGCCGGCATCAAACAGGCGATGGAAGTCGGATCGCAACAGCAACGCATTGGCCAAGGCATGCACCCCCGCATCGGCATAAGGCTGGATGTGCGCCGCTTCGAGCACCATCGGCATGTGTTCGTTGGTGATGGCACAGCGCTCGGCGTAGGCTGCCAGCACCTGCAGACGGAAGGCGGCTTGGCCCACCCGCGGTTGCGTCAGATAGGCCGCGCCATATTTGGCTGGCTGCTCTGCCACCATGCGCATTTCCGGCCGGGTATGCTGACCGCGATACTGATGCCGTAGTGCCATGTAACGTTGGAATAGCGCATCGTGGAGCGGATTGGCCGTGGCGTGGGTTTTGCCCGATACAATGTTGTTGGCCCAGTCTGCCGGCATGGGAATGTGGTCGTTTTTATGGAAAAAAACCGGGGCTTCGAGCACGATACAGGTGATTTCGGGATTACTTTCTACCACAGCTGCTTTGGCACGGTAACCGAGGATTTTGCGCGCAAAGGTGGCGAAATCAGGCACGCCATTGCTCGACTCAAACACTTCCCACGCTAGGCGCAACGGCAGTTTTTGGCTCCGCAGATAGGTACCGCCACCGGCAATGACGTTGAAGGGGGCATGCAATTTAAACAAAAACTCTTGGCCGGGCTCGAGCACCTTGAAGGACTGCCCCGATGGCCGCCAAAAATTACATTCGGTGGCCTGACTCGTTTGCAACGCACTAAACCAGTCGCTGTCAGTGACCCCCACATAAAATTGCATGCCACACCTCTCGTCAGTTATTGCATCACTCATCGCGCATAGTGCATACCATAGACGCTACGCCTTGTCGCCATCAATCTGCGTAATCACCGGCTGGTCGATGGCGTGCGTCGGCAAGTCGGTGGGTCGTTCGATAGTGTCGGCCCGGAATTCATTGATTTTGGTCAGCTGGGGCACGGCCCGACTATTCCACGAATTCACGATAGCCGCATACGATTCATGCACTTTGCCAAGCGCTTTGGCATGGTCATTAAGGTGGCGCATAAATACATTCATGCGAATGCCTAGTTCTTTGACGGCCAACAACAAATCGAGGGCATTGGCGACTTCCGAGCGCTGGCTCCAACTAAAATTCGCCGTGCGCAACAGCGCCATCAACGTGCCAGGCGTGGCGATGATGATACTGCGCTTGAGGGCATAATCGACGATTGATTCGGTTTCGGTGCGGGCTTCATCGGCAAACGCCAAGCTGCCTTCGACTTGGACATACATGACGGTAAAGGGCACACTGGCACCGTCCCCGTGATAATTGCGTTTTTCGAGCGTGTTGACATGCTCTTTGAGAGCACCAAATTGTTGTTTGGCAAAATCTGCCCGTTTGGCCATATCATCGGCAGCTACGCCATCGAGGTAGGCATTCAACGATACTTTGGCATCCACAAAGACCACCGTATCGTTGGCGAATTTAATCGCCATGTCGGGGCGACCTTCATTGGTTTGGGTCTGTTCACTGAAATCCACATATCTACTCATGCCACTCAGTTCGACCAAACGTTTGAGTTGCAATTCGCCCCAGCGGCCCATTTGTTTGTTGTTGCGCAAGGCACTGTCAAGCTTGCCCGTCTGCAGATTGAGGTTTTCGCTGGCAGTCATGACTTGGCGGATGTTTTCTTGCAGACTCGACATGGTGGCGGTGTGCGTGGTTTCGAGTGTGGCCACTTTGGATTCGAGGCGCTGGACTTCTTGGTTGATGCGCAACACCGTGTCGTTGAGTACGCTCTGGGTCTCACTACGGGTTTCACCCAACACCTGGAGGGCCAGATCTTTGGCGCTGTCTTTGGTACTCACCAACCCCAATTTGGCGGCATAGGGCGTATTGGCAAACAAAAACCCAATGATGACGCCGATAATTAACACGAGTGCATAGGTCATGAATTATTTTCCTTAAAATTTATGTCAACAAAGAAACACACCATTAAAGTGAACCCATTATAGCGTAATTACGTGAATTGAAGTATGTCGGAGAACGTATGCAGGAGGAAGTGTTTGAGGGAGATTGTACAGCGCTCTCGCATACGAACGCTGGTGATATGCATCCCAAAGAACAATGGCTCCTATGTATGCACCGCAAGCATATTGAGACCAGCACTAGTCAACTTAAGCAGATAGAGGTTGCCCAGCTCCATCTACGGATTGTTGTCGGCATCTCACTCAAGATTGCCACATTACTCTGTGCACTGAATGTGTCAAATCACCACTAGATTCGCAATCAGATTAGACAATACCTACGCCAAAACACCTCACCCCTAGCGTCATTCCATGCCGGTTGCGA
>JBBAWW010000116.1:0-9201 GCA_040397035.1 Roseiflexaceae bacterium | reverse complement strand
TCGCAACCGGCATGGAATGACGCTAGGGGTGAGGTGTTTTGGCGTAGGTATTGCAGGGTATCAGTAGATTATCATCTATTGGTACCCTGTCTGTTCATGTTGTTGTCATGTTTAGCGCTTGACAGTGATAGTAAATAAACAGTATTGTAGTAGGTACATGATGTGAAAATTTTTCTACATTGTGTGTATAAATGGCTTGTGATACATCATGGTTCCGCTTTTTGTGATGTATCCCCGATGGAGAATAGTATGCGTAGTTGGTATCGAGTTGGGATATTTGTGAGTGTTTTGGTGACCATGTTGGTGTTGTTGCCGTTTGGGGCGCGTGCGCAAGAAGCGCCGCCGATTTCGGATGGTACCCAAGGCGGTGATAATTCTGCGCCGGAACCGACGCAAGCACCGCCGGCGTTTCAGCAAGGGTATGCCCCCACCTATACGGTACGGGCCACACGTGAAGGATTGGTTGGTAAGCGTACCGCCAACGGCTATCGTATCCCTGAACGGGCTTGGTTTGTGGCATTGCCTTCATGGAAGGTTTTGTCGAGCAAAGGTGGCAATGAGTTCCAAGTACGGGTAACCTACGAAGACAAAAGTATCGTGTTACCGGTGTGGGACGTCGGTCCATGGAATACCAATGACGAATACTGGACGCCCGAACGGCGCTTCTATCGTGATTTGCCGATTGGTATGCCGATGGCTCAAGCTGCAGTGCAGTTTGGTTATAACGGCGGCCTTGACATGTTTGGCCGCAAAGTGACGCTCGGCAACGGTATCGACATTGCCGATGGCGCCTTCCTTGATGGCTTGGGGATGCGTAGCAATGACTGGGTGCGGGTGTCGTTTTTGTGGATGGGGCTTGACCCAGGTCCACAAGGCCAAGTCGATGCATCGGTTGGCAATGCGGCCTACCCGCCAGGTACCGTGATTGTTGACAATGGCAGCGAAGGCTATACCAGTGCCGCCAAAGTGGTATGGTACGACAATTTTTGTGGGCTCAATGGCAAACATGACTGGACGATTGGGACGATTGACCCTGCAAATGGCGAAAACACGGCCACGTGGTCTACAAATATTAATCAGATCGGCTATTACGAGGCGATGGCGTTCATTCCACCCTGTGGTCGGGCTGCGACCCGGGCTGCCATCTACAAAGTCGATGCCAACGGCGTGGAGCGCGAAGTCTGGGTTGACCAGTCATTGCAAAGTGCGCGCTGGGCGTCGCTTGGGATGTACAACATGACCGCCCCCGGCACCTCTAGTGTAACCCTGACCGACGTCACGGGTGATAATGGCCAAGGCGTACGTTTCGACGCCGTGATGTGGGTACCGCGCTACGACACGATGCCGCCGGTTGCGTGGGTCCAAGAAATTTTGCCCATGGATGGTGGTGTCTATGCTGTCCGTTGGGGTGGCAATGATGACGTCAGTGGCATCAATTCATACGACATCGAATATCGCCTTAATGGTGGTGAGTGGGTCAACTGGCAAAGTGGTACGGGTGCATCTGAAGCACTCTTTGCTCCACCGAGTAGCGGCGAATTCCAATTCCGGGCCCGCGCCCGTGACTGGATGGCCAAAGAATCCGGCTGGAGCGAAGATCCTATCACTATGAAGTCGATTGTGGTACCATAGAAGTACTGCGATTGTGACGGAGTCGTCCTGCGGGACGGCTCCTTTTTTTATTGTGATTACACGTTAATGCATTTTATTATTGATGGACATAATCTCATAGGAAGCATCCCCGATATTAATTTGTCTGATCACGATGACGAATTTAAATTGGTAATGATGTTGCGCCGGGTGGCCACCGCCAAAAAAGGCCGCCAGATTTTGGTGGTATTTGACCGGGGCGTCTATGGCCACCCCCAAAGCCTGAATGGCTATGGGGTGACCTGTCATTTTGCGCTGTCACCCGAAGACGCCGACACTCAAATCATCCGCCGCATCAAAGGCTTCGCCAAACCCAAAGAATGGTCACTCGTGAGTGCTGATCGCCGGATTATCGATGTCGCCAACCAATATGGTGTGCGTTTGATGAAAAACGCCATGTTTATGCAACATATGCTCCGCCAAACCAACACCAAAGCCGAGTTCCACGACGAAAAACCCGAAGTACCGTTGAGTGCCGCCGAAATCGAAGCCTGGCGTATCGAAATGAACCTCCCGATTGGTCCGACGGACGAAGAATTATTGATGCAGAGTGCGGCGCGTGATTTGACTCCGCGCAAACGCAAAAAATAACCCATAGCTGCGGTTTTACGAGGAATACCATGCCATTGTTTGTTGTCGACGTCAATCGCACCCAGTTATTTGGTGCACCACTGCCGCGCATCGATGCCACCACGCTTGCGAGTTACACCAGTCATATCTATGAAGGCTGTGAATACGGTTGTAATTATTGTGATGGCTGGGGTCGCCATCTGCGCCCATTTAATGAACAAATCCGCTTGATGCCCGATATTGCCCACGCTGCCAGTGCCGAGCTCGCTACCATCAATCGCCGTGCCGTAATCGGACTAACGGCCGAAAGTGACGCATACCAGCCGGCTGAGCAACACTACCGGCGTACGCGGAGTGTGTTGCGAGTGCTGGCAGCGCATGGTCAGCCGACCGTCATTATGACCAAAAGCCCGCATGTGGTAGATGATATTGAGTTGCTGACACAGATTCAACAACAATCATTGGCGCTGGTGATGGTGACAGTGATGAGTCATGTGGTCGATGTCCAAAACAAACTCGAAGACAAAAATATCTCGACGGTTGAGCGCTTGGCGACCGTTACCCGCCTCAAAAAAGCGGGACTTCCGGTGGGGGTGGTTATCCAACCGTTGATTCCCTATTTGAATGACACCGACTATGCATTGACCCAATTGATTGAAATGATTGTGGCGGCAGGGGCTGATTTTGTGCATTGGGATTATCTATACACCCTCAACCAACGCCATCGCAATCGGGTATACGAAGCCTTGGCGCGGATTGGGAATTACCCGCCTAGTCATATGCGTAACTTGTACCGTGACGGCATGACCATTGATCGTGCGTACCAACAAGAACGCAATAGCGTATTGACCCGTATCTGTGATGACGCCAAACTGCCAGTGCATCCCCCCTATACCCTGTTTGCCCAACGCCTCGACCCCCGCAATGAACTTGAACTTGCGATTCTCCATCAGGCCCGCCGTGATATGTTGCAAGGCCGTGATACATTGGCAATCAGCGGTCAATCACTTGCGACCAAGATTGCCGCGGGTGACTTACCCATGCAAGAACTGCGTAACTATGCGCATTACATGCTGATTCGACCAGCGTTACAGCACGTTGAGTCAACTATCCCTTAATCGTGCGCGCGTAAGGTGGTGCAGGTAAAGGGCTATGGTATACTACTCACGGAATCGGGTATGCAGGGAATTCGTATGAAACAATGGTTTATGCACGGTATACGCTGGGGAATGATGCTTTGTGTGATGGGGTTGACTGTAGCCTGTGCTACCCCGTCGGATGCCTTAGCCCCGCGTGAAACAGTGCCGGCGGTGTTGTATATCACCCCCGCACCAACCCTCGATATCAATGCAACCGCTACTGCCTATTCCATGGCGATTGTGCCGTCACCAACGCCGAGTGGTATGTATGTCGTCAAAGCAGGTGATAGCCTGAGTTTAATCGCCGAAGATTTTTCGACCACTGTCGAAGACATCATGGCCGCCAACCCCGACATCACCCAACCCGAAGCGATTCAAGTGGGGCAAGCCATCATCGTGCCGTCACTGGTTGATCGTACCCCAATGCCGGCGCCGACGTTTGGTCCCGAAGATTTACCCACAGCGACTGCCTTACCTCCTACCGAGACCCCAGAAGTAGTTGCCGCTACACCGACGCCGTAATTGCTGATTGAGGTACCCTATGGGCGTTGCGCCGGTTGCAAATATTGTGTTTATTGGTCCGCCAGGTGCGGGAAAAAGTACCGTTGCGCATGCAGTGAGTGAATTATTGCCCCTCGATGTCATTTCGACAGGTACGTTGCTCCGCGCCGAAATCGCTACGGGCTCGCTGCTCGGCCAACAGATTGCCGCTGCCATTGACCATGGTAATCTCGTCACCGACGAGGTCATGCACCAAGTCCTCGGTGCGTATATCGCGACACTTCCTGCGACGCATGGCTTCATCCTTGACGGTTATCCGCGCACCTTGTCGCAAGCCCAGTATCTACCGACCTTTTTGGCGCAATATGGCCGCACACTGACCCTCGTGGCACTCCTCGACATCTCCGATGACATGGTGGTGCAACGCTTGAGTGGTCGCCGGATGTGTGTCACCGCAAATGAGACCTTCCCCGTGCATGTCGATGACCCTGCCAGTCTCGCCGAGTGTCACACGCGTGGTGGGGCGTTGCAAATGCGCCCCGATGATGCCCCAGCGATTGTGGTGCATCGGGTAGCGGTATACCATGAAACAACGATGCCTCTGATTACGTATTTTGACCAGCTGCAGCTGCTCAAACGCATCGACGCCCGTAGCCCTGCCGACGTAGTGGCGCAGGCAATTGTCGGGTTGGTGGTATGAGTCAACAACCACTACGGATTTTGATGGTGGCTGCCGAAATGGTGCCGTTTGCCAAAACAGGCGGTCTCGCCGACGTAATCGGTGCCTTGCCCAAAGCGTTACGCGCCGCTGGACATGATGTGTGTGTAGTGATGCCCCGCTATGGTTGGATCGCCCCCGAACGGTTTGATTTGCAAACGGTTATCTCCTCTTTGATCGTCCCCATCGAAGACGGCTATGACGTTGCCACCATGCAATCTACCACGGTCGCCGATGTGCCGGTCTGGTTTGTGGCGCACGATACCTACTTCAATCGCGATGGCATGTCGATGTATGATGACGACGATCGCCGGTTTGTCTTTTTTTGTCGGGCAGCCCTCGAGTTAACCAAAGCCCTTGATTGGCAACCTGATGTCATTCATTGCCATGATTGGCACACGGCGATTATTCCCAATTGGTTGCGCACGGTGTTGCGTGATGACCCATGGTTTGCCCAAACTGCGGCGCTACTGACCATCCATAATTTGGCGTTCCAAGGAGTGTTTGGGCATCGTGTCCTCGAAATCGCCGGTGTGCCTCACGTCGACTTTGAAGTCACTGAAGGAGCCACGCCCACCGACACGGTGACACTGCTCGGTCGGGGTATCTATTATGCCGATATTATCAATACCGTGAGTCCCAGCTATGCGCGCGAAATCCTCGCTCCTGATGCGGGCCATGGCCTCGATGCGTTACTGCGAAGTCGCCGTGACCGTTTGTATGGGGTACTGAACGGCATCGACGGCGATGTCTACAATCCTGCCAATGATGGTCATATTGCGACCCCGTATAGTCTGTATGACATCGCTGGTAAATCCGCTTGCAAAGCCGAATTACAGGCGATGCTAGGACTGCAGGTTGATGCTACTATTCCCGTGTTGAGTGTGATTTCGCGCCTCACCAACCTCAAAGGGTTTGATTTAATCGACGAAATGAGTGAATCATTCTTGCGCACACATGCAGTGCAACTAGTGGTGATGGGGACGGGACAACAACGTTACCACGACCGCTTGACCGAATTACAAGCACGCTTCCCTAGGCAAGTAGCCTTCAGATTGACGTTTGATGAAGAATTAGCCCACCACATCTATGCCGGTGCCGACATGTTTGTGATGCCGTCGCGGGTGGAACCGTGTGGTATCAGTCAAATGATTGCCATGCGCTATGGGACGGTGCCGATTGTGCATGCCACTGGTGGCTTGCGTGATACGGTATGCGACTACCAGCCCCGGAGCAACGATGGCACCGGGTTTGTGTTTGTGACCCCCACCGCGCTGGCGTTGGTGCAGGCGCTTGAACGCGCCCTGCAGCTGTATGCCGACCAGGCACGGTGGCTCCAACTGATGCTCCGCGGCATGGTCAGTGACTTCACGTGGCAAGCAGCCGCCGTGCACTATATCGACCTCTATCAACGGGCAATGGCTGCCCATACCGCTGATTACGAAAGGAACGCCTAAATGTCGATTTACACCGAAAAAGCCGATCAGGCTGCGGCCCTGCTCCACGAATTCGACCTCGATTGTTGGTTGACGTTTGCCCGTGAATCTGTCGTTTCGCCCGATCCCGGCATCGAACTCGCCATCGGGAGCAATGTCACCTGGCCGTCAGCGTTTATTTTCACCAAAAACGGCCAACGTATCGCCATTGTGGGGCGCTATGACGTGCCCGGTGTCGAAAGCTACGGCGTCTTCCCTACCATCATCAGCTACGATGCCGGTATCAAAGAAACCTTGATTGCCCAATTGACCGCCCTGAATCCGCGTACGATTGGCCTCAATTACAGTGTCGACGACAAAACCTCTGACGGGTTGACCGTCGGTATGTACATGATGCTACAATCAATCCTCAAAGACACCCCCTTTGCCAGTCGCCTCGTCAGCGCTGGTCCCGTGCTCAGCGCCTTGCGGTCGCGCAAGACCGATGGCGAAATCGCCCGCATCCAAGCCGCCATCGATACCACCGAAGATATTGTTGATTTGATTACGGCCAAAATCCGCGTTGGTGTCAGCGAAAAAGATATTGGTGACTTCGTTCACGATCAATTCAAACAACGCGGTTTGCCGGCTGCCTGGGCCTGGGACGGCTGCCCCATCGTCAATAGCGGCCCCAATTCGGCCGTGGGACATGGTGTGCCCAGTGCTGACATCAAAGTCGAACCTGGCCATATCGTGCATATCGACCTCGGCGTGCAACAAGACGGCTACTGCTCGGACATCCAACGTCTGTGGTATGTGCGGCGCCCCGGCGAAACGGGCATGCCCCCCGAAATCCAACGCGCCTTCGATACGGTGCGCCAAGCCATCCGCGAAGGTGCCAAAGCGCTCCGCCCGGGTGTCAAAGGCTACGAAGTCGACCAAGTAGCCCGTGACGTGATTGTCGATGGCGGCTACCCCGAATACATGCACGCCTTCGGGCATGGACTTGGGCGCGCCTGCCACGATGGTGGCCCGTTGCTAGGACCACGCTGGGAGCGCTACGGTAATACCCCCGATATGCTGATCGAGGTCGGTAACATCTATACCCTCGAGTTGGGCGTGATTACCTCGGCCGGCTATGTGGGCCTCGAAGAGGACGTGCTGGTGACCGCGGACGGCGTGGTCTTTTTGTCCAAAGAGCAGACCGAAATTCGTTTGGTGTAATCAAAAAAACCGAGTTTGTACAGATTCCCTTGTGTATGCAGGGGAATCTGTATTTTTTTGGAAATCTGCGTGCTATGTAGCTGCGTATGGCGCGCACCGGGCACACAGAGTGCGCAGAGACGTTTTTTGATAGGTGGTCGTCGATGAATGTCTGGCTATCACGGGAGGAAGTTATTTATCTCGCACAGAGTGCGCAGAGTGCGCAGAGACGTTTTTTGATTGGTGGTCGTCGATGGATGCTTGGCTATGCGAGATGCCTAGTGGTTCACGCGGAGGAACGGAGGCGCGGAGACCTCTTCCCACAGCAACCGGTATGGGATGACGGTGGGGGTGGTTGCCATGGCAACCGGCATGGATGACGCTGGGGTGGCGGCGCACACGTCGCGCTTTCTACTTTGTGACGATGTTTAGTGCATAGTAAATGTATAACGATAGTATGGAAGATGTGTGTTTTGTGGCGTGCTATTGCAAAATAGTGGGTGTTATACGCGTGTTGTAACGACTCCACTGATTCGACTGCTTCGGCTTGCCCGTCCGGATTACCGCGGTGACCGATATCCACGAGCAGGTCGAAATCGTGCGCCGGCGGCGGGCTTTTGACCTCGACCCAGCGGCGTTTTGTGCCACATGGGACAAAGCGCAACAGAAGTTGGGCAAGCACATCAAGTCCGCCCAAAAACTCTTGCCGGCCGTCGATATGGCTGATGACGCCTTGTATTTCGCCGCCGAGCTGTGTGCGTTGCTGGCCATCGACGGGCATCGTGGCGAGTTGATGCTGATTCGGGCGGCGGGTGCTATGGCCGGCTACGAAAAACGCATCTTGGTTACTGCCGACGACGTGTTGCGGGTGGCAGTGCTAGCCTTGCGCCACCGCCTGAGCAAAGATCCGCTAGCGAATAGCGGCGACGAGGTGCGCATCGAGCGCGCCATCGCCGACATCCGCGCCAAGCATAAGGTGGGGTAGGGATACGATAGACTGCTTCATGATCGCGCGACGCCATCCCGTCACAATACGGGATGGCGTTGTGGTGTGGGTGACGACTGGTGATTGACAGAACGATCGTGGCAATTTATGATCTATAGATCACAATCGAACGTAATTATGATGATAGGAAATTAAATGCATCCGTCGACCATTATTCCCCAATCGCCATGTCTCACTATTCAACAATTTTTTGGCAAAACATATCTTGTACCGCCATTTCAGCGTGGGTATGCCTGGCAAGAAAGTCAAATTAAGCAGTTACTTGATGATTTTCGTGATTTTTTGCGTTCGGATGAACCAGTCTATTTGCTTGGTCAAGTAATTGTTGTAAGTTCTTTGACGGAAGTAGATTTCGAATTAATTGATGGACAACAACGGGCTACATCGATATTATTGATTTTGATAGCGTTATACCGTCGGTTTGAAAAAACCCCTGAAGCTGCTCGAAATCAACGTTGTAAATTTTTACAGACCCAATTATATCAATTAATTATTTATGCAACACGAATGGGTGAATTGCGTGCTCGGGTTACAGTTCTTAATGATGGAATTGCGTTAGTTGAAGCGCTGATTCGTGATGATAAAATACTGGAAATCACTGGATGGACACGTGAAAACATCAAAGAAGTATACGATACAATCGTTGATTATTTAGATGAAGAATGGCCTGATTTGCTCGATACTCTAGATTTATATAATGATATTGTAACAATACCTACGCCAATCTAAGCGGCTCGCTGGTTGTGTAGCGGTGGATTGATACGCCCAAGTGTGGAAATTATCCGATTAATCAATACCTACGCCAATCTAGGCGGCTCGCTGATTGTTCGGCGGTGGATTGATACGCCCAAATGGGAAAATTATTCGCTCAATCTGCGATTTTAATTCGTTGTGCAATTTTTGCAATACCTGCGTCAATCTAGGCGGTTCGCTGATTGTTCGGTGGTGCATTGATACGCCCAAATGGGGAAATTATCCGATCAATCTGCGATTTTAATT
>JBBAWW010000115.1:0-9213 GCA_040397035.1 Roseiflexaceae bacterium | reverse complement strand
AGCAAACACATCGTGTCAGGATTTTTCATGGACGTCAACTAGCAATCAGGGTATACTACATAATAGCGTAATTACAAAATCAACTGGAATATCTTATGAAATGTAGCCACAGTGTACGTACCGATGTCGGACGACATCGTGAACATAACGAAGACGATTATGGAGTCGGCGAGGGTGTGCAAGTTGCACAACGGGGCCACCTGTTTGTGGTGTGTGACGGCATGGGTGGCCATGAAGCCGGTGAAGTCGCGAGCAGAATTGCGGTGGAGTCGATTTTGTCGGGGTATTATGCTGATGAGTCAGATGACCGGGCCACTGCGTTAAGTATGGCGTTTGATTATGCCAACACCAGCATTTATAACGAAGGTACTTTAAGTGGGGTGTCGATGGGCACCACTGGCGTGGCTGCCGTTGTGCACCACGACGAATGTGTGATTGCCAATGTGGGCGATAGCCGCGCATACCTCATCCGCAAAGGGGCGATTCGGCAGATTAGCCGTGATCATTCGCTCGTGAACGAGCAAATCGCGGCAGGGATGATTACGAGTGCGGATGCCGAACGCATGCTTTACAAGCATGTAATCACCCGCGCGCTGGGTCATCAACCGGACGTGATTATTGATACGTTTCGCTTTGCGGTATTGCCTGGTGATGTGATATTACTGACCTCTGACGGCTTGATTAATCATTTAAATGACGATGATATTTTGGCGGTCTGTGTGCGTCCTTCGTTGGTGGATTGTGTTGATCGGTTGGTTGACATTGCCAATGAACGTGGTGGGAATGATAATATCACGGTGATGATGACACGGATTGATGCCGTTGAGGGTACATCACCATTACCGATTCCCATTGATGCGATGCCGGTGGTGGCTGGTGAATACAACCCGATGCGCCCGCAACCGAGCCATTCGACGGCGTCGATGCGCTTGATGTTGTCGCCGCAAATTAGTTGGCAAGGTGCGGGATTGTCGCTCGCATTGCTGGGGGGATTAGTATTGGTTATTGTGTTGGGTGTGATGGGGATTTGGCCGTTTGCGCCGGCATAAGCATCTGCTGATAAATCTGTAAATATTGACTAGCCAAGGCTTGTTGGGTGTAGTGCTGTTGCACACGCTGACGAGCCTTTTGGCTGTAATCAGCATATAGTTGCGGATTTTCGCTGAGTTGCAACACTGCGTGTGCTAGGGCACTACTATCAGCTTCGGCATAGACGATGCCACCATCACCAATCACGTGGGGTATTTCGCCGGAATCACTGCCTATCACGGGCACGCCACAGGCCATGGCTTCGACCAGTACGCGGCCGAACTGCTCCTTCCAGTTGGCAGTGGTGCGTGATGGCAATACCAATGCATCGAGTCCGTGCATGACGGTAGGAATGGCGTGGCTGGCTACCGGCGCGTGCCATTCGATGCGTGATGTGACGCCGACGGTAGTGGCATGTTGGTGGAGTACTTCGGCGTGGGTACCACTACCGATGATGCGTAGACGGATGTGGGGCGGGAGGGCGGCGAGGGCGCTGATAAGGTCAGCGATGCCTTTTTCGGGGACGAGTCGCCCCACATAGCCCAGCGTAAATGGCTGGCGGGCAATATGGGCAGCGGGGCGTGGCGCAAAGTGCAGGGGATCAACGCCAGTTTGGGCGATGATACTGAGCGGCCCGGTATAGCCGTGATTGCAGATGATGGTGGCAGCCTCGTGTGAGCAGGCCAAGGCGTGACTGGCATGGGTAAAGGCGTAGCGTTCGAACCAGCCAAAGGGTGGCGGGTAGGTGCGTTCGATATTGGCATAATTATAAAAACAAGTGCGGGCGCCGACCTGATGGGCAGCCCGGAGCGCTAGGAAGGTGGCGAGATTGAAGGATTCTTCGTCGACGTGCACAATATCAGGGCGCAGTCGGCGTACCAACGCACCAAACGTGGGGTAGTAATGGACGTGATGTTGGCCATTGAGGCACATCGTTAGGATTTCGACGTGGTAATTGGGAGTGGGGCCGGGTTCATAGTCGATGCGTTGCGCCCGCGGTTCTTGCCAATAGGCCGGGCTGGCTACGGTGAGTTGCACGTCTGGCAGTGCGGCGAGGGCGTCGGTTTTGCGACGATATGCGCTACTGAGCAAGGCTTTGGAGAGGATGAGGATATTCATTACAATACTTGGGCCGCGATGCGGGCATAGATTGCCGCTGTTTGGGTGGCGGTAATAGCATAACTAAAGCGACTGGCACGGTGCATACCAGCAGCCCGGAGCTGTTGGCGTTGGGCGGGGTCGCTGAGGAGCTGGGCGAGGGCATTGCGCCAGGCTACCACATTGGTTGGGTCAATACTGCGGGCAGCATCACCAACGATTTCGGGTAAGCTGGTGCGATTACTGACCAGTACGGGCGTGCCACAGGCCATCGCTTCGAGGGGTGGTAACCCAAAGCCTTCGGCGAGTGAAGGGTAGGCAAACAGGGTTGCCGCACTATAAAACGCCGGTCCGGCTTCACGACTGACGGTGACGCGCTTGACGCGGGCACCAATGCCGAGGGCGGTTATTTCTTGGTCGATATCAGGGAATAATGTGGGATTGCTCCCGGCGGCTTGGCCGGCGAGGACCACCCAGGTATGATTGCGGATAGTGGTAGGTAAGGTGGCAAAGGCGCGCAGGAGCGTGACGACGTTTTTGCGTTCGTCGTAGCCACCCACATAGTAAATATAGGGACCAACGATGCCCTGCTGGGCAACCACCGCTACTGCATCAGGTTGTGGGGTGTAGATGGGGTCGGCGGCCAAGTGGGTGACACTGATTTGCGTACTAGGATAGGCGAGTAACTGGGTGGTTTGGTCGGCCACATATTGCGAAATTGCAATGATGGCGTGGCTGCGTTTGACCGCACGGGTGACTAATGCGGTATACAACCGCACCAGCGGTGAGCCACGGTAGGCGGGGCGGGTGAGTGGGATGAGGTCAGGAATGGTGGTGATTACCGGTACATTTGAGTAATAGGGCGGGGCAAAATAGGGCACATGTAATAAATCTGCCCCGACAAGCTCAGCCGCTTGCGGTACGGCGATTTGTTCAAACCAGAGTTTGGCGAGATTGCGTGACCGTCCATCCAATGGCGAGGTCACGCGGTGCACCCGTACCCCTTGGGGCACGGGTGGTGGTGTGGTATCTGCAGGGATAATCAACGTCAGCTGGATGGCGTCAATGCGCTGAATGGCATTGACAAATCCATGCAGATATTGACCGACGCCAACGGTTGCTTTATCCCAAAAAAAGCCGTTAATGGCTACGTGTAATGTCATGTGCGTATAATACCATAGGTGATTAATTTGTACCGGTGCCAATCGATGCACGACATTAATCTACTGCGTTGTGATGATGGGGTAGGCAATGATACGAAGGGGTGATTATCGATGCCCATTGTATTTTGGCCAAAGACGCGGATCGGCTGGACGGCGGCACTATCATTTGACCTGTTTGTGGTGTTGTATATCATCAATGGGTATATGCTAAAAATGTCGGCTTCCTCATCGTGGTGGCTCGATGCGGTCTTGCCCTATTACGGTATTGCGTTGATGATTACGGTGGTGACGGCGAGTGTTGGCGGTGTGATGGCGTTGCTGTTTGGACGCGATCAGGCTTGGGCGGTGTGGATTGCAACATTGCCGATCGTCGCGTGGGTGAGTGTGCATGTCGTGATTTTTTTGTTAAATGCACTCCATTTGTGATATGGGGGGATTACTCCGTAATGGTACAATGTCGGTATATTCATGTATGCAAGGAGCAATACCACGATGGTAATGAATGTCGAACAAATCATGGCGGTTATTCCGCATCGCTATCCGTTTTTGTTGATTGATCGGATTATCGAGCTCGAGCCGGGTGTGCGGGCAGTGGCCATCAAGCAAGTAACGATTAATGAACCTTTTTTTCAAGGGCACTTCCCTGATTACCCGATTATGCCAGGGGTATTGATTATCGAAGCACTGGCGCAGACGGGGGCGGTGGCGGGGATGGTATTGCCCGAAAATCAAGGCAAGATTGCCTTGTTTGCCGGCATTGAGAACGCCCGCTTTCGTAAACCGGTGGTACCGGGTGATAGTTTGCGCCTCGAAGTAACGATTACCGCCATGAAGCGGGGGATTGGCAAAGCGACTGCTGTTGCCACAGTTGATGGCGCATTGGCCTGTGAAGCGCTCTTGACGTTTGCGTTGGTGGCACGGACAAATTCGTAGGATTTGTGGTCAATTTAGGGTAATTATTTGATACCGCTGGCTACATCGTGTATTATTAGGGTGTTGCCGGAGTGGCGGAATGGCAGACGCTACGGTCTTAAAAACCGTTGAGGGCAACCTCATACGGGTTCGACTCCCGTCTTCGGCACCATATGCACCCTGTGCGCGAGTAACACTCGTGTGTGGGGTGTATCATTGTAGGTCGGCGTCGGGTGTGTGTTGCAACACCGCAGTCAATGATTGGTATTGGGCTTTTTCGATGTGGCGCATCCGGCGACTAAAATTGGTAATGGCGATATTGGCAAATTCATCGAGTTGTAAGCCGAACGGCATTACATCGTAGGCAGTGAAAATCTCGCTGATAAGTTCCATGGCAATCGGGAAGAGCTCATTCATGCGCGCTTCGGCGACTGCCCACAAAGAATGTTCAGCGGCAATTAGCCGTGACAACAAAAACACCCCGTAGGCAATATGGCGAGATTCGTCCTGTTTGAGTAACGTAATCCCATGACAGAGCCCTGGCAACAGATTATTGCGTGATAATGCCGCAAAATATGCTTCATAGCCTGTTTCTGCCAATACCCCCTCTACAATCATGTTATAGGTGACGGATGCGCGGATTAGTGCGGCAGGGCTATGATCTGTCGTTAATGCCTGCATGGCTTGTGGGAGTTCTTCATAAAACATGCGTTTGTATGCGGGCGAATGATAGCGGGTCAAATCACCAGCATCGGGGGCTATTTGGCGCAAAAAACCATGGGCAAAAAATCGACATGTTTGGCCTCTTCCCATAAAAACGTGGTCAGAAACATCTCTTCGTCGAGGCGTCCTTCACAGGCAATCGTGCTGATGAGCGGCAATAACTCGAGGGTGACACTTTCTTCGCCGGCCACAAACATTCCGGTCAAGCGCAACAGGAGATCACGCTGCGTGGCATCGAGTCCTTGCCAATCACTATGGTCACGCTGAAAGTCAATGTCTTCGGGATTCCAGATGCCGAACCGCTTGGCTTTGCGCCAGAGCCGCATCGGTACACTGTCGTAGTCGAGCCCTTTGTGGCTCGTCGTTACAAACGGCAGCGCTAACGATGGATTGGTAGTGCTATCAGCATAGGCTACCGGCACCGACGTATTGTCTGATGGCATCTCAAACAGGGTGTCAATGCGTGCGACGGTTGCGACGAGCGCTTTGGCCGCGGCTGCATGCATGGCGAGTGTGGTGAGACTGCCTTTTTTGAGCAGTAATTGACGGCGCATAATGGCGACAATCGGATCGACTTGACTTGTCAACACCTGTTGCCACGTTGCGAGGGATGCTTCGAGTATGAACGGCACGTGGGCAATGTCTGTGGCATTCCCCAAGCGTGCTTCACAACATTGACCGTATTGTAAATCGAGGTAAATCAGCTGATCGGGCGCATCCGGTACCACGAGTACGAGGAGTAGTGGCCAGTGCCAATGTTGCCCCGCAAGGCGATAAGTATTGCTCTCGCGTAGCTGATTTGCACATGCGTCGACCCATGCTTGACTAAATGCATGATATGACATGATGTTACTCCTCTAGTTCGCCATACCCGATTATGGGTGCGTAGCGTTACTCGTGGACGTAGGAAGCCATGAAACAAGCTGAATTGGATAGTAGGCAACGGATTAAATATGCGATAGCAACACCCCACACGTATATCGTGTGGAGCGTGTACCTAGTTGATTACGCTTCCCAACGCAATTCAAACGTAAAGTGATACTCGTGGGCATTGAGCAAGTATGGAGGCAGGGTATCGACCATCAACCCTGTGCCTAGGCCACGCATGCCGTGGTTGAGGTTGAGGATGATTTCGGGGCGAGCATGGAGCTCGGGGGTGAATTTGGCTGCTTCCAAATCGGCATCGCGGTAATGGAGCGCATTAAAGCCAAACAAGGCATCGCCACGAATGGTGAGGGTCTGGCCGGCGTTGTCGGACAAACTGAGCCAGCGCACATCACCTTTGTGGCCGTTTTCTTGGGGCATGATGTAGGGTGTGTATTGGTCACTGACGCTACTGTGATAGGTCCCCACCATACTACTCGCGTTGCGATCACTGTAGTTTTCGTGGGGGCCACGACCATACCAGGCAATCGATTCAAAGGCGGGGTCGAGTTGCAGGGTAATGCCGATGCGGGGCAAATCAACCAGATCGGGGGCAAGTACGACGTGGGTGCTGATGCGCAGACTGCCCGTGTTGGTCAAGGTGTAGGTGTGGCTGGTTTGGACGTCGTCCCAGCGCTCGCGGCCGCTCGCGCAGGTGCGTACTTCGATGCAGTGCTCGCCGCTCGCAGTGACGATTGGCTGCACGGCAGTGACGCGGTATTGTAATTGCGTGAGGCCCACACTACGCCAGAGTGGGTAGGCTTGGAGCTGCATCATGGCGAACATTTCTTGCAGGTGGTCGTTGTCGGTGGGCGCCCGCCAGAGATTGAGTTGCGGACCGGCAATAATCGCTTGGCGCTGATTGAAGTCGCTCAACTCGCCGGTAGTGCGATCAATAACGACGCGATAGTGGTTGTTGGTGAGGATGAGGTGAGTCTGGTTGACACTACTCACCGTGTGAGTGGTTGATTGTGGCATCGTCGCGGGTTGTATGACTGGCCCGGCGATTTGATCCCACGCCATGACCTGCCCTGCCGGCGCCCAGTAACTGTCGGTGGTGGTGGCAAAGGCAAATTCAATGAATGCTTCGCCGCTGGCAGGCCATTGTACGGGCAGGGTAATCGTCCCAGCGGATTGGGGGGCAATTGGCGGGATGGCAACCGTGCCGGTATGGGTGACAGTACCGTCAACCATGATGCGCCAGGTGCCATGGAGGTCGGCGAGGGTAGTGTAAAAGCGGCGGTTTTCGATG
Source organism: Roseiflexaceae bacterium (assembly GCA_040397035.1). Taxonomy (GTDB): domain Bacteria; phylum Chloroflexota; class Chloroflexia; order Chloroflexales; family Roseiflexaceae; genus UBA965. The sequence goes on along the minus strand of JBBAWW010000115.1, from coordinate 2,112 downwards.
CCAAATACCCCATTGGCACTGTCGCTGGCGGTGATGCGCACGGGGCGCGCCAGGTACATGAATTCGCGCATGCCGGGGTGGGGGGTGCGGTCGGGCCAGACCATCCCGTCGGCCACAAAGTTGCCGTCATTGGGTATATCGCCGAAGCTGCCGCCATAGACCCAGTAGGGCTCACCAGCAGGCGTATACATGCGGATGCCGTGGTCGAGCCATTCCCAGATGAAGCCCCCTTGCAGACCATGATTTTGCTCGAATGCGGCGTAATAATCTGCCAGCGAGCCACTACTGTTGCCCATGGCGTGGGCGTATTCACACAAAATGAGTGGCCGTGGGTCATTGGTGGTGCTGACCCACTTCACGATGTCGCTGATGGGGGCATACATGGGCGCTACGATGTCAGTCACGGTATGGCCACGCTTCCAATGATCCAAGGTGCCGTTGAAGGTGATGCTTTGATCGTTGTTGAATGGACTCACTGCCCCTTCGTATTGGATGGGGCGGGTAGGGTCGGTATGGCGAATCCAGGCGGCGCTGGTTTCGTGGTTGATACCGTAGCCACTTTCGTTGCCGAGCGACCAGACAATCACGCTGGGGTGGTTTTTGTCACGGGCTACCATATTGCTGACCCGTTCGAGGTAGGCGGCACTGACCCGCGATTCTTGGCTGAGGCGGAGCAGGGCGTGGTGCTCGATATTGGCTTCATCGACCACAAATAGGCCGTATTGGTCACACAAATCGAGCCAATAGGGGTGGTTGGGGTAGTGTGAGCAGCGCACGGCGTTGATGTTGTGTGCCTTCATCGTTTTGATGTCGCGTTCCATCAATTCACGGGGTACTGCTTTGCCGAATTCATCGCTGTGCTCGTGATAATTGACACCATGCACAAAAATCGGCTGGCGATTGACGCACAGTTCGCGATTGGTGATATCGACGGTACGGAAGCCGATCCGGACTGCGGTACTGATGCTAGTGCCGGCGGCATCGAGAGTGACGATGAGGGTATAGAGGTGGGGCGTTTCGGTGTTCCAGCAGGCTGGTTGATCAATGGTGGCAACCAATGTGGCATTGGCGGTGTCACTCGTGGTGCGTCCCATTGGGAAGCCCGTCGGCGCACCGGGGACGCTACTGGTGAGGGGCGTGGGGAATACTGCGCTCCCGTCGGAAGTAAACAATTGCATGTGGATGGTGCCACTAGCGTGTTGGCCGAGGGTACGCACGGTGGTATGGACGCGGAGCGTGCCCGCGCTGAAATCATCGGCGAGGTCGGTTTGGACGGCGATATCTTGCAAAAACGTGGTGGGCGTGGTGTAGAGGTAGACGTCGCGGTGAATTCCGGCCTGCCACCAATGATCTTGGTCTTCGAGCCAGCTGGCATCCGAATAGCGTGGGTTGACACACAGCAACTCGTATTCGCCACCCAATTGGATTAATTCGGTGATATCGTATTCGGCGGGGGTGCGACTATCTTTGTTGAAGCCCACAAAGGCGCCGTTGAGATAAACAAACAAGGCTCCTTCACAACCCGCAAAGTGGAGCACCACCCGTTGTTCGGCCCAGGCAGTTGGCACTCGGAAGCGGGTGCGATAGACGCCGGTGGCGATTGATTCGGGGAGATGAGGGAAATTTTCGGCAAAGGGCATTTGGATGTTGGTGTAGTGCGGGCGTATGAACGATTCGCCGTCCCACGGTTCGTGGCGTAGTTGCATGGTCCAATTGCCGGGGACGGCTAATTGGCGCCACGGGGCGGCGGTAAGGGCAGCAGCGGTGACTTCACGAGGGGTATCAAACAATGTGAAATCCCAGTTGCCATTGAGACTCTGTACGAGTGGTGATTGCTCGGCGACCCGCCCAAAGGCTGCTTGGGCCGATGGGAATGGCCAAAAGGTGGCATGGGCTGGTAATTTGCGCAAGCTCGGGAGTTCGGGCATTTGCCACGCTGGTTGCTCATTGATTAACAAAAACGGTAATGGAGTTTGATTTGACATAAAAATCCTTATGTACAAGGTGAAAAATTTGTTAAAAATTGATGGATGTACCGTTACTGTAGCATTGTGGGTAATTGCTTGTCAATGTGGTTGCGTGTGTATTTTTAAAAACAGTGCTGGTGTAGTA
>JBBAWW010000114.1:0-9339 GCA_040397035.1 Roseiflexaceae bacterium | reverse complement strand
TCGCTCCCCCTTTCTCCGTTATTCCATGACCACGATCGTGAAATCTCCTACCGAGCGCCACACCCCGCCGCGTGCCTATGCGGTGGCAAGCCCCGGGAGATTCCACGCTACGCTACAGACGCAGCCTGCTGCGTCTCTACGGTTGCCATCGCAACCGGCATGGAATGACGCTAGGGGTGAGGTGTTTTGGCGTAGGTATTGATGCAAAAACCATAATAGTCTACCGATAGCACTGCATCGGCCGCAATATAATTCTTGTGGTGCTCTCAGTACGGTGCCGTCGGTGGTGATTATGCAACTTTTATTGAATGATAGCGTCAAATAGTGCATCTATAACACATCCCCTTGATGCAGTACATGTCCCATAGCTGCTGTTTTTACGCTGAAAATTTAATCAAAAATGCACATTTGTGGATTAAACAATGATTATAATAAAGATAGGGTCATTTGAGTAAGTGAGGTTTTATGCGTGGAGCGCGGGCAGGGGCCGCCGAAATGATGGAATTTTGTCAAATGTGGTTGCGGGGGCAACAACAAGGATTGGACGCACAGTATGGATTGTCGCGCTGTGATTGGCAGTTATCTCAAGTCGACAAAACCGTGACGTACCGCCGTCACGGCACCGTGGTAGCGGTGGCTCCGTTTACCATGATTGGTTCGTTTTGTGGACACAACGGGACTTGGTTGTGGTCGTGGGCGAACCCAGCGATTCATCGTGACGTTACCATGAATCAGCAACAAACGTTAGCATGTGTGCAACAAGTGGGGATGACGAATTTGGCGCAACCGATGTTACAAGTTGCCGAATTACCCGATTTGTGGCAAGACTTGGCTCAAGTCACGCGCTACGAGCAGCAGATGTGTACTGCGGTCGGCCGCTTAGTAAGTATGGCAACCTATAGTTTGGGTGGGGTGGGTGTACAATGCTACGTCAATCCAGCCCAAAAGGTGATTGGGTGGGTCGTACTAAAGCATGTCTATTTACCGATAGCGAGTGTGTAGTCGATGAATGGTGCGCTGTTGACTGATGTATGTGCGCAACTCCAAGCGAGTGATGACGATGTGCGCATCGCCGCCCTCCGGAGCCTGACCGCAGACGACCTCGAGTCGCCTGCGGTCAGGCTCCAAGTGTCTGTGGCAGTGCAATCGCCGAGTGCAGATATTCGAGTCGCAGCCCTCAAGGCGTGGTTACGCTGTAACCATGTACCTGATGATTTGGTCTACGCATGTATCACTGATCGTGATGCCTTGGTGCGCGCTACGGCATTTCGGGTCGTATTGCAGGTCGCCCGCTCGAATCGCCTCGATAGCTGTCATCGTGGTTTGATTGATCGCAGTGCGGATGTGCGTTTGAGTGTGTTGTGGACGATTCGGCAGTATGGGATTGATATCCCAACCAGCATGTTGCAATCACGGTTGCATGATGCTGACCCATTGGTTGCGTGTGCTGCCGCAGAATTACTCGTAATCCGGCAAGACCCCACGGCGATTGCATGGCTCTGTGCTCGTGTCAGTCACGGTGATTTGATTTTTAAGCGCCACGCAATTCGGGTAATTGGTCGTGCGGGTATGGTTCATGCCGTACCTTTATTAATCGACGAAATCGCCAAGCGTACCAATTGCACTGTCTATGCTATTCAGGCACTCGGGATGATTCGTCACGCTGACGGATTAAAAGTACTATTAGTCCAGATTTGCGCTCAATCAATTGCGGTGCGTTATGCTGCGATTACTGCGATGATTCAGTATGCTGACCCCACCGTCATTGCGGTGATGCGGCAAGCATTAGGCGATAGCCGACTCAGCGTCCGTTCCCATGCGGTAACGATTTTGCATGCCTATAAATTTATCCCCGATATCTACGAATTACCATATTTTTTGCGCTATGGCAAAGTACGTTATATCAACGAATTACTTGCCACGATTTTGCAAGGTTCGGGCACCGAAGTGCTGGCGAAATTACAGATACTCTATGACAACAAGGTGTTTCATTACAGCGATGGTTATTATAAAATCATCAGCAAAATCATCAAAAAACATCCCGAATCAACCGAGTTGATTATGTCATTGCTTCAATCGCCGCAGCTTTTTTTTGTACGGCTCGGCTTAATGAGCGTTACCGAAAAAACCAGTGATGACACGATTATGCAACAATTAGTTGCCTTGAAGACCCATCCGGTAGCCACAATTCGTGATGCGGCAGACCGTAGTATGCGGGTCTTGGCACAACGCTATCCCCAATTAATGGTACCGTATTGGTCGATGTTGCCACTATTCGCCAAAGAACAATGTCTCAAACATGTCCTGACGCATGTAGATAGCAATGTGCGTGCCTTGGCCTTGACCGATGACGCACCACTGATTTGGATGCACTGTGTGCGTTTCTTTTATCAGTGTGTTACTGCGAATCCAGATTATATTTATCAGCTCACTGCCAGTGAAATTGCGCATATGCTGACATGGCAATCGGACGAGCGAATATTTAACCGTATGCATATCGTTAATATTAGCGTAATGTGGCACCAAATAGATACTCCGCACGTATAATGATTATATCTGCACCATGCATATGACCTGTTAAGATAGCAGTAACAATCGATTGTAATGGACGCTCAGTATGACGACACCGTATATTCCGACAACCGCTTATATCCGTGTCGCTACTGCGTGCCCGGTAGTGAGTGTTGCTGATGTGGCGAGTAATGTCCGCGAAATCACGCAATTATACGATGCCGCAGTTGCTGCCGGCGTAGCGCTCGTGGTATTCCCCGAACTCGCCATCACCGGCTATTCGCTCGGTGATTTGGTGCAACACGATGCCTTGTTGCACCCTGCGACACAGGCATTGGTGCAACTCGCGCAGCGTACCACGGCCGACACCGCTATGGTGGTGGGTTTGCCGTTGTGTGTGGGGAATGCCTTGTACAATTGTGCGGCTATCCTTGCCGATGGCCGGATTTGTGGTATCGTCCCCAAACAATTTTTGCCGAGTTACGGCGAATTCTACGAAAAACGTTGGTATCAAACCTGGCATCAAGCCAATACCACCGTCGCATTTGGTGACGACTTTGTCCCATTTGGCACGCAATTGTTGTTTACGGTTGCCGGAGTATTGGTGGGTATCGAAATCTGCGAGGATTTGTGGGTCAATCAATCGCCCAGCCGCATGCTCGTCGACCAAGGCGCCTTGATTATCGCCAACCCTTCGGCATCCCCCGAATTGGTCGCCAAAGCCAGCTACCGCCGGAACTTGGTCAGCATGCAATCGGCCACGCTGGTGTGTGGCTATGTCTATGCGGGCTGTGATTGGACCGAATCCAGCATGGATGTGGTGATGAGTGGCCATCAGTTGATTTGTAGCAATGGACGCATCCAAGCCGAACGCCAACCCTTTGCCAGCGATCAACGTATCACCAGCAGCGATATCGATATCGAACACCTGCAATTTGATCGCCGCCGTGATTCCAATCGCGCCAATCAACGCGGATATAGCGTGGTTGCGACGACAATGACGGTGCCGACATCTACGCCGCAACCAGTCGTCAACGCCTATCCCTTTTTGCCCAGTGACGAAGACCAATCAGCCCGTACCGCCCGCCTGCAACACATCCTCGCTATCCAAGCCCACGGCTTGGCGCAACGGATGCGCGCCACCCGCGCCCCATACCTCCATCTCGGGTTGTCAGGTGGACTTGATTCGACCTTGGCGTTTTTGGTGGCCTGTCAGGCAGCGACAATCCTTGGCCGCCAACCGGCCGATGTCTTGCGGACCTATACTATGCCGGCAGCAGCCAGCTCTGATCGCACCCAATCCAATGCGGTGACGCTGGCCACGTTGTATGGCATTGCCAACCAGGTAATTCCGATTGGTGAATTGGTGGTAGGGCAATTGCATGCCCTCGGGCATGATGGTGTCAGCCAAGACATTACTTACGAAAACGTACAAGCCCGCTTGCGCACCAGTATTTTGTTTAACAAAGCCAATCAACTCGGCGGATTTGTGTTGGGTACGGGTGATTTGAGTGAGATTGCGTTGGGGTGGTGCACATTCAACGGCGACCACATGAGCCATTACCACGTCAACGCTGGTGTCCCCAAAACATTGGTGCGGTATTTGGTGCAACAGGTGGCCCACACCCAATCCAATCCCGCTGTGACGACCGTGTTGGTTGACATCCTCGACACCCCCGTATCCCCCGAATTAACCACCACCCAGGCTGGCGAAGTAAGCCAAAAAACCGAAGATATAATTGGCCCATATGAACTGCATGATTTCTTTTTGTATCATTTGGTGCGTTGGGGTGACCGCCCCGCCAAAATAGCGCTGTTGGCACAACAGGCCTTTGGTGATGCGTATGCACCAGCGGTGATTGCCAAATGGCTACACGTATTTATCAAACGCTTTGCCGGCAGTCAATTCAAACGCTCGGTGATGCCTGATGGTCCTAAAGTGGGCAGTGTGGCCTTGAGCCCCCGTGGTGATTGGCGCATGCCGTCGGATTTATTGAATGCAGCCGTATGGAATGATGCGTAGTAGCAAGGTCGGTTGCTTTGGTACGCGCAAAAGATGAATGATGATGAATACAACGTATAGCTCCCCCATCGTCACCGTCGACAGTGTGGTTTTTCAATTAGTACAACAAAAATTAGCCGTGTTGTTGATTGCCCGCACCAATCAACCCTTTGCCGGCATCCATGCCTTGCCTGGTGGCTATGTGAGTGCCGGTGAAACCACGCTCACTGCGATGACCCGGATCGTCGCTGCCAAAGCAGGGATTACGCTTGCTGATTGTGGGGTTGTGGAACAACTTTATACGTTTGATACCGTCGCCCGTGATCCCCGTGGTCATGCGGTATCGGTCACCTATATGGCACTAGGGCGCAATATTACGCCACAATTACATAGTGATACCCACTATCCCCAATTCTTCCTCATCGATGCCTTGCCCGAAATTGCTTTTGACCATACCCAAATTATTCAATATGCGCACGAACGCCTAAAAAGCAAAATCAGTTATACCAATGCGATTTATGCCTTGCTCCCCGAGTTATTTACGTTGTCGCAATTACAGACGGCCTATGAGGCGGTAGTGTCACACCCCCTCGACAAGCGCAACTTCCGCAAAAAAATCCTTGGCCTTGAGATCATCCACGAAACCGATCAGACCTTCCGCGATGGTGCCCATCGCCCCGCCCGGTTGTACCGATTTAATACCCACGTGCTGACTACTATCAATGAATTTTGATTAACCACTATCCCCTCACACAATCGCCGTGAGGGGATAGTGGTACGGACACGCTCTATAGATGAATTATCCCCGGATTTCTGCCAATTGCGCCACCACGATGTCACGGAGCAGCGCTTTGTCCATTTGCCAGCCCAACGGAATCTGGAAGGTGCGTTTGCCCGCCACATATCCCGTCAATCGTGGCAGAAAGCTTTCGAAAATCGGTACACTCCACGGGTGGAACATGAGATGCTTTTTGGCGGCAGCCAGCCCAACCACATACTCCCCGTTGCGGTGGATGTGCGGTTTGTTCCAGGCCACTTTGACCGCAAGCTCGGGGAATTCGGCAATGATGAAATCGATAATCTCGCGCATAGTACGGAGCTGGTCCGCATCAAGCGTGGCGTAATATTCATCCAGCGAGGCGTATTTTGACGGCATATGCGCGATTCTCCTGTGAAATATGGCAGTAACACAAATGTGCTAATTTATCTTACCACAAGGCACACTTTTTGTAAAAAATACTCCTGCCGAATGGGTGAATCGATACACCGACAGCTTACACTTCGGCCAGCCGTGCGCGCACCAAATCGCAAATCAATGTATGGTCGACCTGCCAATCGACAGGTACATGGAAGGTGGTTTTGGCGACTACATAGCCACTCAGACGTGGCGTAAAGTCTGTCATGACGGCAGTACTCCATGGGTTGAGGGTCAGGTGGTTTTTGAAGGCCGCCATGCCAAACACATACGTTTTGGCAAAACTGACTTGGGGCACATTCCAGGCGATTTTGGGCTGGAGCGCGGGGAAATTTTGGGTAATCACATCCAAAATCGTCTGCATGGTCTGGCTTTTGACCGGATCAAGGTGGGCGAGATAATCGGGAATGGTGAGAAATTTCGTTGCCATGCGTCGTGTCCTTTTGTGTTTGTTATCGCTTTGATTTTGATAGGTGCATAAAAAACTGCCCAATCACGTCGCTGGCATCTACAAACAGTGTATCGGTGCCACCGCTCCAATCGTGACCACCCCCAATGATTTGATACAACTGAAGCTGATTCGACGTATGCCCAGTGTCATACACGTGGTGTGCCACGTGTCGGGGATCCATTGCATGTGGATTGTGGATGATTTCGACATGACTGTCCCCGGCGCCATGGGCCCGTTGCCAATACGCCATGATGGCCTCGACGCCGAGATATGCGCCCCAGCCCCCGGTGTTGTGCGGATCACCGGCATAATCGGTCACGGTATCGGCCGTGCCATTAAACGCCAAGATGGGAATTGGCTGGGGGTTGGGATAGGCATCATATAGCCACTGCATCATGGTCCCCACCACCGGCGCGATGGCGGTGAACACATCAGGGCGCTGACAGGCCATCAGATAGGACATGTCGCCCCCATTGGACATGCCAGTCATGTAGGTGTGATGGGGGGCGAAATCATGTGTGGCTTGGAGGTGGTAGGCGAGTGCCACCAAAAAATCGACGTCATTGATAGTTTCATTGGCATGAAAGGCATAGCCCACCTGCCAAAATCGTTTGCCTTGGGAATCTTTCGTCCCTTGCGGATAGACCACCGCAAAGCCGTAGCGGTCAGCAATCACATCCATATGCGAAAAAGTGCGGGTCTTGGCTGCATTGTCGGTGTAGCCGTGGAGCACAAATACGACTGGTGCATGGGGTGGTAAATCCGCAGGCTGATATAACAGGTACTCCCGGGTGCCACCAGCATGTGTGAATTGCTGGAATTGTTGCGTAGACATAATCACGACCTTGTTGCTGTGGACTACTTGCGCGTGATGATAGCACGAAACGTACGAATTGGCTCGCACAGAGCGCACAGAGGACGCGGAGGCATTCGTTACTTCATACTTCATACTTCAATTAACGTTATTCCATGCACAACTCTGCGTACTCTGTGCGAGATAAGCAGAATTTTCCATTGCGTACTCTGTGCGAGATAAGCAGAATTTTCCATTTTCCATTGCTTTTTCTCGTATAATGTTTTATTATGCTAATTATAGTTAGTGTATTTATTACAATTACTAAAACGAGGTAGCGCGATGGCAATTGCATACGGGATTATCGATGCGCAAGCTGGCTTTATGCCGACCCACACTGCGGTGGCGGGGACGGGTGAGTTGGGGGTAAGCGAGGGGAATCTGATTATCCCCGTCGTGAATCAATTGACGCAGTATGCGCTGGGGCAGGGCTGGGATATTTTTACCACCCAAGATTGGCATCCTGCCCAGACGGCGCATTTCAGTGCCACGCCAAACTACACCACCACGTGGCCGGTGCATTGCGTGGCGGGGACGGCCGGTGCAGCGATTCATCCTGAGATTGCCCTGCCCCCGCGCGCGACAATTTTTCATAAAGGGATGGAAGTCCTCAGCGATGGGGCCGACGATACTAGTTATAGTGGCTATTATGCCCAAACGGAGCCAGGGGTATCATTACCGGCATGGCTTGTTCAACGTCAGATAACCCAGGTCTATTTGGTGGGGCTAGCGTTTGATTATTGTGTGGGGAGCACGGCGCTGGATCTGGGGCAACGCTGTGGAGTGGCGGTGAGTGTGATTATCGATGCCACGCGTCCGGTGGCAATGGCCAGCCAACACACGATGTTGGCGCGCTTGGCGGCGGCTGGGGTAACGGTGACAACAACGAATGAGGTCATGGCATGAAGAGTGGCGCACCGCGCTTGGGCACATTGACGAGTGGGCTCGATTATTACAAATTGACCATGAGTCAATTGCAATATGAGCACTATCCCACCACCGCCGTCACCTTTCGCTTGCAACATCGGGGCACCGCTGATTTGCTGCGTTATATCGACACCAACGCACTGCAAGCCGACCTCGATGCCTTGGCGCAGCAAGGGTTTTTGGCGCGTGAGTTGGCTTATATCGCAGGCTTACGGAGTAGTACGGGTGGTGCGGTGTTTGCCCCAGAATATATCGAATATCTCGCCATCCATCCCTTGCCGGCGGTGTGGGTAGGGGTGGAGGCTGGCCAATTGCAGGTCGAAACCAGTGGCGCCTGGCCGTTGGTGACGTTTTGGGAAACGGTAGTGATGAGCGCCGTCAACCAACACTACTTTGCGGGCTTTGTGGCCCGTCACGAGCGTATGCTTGATGTTTGCGCCGAAGGACAGGCGCGTCTCGATGCCAAAATTGCCGTATTGCAAGCCAACCCAGCCATCAAAATCATCGACTTTGGCACGCGCCGGCGCTTTCAAGCTGATTGGCATGCCCATGTCGTGCAGCAGGTGCACCAGCATTGCCCACAAAACTTGATTGGCACATCCAATGTGGCCTTGGCGCAACAACTATCCATCCGCCCGATTGGCACCTTTGCCCACGAAATGCCGATGGTCTATGCGGCCCTTACCGACCGGCATGGCGGTGATGTACGCGCCTCGCACCAGCGGTTTTTGCAGGATTGGTATGAGCGCTACGGGGTCGATTTGGCGATTGCCTTGACCGATACGTTTGGGTCGAATTTCTTTTTCGCTGATTTCAGCCTACGCCAAGCCCAACAATGGCGGGGCTTGCGCCACGACTCTGGCGACCCAATAGCCTTTGGCGAGCGCACGATTGCCTTTTATGCCGAGCGGGATATTGATCCGCTGAGCAAAACGATTGTGTATAGTGATGGTCTCGACATGGCGACGATTTTGCGCATCCAACAGCATTTTGCGGGACGAATTCAATTGGCCTACGGCTGGGGCACCAATTTGACCAACGACGTGGGGCTTACGCCCCTCAATATTGTGATGAAAACCAGTAGCGTCGAAGGTCAACCTGCCGTCAAACTCAGCGACCATGTGGGCAAACATACCGGCCCCGCCGCCAAAATCGCCGCCTATCAGCAGTTTTTTATGGTGGCGGATTGTCATATGAAGTGCGACAGCTAAAACGGAAATGAATCCCCACTGAAAACACAGGTAAAATGGAGTTACTGACAACAATTACACAGGAGTCATCAATGGGATACCATCATTTTAGCATAGCCGAACGCGGTCAACTCGACGCATTGTACCGGCTCAATTGGACGACGCGTCAGATTGCCGTCCACTTGGGACGCCATCACTCGACCATTGCCC
>JBBAWW010000113.1:0-9832 GCA_040397035.1 Roseiflexaceae bacterium | reverse complement strand
TCATGAGTAGTGATTTGGGGTTAGCAGCGGTGCAATTGGTCGATTATTACCGGTTACGCTTCCAAATCGAGTTCAATTTTCGCGATGCGAAGCAACATTTTGGGCTGGAAGATTTCATGAATGTCACTGCGACGGCGGTCAATAACGCTGCCAATCTGGCCATGTGCATGGTCAATGTGAGTGCCAAATTGATTGCGGATAGTGGTGGTGAGATTCAGGGCGTGCGCGATCTCAAAACTGTCGTGCGTGGAGAGAAATATATCACCCTAATACAATACCTACGCCAATCTAAGCCGCACGCTGGTCGTGTGGCGGTGCATTGATACGCCCAAGTGTAGAAATTGTGCGATCAATCTGCGATTTTAATTCGTTGTGCAGTTTGGGCAGAAGCAATTTTAATACACCAATTTGTGTTGGTGCGTTAGTGATCGCAGTCGTTGTGTTCCGCTATCGTATGTCACACCGGGTATGCAACGGGTGCAGAGTCGCTCCCCCTTTCTACGTCATTCCATGACCACGGTCGTGGAATCTCCTACTGAGCGCCACACCCCGCCGCGCGCCTATGCGGTGGCAAGCCCCGGGAGATTCCACGCCACGCTACAGACGCAGCAGGCTGCGTCTCTACTACGGTTGCTATCGCAACCGGCATGGAATGACGTGGTGGGCTGGAGTTTTGGCGTAGGTATTGGCTATGGAGAATTTATGAAAAGTAATCCAAATTAGTGTAAAAATGCCCACCTATGTTGTAATCTTCATAGGTGGGCATACAAGCTTTACAACGATTTATGCGTCAAGATCCATTGCTTTGAGGGCCGCAATCGAACCAGCAACAGCGTCAGCACTGGCCTTCACCAAGGCTTTTTCGTCGTCGTTCAACGGCAATTCAATGATGCGCTTGACACCACCGGCACCCAACACACACGGCACACCGAAGTAGATGTCGTTGAGGCCGTATTCGCCGGTCAGATAACAAGCAGCCGGCACGATGCGGTTTTTGTCACGCACAATCGATTCAACCATCAACACCGTTGCCGCAGCAGGGGCATAGTAGGCACTACCGGTTTTGAGCAGGTTGACGATTTCACCGCCACCTTTACGGGCGCGGTCGACGATGGCTTCGAGCCGTTCGGCAGAGATGAATTCGCTGACGGGGATGCCACCAATGGTGGTGAAGCGGGGCAACGGCACCATTTCGTCACCATGACCGCCCATCAACATGGCTTGGATGTCTTCGACCGACACGCCTGTTTCCATGGCAATAAAGGTACGGTAGCGAGCGGCATCGAGTACGCCGGCTTGGCCAATCACGCGCTCTTTGGGGAAGCCGCTGACTTGGCGAGCCAAATAGACCATCGTGTCGAGGGGATTATTGACCATTACAATCACGGCATTGGGTGACAACGGTGCCGCTTTGCTGATGCAGTCCCGGGTGATTTTGGCGTTGATTTTGATCAAATCTTCGCGGGTCATACCTAGCTTGCGCGGGGCACCTGACGTCACCACAATCACATCTGAATTGGCGGTGTCGGCATAATCGTTGGTACCAATAATTTTGAGGTCGTAGCCTTCGATGGGGGCTGCTTCGGCCAAGTCGAGGCTTTTGCCTTGGGGCACACCTTCGACCACGTCGAGCAACACCACGTCACCGAGTTCTTTGGTGGCAATCCAATGGGCAGCCGTTGAGCCGACAAACCCAGCACCGATAATGGTAATTTTGGGTCGCATGATAAATCCTCCTGTACGGGCATTACAACACCGCCCGATTGTACCATAAGTCACGTAGGTTGCGGTATAGGATTGCATTCACTCAACGCACCCACCACCACAGATGGCGCAACACCCCCACACCCCCCAACGTCACACGACGTACTACGTTGGAGGAACGACAAAGGAATAACGCCATGCATCACCAATCTGCACCAGTAGTACCACCGGATTCGTCCGAATACCGTGAATTCATCCGCAAACGCCTCAAAAAACAACAAGCATTCAATCGCTACCTCGGGGTATGGTCGGGGGTTTCGATTATGTTGTTGTTGATTTGGTTCTTTAGCACCCCTAGTGGTTATTTTTGGCCAATGTGGCCGATTTTGGGGATGGGCATTGGGGCCTTCTTTCAATGGCGTGAAGCGTATGGTTCAATTACCAACAAAGAAATCACCGAGGCGGACATCGACGCCGAAATTCAACGTATCAAAGAACAATCCTAATCTAGGCCGGCACCATTCCCCGCACGTCTATCGATGCGGGGAATGTTTTTTGCCAAAACGCACGATGGAGTTGCGCCAGTTGACAGCGGTAGCCCAAAGGAGTACCATAGCCACAGACCTTTAATGCGATCCCGTGAGATTGCAAAGGACAATCAATCAATGCGAACGATTCGACATACCATCTGTCACGGCAGATTTGCCACACCCTGCGCACGCCCATTTGGGTGGTGGCGTTTTTTTTGTGCATGGAGCAGCCAATGAACGAACGTCAAATCATGACCGCCGACGAAGTCCGCCGCGCCATTGCCCGAGTGGCCCACGAAATCGGCGAGCGCAACGGTGGCGTCCAGAATGTGGTCCTCGTCGGGATTTATCGGCGCGGCATCCCGCTCGCCAAACGCATCGCCGCCGCCATCCAACAAATCGAAGGCAGCACCGTCGCCATCGGCGCACTCGACATCACCTTGTATCGTGACGATCTCGAGATTCGTGGGGCTGCGACTCAAATCCAACACACCAATATCCCCGTCGATATCACGGGCAAAATCATCGTGCTGGTGGACGATGTACTCTACACCGGCCGCACTATCCGAGCCGCCCTCGACGCCGTGACCGACCTCGGTCGCCCCGACCGCATCCAGCTTGCGGTGCTCGTCGACCGTGGCCACCGTGAATTACCAATTCGGGCCGACTTTGTGGGCAAAAACGTCCCCACCGCCGCCAGTGAAGATGTCGCAGTCCGCCTCAACGAAGTTGATGGCGGCGATGATGCCGTCATGATTACCCGAGGTGCCGTATGAGCATGCCTGCCGTATCACCGTTTGTGCCGTGGATTCCCACCCCCAACCGCAAACGCCGCCATGTGCTCGACCTCGACGATTTCAGCGCAGCCGAAATCATCGACGTGCTCGATGCCGCCACCAGCATGAAGGAAGTCCTCGGCCGCTCCGTCCCCCAAGTGCCGATTTTGCGGGGGCGCACCGTGGTCAATGTCTTTTATGAAGAAAGCACCCGCACCCGCATGTCGTTTGAGTTAGCGGCTCGTACATTGTCGGCTTCGACCATGAGTATGACGGCCAAAGGATCGAGCGTCGAAAAAGGCGAATCGCTGATCGACACCATCCGCACCATCCAAGCACTCGGCGCCGATATCATCGTCATCCGGCATGGCGAATCGGGGGCACCCTATTTGGCCGCCCAACACTTCAAAGGCTCCATCATTAATGCGGGTGATGGTCGCCACGCCCACCCCTCCCAAGCACTACTCGATTTATTTACCATCCGCGAACGGTTGGGTGAACTCAAAGGCCTCAACGTCACCATCGTCGGCGATATTTTGCATAGCCGCGTGGCCCGCTCCAACATCTGGGGCATGCTCCGCTGTGGCATGAATGTCACCTTGTGCGCCCCTAGTACCTTGATTGGCGATGTGCGTATGTGGCAAGAGACCTTCCCCACCCTCAAAATCAGCTACGACCTCGATGCCATCATCCCCGATACCGATGTACTGATGGGGCTCCGGCTCCAAAAAGAACGCATGCAAGCAGGCTTACTGCCTGCCTTGCGCGAATACAGCACCTACTTTGGCATCAATCAAACCCGCATCGACAAACTGCCCGACCACGCCATCGTAATGCACCCCGGCCCGATGAACGAAGGGGTCGAAATCATGCCCGAAGCGGCTGATTCGCCCCGCTCGGTCATCGAAGCCCAAGTCACCAACGGCGTCGCCGTGCGCATGGCCCTGTTATACCGCTTATCTGGCGAAGCTACTGCGTAAATACAAAGGACAATCCCCATGCCTACATTAATCACCAACGGTACCATCATCGACCCCGATACCCGGCAGATGAGTGTCGGGAGCATCCTCGTCGACAACGGCGTCGTTACGGCGCGCTTCGAGGGTTTGTTGCCCGCCGATGCCGCGGTGCGCACCGCACCAGACACTACCGTCATCGACGCCACCCACAAATTAATTTCACCGGGATTTATTGACCCCCACGTGCATTTGCGCGAGCCCGGCGAAGAGCACAAAGAAACCATCGCCACCGGCACCCGCGCCGCCGCCGCAGGCGGCTACACGGTAGTGGCCTGTATGCCCAACACCCGCCCCGCTATCGATAGTGTGGCAGTGGTGCAGCACATTCGCACTGCAGCCCGCCGGGCTGGCTTCGCCGAAGTCCTGCCCATCGCTGCCGCCACCATTGGACGGGTGGGCAAAGAACTCAGCCCGATGCGTGAATTGGTCGACGCCGGCGCAATTGGCTTCAGTGACGATGGCGTGCCGGTAAGCGACCCTGCCGTGATGCGCAACGTATTTGAATATGTCAAAATGCTCGATGTGCCCTACTTTGGGCATTGCGAAGACATGATCCTCAGCAAAGGCTGGGGCATGCACGAAGGTGCCGTCAGCAATCGTCTCGGCTTGCCCGGCTACCCTAGTGCCGCCGAAGAAGTAGGTATCGCCCGCGATATCGCCCTCGCCGAGCTCACCAATAGCCGCTTACACGTCTGCCACGTCAGCACCGCCGGTGGCGTCGCCCTCATCCGGGCCGCCAAAGCCCGGGGCGTCAATGTCACCGGCGAGGCCTCACCGCACCACATGACCCTCAGCGACCGCTGGGTGCTGGGCTGGCTCGACGAGCAAGCCGAGGCCCGTAACGAACCAGGCATGTCGCTCAACTCCACCACCCGCCCCCCCTACGATACCAATACCCGCGTCAGCCCACCGCTGCGGAGCGAGGCCGATTGCGACGCCGTGCTCCAAGGCTTGCTCGACGGCACCCTCGACTTTGTAGCTACCGACCATGCCCCCCATGGCCGAGTCGACAAAGAAGTCGAATATCGTTTGGCCATGGCCGGGATTACCGGCAGCGAAACCGCCTTGGCCAGCATGCTGATGCTCGTCAACCAAGGACGCATCAGCCTGATGGATTTGATTGTCCGCATGACCGATGCACCCGCCGCCTTCCTTGGCCGTAGCACCACCGCCCTGCGCATCGGTGCCCGCGCCGATATCACCGTGATTGATCCCCAATTGGTGTGGACCGTCGCAGCCAGCAAATTTTTCTCGATGGGCAAAAACACGCCCCTGCTCGGACAAAAAATGCGTGGCAAAGCCGTATTGACCATGTACAAGGGTAATATCACCCACCAAGAAGGATAATGTATTCCAGGTATCGTGGCGACCCCCAAATCGCCACGATACCGCTCGTTTGGCTTATTTTTATGAGGTTATCATGCTATATCGCCAGCTCTGGGTCAGCTATATCGCCCCCACATCCCAATCAGTTGTTACCACCACGATTGCCCATCGTAGCACCGACATCACCACCGCGGTACAAACGCAAGGTGGACGCACCGGAGCGCTGTTTCGCCACGAAAACCTGTTGTACGGCTATCTTGAATCAACCCGACCCGTCGACCTCGATGCGCTCTGGGATCAATTACTTGGCGACATACTCCTACGCGTGCCTAGTGTCACTAGCCCACGGGTTGCGATTGAACTCCCCGACATCTACCACGACGGCATGCCCGGCGATACTCCGCATTGGCGTGCGCCTGGCTATGTCCCCCAAAAACGCGTCGGATCGCTGGCCCGCATTAAACCCGACATGTACTGTAGTTATGTCTACTATCATTTTTTGCGCCAAGAAGAACTGCCCCATGGATTCAACAAATACTACATCATCGGTGCCCACGAATTCCAGATTTTTTCGTATCAAGAATGGCCGGCAACAGTAGATGAGCCCAAACCCAAAGGCTCCTTCAGTAGCCAAATCACCCCCAAAAACTGGCAAGAGCTGATGCACATCCACTTTGACTTGTGGCCCAATCAACCCAAAGACACCCAAGAATGGATTCGCTTGCCACTGCTTTGGGAGCTGTAAGTTTACCGCCACACCACGCCAGCAACCCATGTACAATATGCCTAATCAATTCCCTTCACCCACTGTTGTGTGCAAAGGATTTCTATGCCAACCATTCGTATCGACACCCCTATGAGCGCGCCAGCTTGGGCGCTCCAACAACGCGCCCTGATCACCCAACTCAACGATGCCGCCCGCCAATTTGTCGACCGCTACGTGCGCCCCGACGGCACCCTGTATTGGCGCAATTACTGGCCGGGCATGGATGGCAGCGACGATCCCTACGAAGGCTTCATGCAACTTGCCTTGCTCTACGTATTGGGGGGCGACGATTGGTTGTTGCCCGAAGCCCGCCGCATCTGGGACGGCATCACTTGGCAATGGACAGAATATGGCCAAATCGACCGTGAATTCACCGCCTACTACGACTGGATGCATCACGGCGAAGGCTATTTATATATCTACTTCCTCGGTCTGGCCGATCCGAGCCAACGCAAAGAACAACAACGGGCGGCCAAATTTACCAATATGTACAACGGCACTGACCCGATCGCCCCCAATTACGATCCCACCTTACACCTGATACGCTCACCACTCACCGGCAGCCGTGGACCGCGCTTCGTGGTTACCCCCGAAGACTGGACCACCCACCGCGTCGTGCTCGACCATTATTTGCCCCCCTACGAAGACATCGTCAATACCGATTTTGCCAGTCGTTTGTGTCATTGGAGCGACGATACGATTTATGCCGACCTCATCACAAAAATGAACCAGCGCATGAATCGTGGCGATGTACCGCTCAATCTCAATGCCAGCGGGCTGATTACCCATGCGTTTTTGTATAGTGGCAGCGTCGCACATCGCCAATGGGTGCTCGATTATATCCGCACCTGGGCAGCCCGGGCCGACGCCAATGGCGGTATCATTCCCGACAACGTGGGATTGACGGGTCAGGTCGGCGAATACCTCGACGGCAAGTGGTGGGGTGGCTATTATGGCTGGCGCTGGCCCCACGGCTTTATGACCATCATCGAGCCCATCACCAACGCTTGTATGAATGCCTTACTGATGACCGGTGACGAGGCCTGGCTTCAACTGGCCCGCCAACAACTCGATGCCAACTGGGCGCTCGGACGGGACGTCGACGGCACCTTTATGGTGCCCTACCGCCACTTCGATGCCGGCTGGGGCGATTATCGTACACCGTTGCACAAATACCCGATTTATCTGTGGTATGCCTCACTGGCCGACGACGATTTGGCGCGGGTCATGCGCATCCCCCGCCAAAGCGATTGGAACGAGATCAGCGTGGGGTCAGGCAAACACTACATCAACAACACCCTGCCGTGGTTCCAATACATCCAAGGCCAATTCCCCGACTACCCCAGCCAGATTCTGGCCGCTAACCAGCAATTAGTCAACGATCAATTGACCAAAATGTACTCGCCCATCGGTGACCCGCACCAGTGGAGTGATATCAGTGGGCTTGATATCAGCGGCCTCAACATCAACATGCACGTCGACCCCATCCACGCTTGGCAAGAATTGACCCCGGTCTGTGTGGAAGGTCTGTTGCAACTGACCCTCGGCGCCCCCATGCATATTTCGCACGGCGGCCTGCAATTTGCCCAAGTGCGCTATTACGACGCCCAGCGCCGCCGGCCGGGGTTACCGGCGGGGGTTTCAGCCTTGGTTTCGCATTTTGATCAAAAAACAATCACGCTGACAGTGGTGAATAGCGACACCCTACATCCGCAATCCGTCAGCATCCAAGCCGGCAGTTTCGCAGAGCATCAGATTAGCCACGTCACCTGGGGGGAAAACCACACCGCCGTCGCTAGTCAATGGCTCGACGTCGACATTGCGCCCAGCAGTGGCGCCACGCTCACTCTCACGGTGCAGCGTTACCAACATGCCCCTAGTTATGTCACGCCGTGGCATGACCCACGCCATGACGACCAATTGATTCGTAGCCGTCAAGCCTAAATTGGGAGTCGTATGCACTACAGCACCCTCGGGCGCACCGGCTGGCGCGTGTCGCGGCTGGGTTTGGGTGGCGCCGCCATCGGCAACGAATTCGGCGCTGTGCCAGCATCCCAAGCCACGCATGTCATCCACGCCGCCATTGATGCGGGCATCAATTACCTCGACACCGCAGCCCAGTATGGGTTGGGCGAAAGTGAGCGCCGCTTTGGAGTGGCGCTCAAAGGCAAACGCCAGCAGGTTTATTTGGCGACCAAAGCGGTCATGCGTGGCACCCCCTACGATTACGCCACCACCATGGCCAGCGTCGAAGCCAGCCTACAACGCCTGCAAACTGATTACATCGACCTAATTCAGCTTCACGAAGCCGAAACCACCACCTTTGACGTCGCCATGAACGGCTGTATTGCCGCCTTCCTCGACCTCAAAAAAGCCGGCAAAATACGCGCGATTGGGGTCAATGGCCGCGATCTATCCGTGTTAGTGCCCTATATCCAGACTGGGCAGTTCGACACCGTCTTGACGTTTTGTCGCTATATGCTGATTGACACGACGATGCAGGGTGACTTCTTTGCGTTGACACGGGCACACCACATGGGGGTCATCAACGGCAGCCCCTTGGGTATGGGGATTATGACAGACACGCCGGCGCCTTTTTTGCGCGACGACCACGCCCTCCTCGCCGAAGCCGAGCGGCGCAAAGCCCAAATCGCCCATTTACGCCAACCCGGCCCGCACGGTTTTGTCGAGCCGGCCATGCGCTATAGCCTGACCTGTGACGATATCGCCGTGACGCTGACGGGCGCTGCCGTTCCCGCACAATTGACGCGCAACATTGCGTTTTGTGATGGTCACGGACCAAGTGATGACGAGCGCGCCAGCGTGCATGCCTTGTTTGCCGGTCAGCGCTTGTTTTTGTAGTGCGGCAAACAGGCTACAATGGCAGTAACTGCCAATCATAATTGTGTCATCCAAAGGCTTATGCATGCGCCAACATACCTTGACCATCTGTGAATCACGCCCCATCGGCAACCTGCACTGGGTAGCTTTTGAGGCCGCCAATATTGCCGCCAACTGGCAGCCTGGTCAATATTTACAACTGTTGTGTGACGATCCGCAACGCCCGCAACGTCACCTGTTGCGGGCCAGCTTCCCAGCCGTCGTCGATGCCAAACTAGCACGGATTGGGCTTGTCATTGCGCCACAGACAGACGAGGGCTGGCGCTGGCTGGCCCAACAAGCCGTCGGTAGCACGGTGTGGTGTCATGGACCACATGGCAAATTACCGCAACCACTCAATGACCGCGGCACGGCGTTGTGTATTGGTCAAACCGAGGGCACAATTCGGCTGCTTGGCATGGTCAATGCCTTGCAACAACGCCACACCAGCGTCACGTTGATTGCCGGCGACATGTCCCCCCAATGGTATGTACCACCTCAATTATTAGCGACCGATGTAGAATATCTGGCTGGGCCCGAGAATATTTTGCGGGTGGCCGAAAAACGCTTGCCCGAATTAATCCGCTGGGCAGATCAAATATTTATTGCGGCGAGTGCCCCCATGGCCACTACGCTGGTCCAGATGATCCGCCAGATTCGCCTACGCGGCGGCAAATATGTGGCCACCGCCATGCCAACGACCTCGTTGCCATGTGCGAGTATGGCGTGCCAACAATGCCGCGTCCAGACGAGGCACGGTCCGCGCTTGGCATGCCAAATAGGACCGTGGTTTGGGGTGCATGTATTGTAAAAACAATTCACGGTACATAA
>JBBAWW010000112.1:8381-10198 GCA_040397035.1 Roseiflexaceae bacterium | reverse complement strand
ATCACCATGCGCAATATTGCGCGCTGGAGCACGTACGGCTACCGCACCGTGCAACAGTTTTTTGCCACCGACATCCATTGGCCGTCGTTGCACACCGCCTTTGTTACGACGCATTTATACAAAAAATCACATACATGTATGCTTACGTTCTGCGGTTGCATACCCCACAATCGCACATGCAAGGCATATCCTCGCACGTCAATCGTCCCATGGCACGCCGCATACGAAGTCGGAAGTATAAAGTGACGTCGGAAGTATAAAGTGACGTCGGAAGTCAATTGCCCCGACAATCGCCCGTGCACTGTATGCCCGCGTACCCCCACGATACCGTAAGCGCGATTACGCCACGGCGCATCGGTATTAATCCGCATGGCGTCATTGCATGGCGCCATGCTTGTGCGCACGCCCCGACAATCGCCCGCTTCATGCTGCCGACTTCCGACTTCATTCCATGGCAATTGCCATGGAATGAAGTAAGATACTCCTAACTAGCAGAGGAGCGCCATCATGTCACACAGCCAGTTACTCCACGAAATTTATGCCCAACCCGCTACCATTACCCAACTCATCAGCGGCTCCGATCAATGGTCGGCCATTGCCGCGCAAATCCAGCACTATCAGCCCCGCTTTGTACTCATCGCTGCCCGTGGTACGTCAGACAATGCCGCCCGCTATGCCCAATATCTGTTTGGGATTACCCTCAGCTGGCTAGTAGCCTTGGCCACACCTGCCTTGGGCACCCTCTATCACGCCGACCTCAAGCTTAATGGCGCCTTGGTGATTGGGGTATCGCAATCGGGGCGCTCGCCCGATATCTGCGATGTACTCCAACGCGCCCGTACCGGTGGTGCATTGACCCTCGCCATCACCAACAATCCCAGCTCGCCCCTCGCCCAGGCTGCCGCCTTGCATATCGACATTTGTGCGGGCGCAGAACTCAGCGTGGCGGCCACCAAAAGCTATACCAACCAACTAGCCAGCATCGCCATGCTCGTCAGCGCCCTGAGTGGCGACAGTAGCCTGCGCGATGCAATTGCCACCGTGCCCACCCATATGCAGGCAGCCTTGGCCATCCCAGATACTACAATCGCACAGGCCGCCAGCATCCTTGGTCAATCAGCCACCGCCATCAGCATCGGGCGCGGGTTGCAATACGCCACGGCCTACGAAGCCGCGCTCAAAATCAAAGAACTGAGTGGCTTGGCGGTCGAAGCGTATTCTTCGGCCGATGTACTCCATGGGCCGGTCACGATCGTCGAACGCGGCTTCCCGGTGCTGATTAGTGCCGATGCCGGCGCCACTCATCACGACACCCAGCAACTCATCAACCGCCTGGTGCAACACGACGCCCAGCTTATCATTGCGAGTCATGCCCCTGATCTGCTCACCCATGCCACCGTTGCCTTGCCGTTACCAGCGTGTGACCAACGGGTGGCACCACTGATTACCATCATCCCGTGGCAACGCATCGCCCATGCCACGGCGGCACAACGGGGGCGCAATGCCGACCATCCGCAAGGCCTCAACAAAATCACCGAAACCCACTAAAAAATCCACCTATTCAGGGAATGTTCCTGAATAGGTGGACATATCATCTATGCCAATTAATCGGCAACCGTGCAGAGGGTATCTGCATCGCATCAATCTACAAATCATTACGCCCGCACATACCAATAATGTGGCAAATCGGCATGCATGACTTCACCCTGACACACGAAGCCATGGCGCACCAGTACCTGTTGCGACGCCATATTCGTCGTCAACGTGTACCCCACCAGCCGAGGCAATGTGAGGCTGGTATCGGCATGCTGGAGGAC
>JBBAWW010000112.1:0-8281 GCA_040397035.1 Roseiflexaceae bacterium | reverse complement strand
ATACAAAAACCACCACCGTGCATACGCACAGTGGTGGTCGTGGAACATCAACAATTAGTTGACGGTCAAGGTGCCTACCATACCGCCGCCCAAGTGAGCGGGGTAGGTGCAGATGTAGCTGTAGGTACCGGCGGCTGGAGCGGTGAACTCAAGCGTTTCGCTGGCGCCTGAGGCCAACAAAGCACTGTGGGCAATGATGTTGGCTTTGTCAGCGGGAAGGTACCCAGCGGCTTCGCCAGCTTCGCTACCAGCGTCGTTAACGGCATTTGCGACATCTTCACCACCATTGACCAACACGAAGTTGTGCTGCAAAGCGGTTGAATTGTTCTTGAAAACAAGCGATACCTTTTCGCCGGCCTTGGCGGTCAAAGTGATGGGGGCATATGCCAAATTCTCACCATCTGAACCAACGGTCAAACTACCACTAGCAGCACCGCCACTTGCACCACCACAGGCGGCAAGCACGAATGCGCCAACCAACAATACACCCAATGCGATTTTGCGAACTGAGATTTTCATAGTGAACTAACTCCTCGTTACGTTGTTACTCGATCCTGTTTTCACAGTACGTGTATATTATCACAATCTCGCCTATTGTCAAAGAATAATTGAAAATTGAAAATTAACAATGGATAAGTGACAATGTAAAATGCCTCTGCGCGAGCCAAATGGCATATCGTATAGTAAGCAGATGGCTCTGCGCCCTCTGCGTCCTCTGTGCGAGACAATCACAATCCTACAACACTGCACCGCCTCTGCGTCCATGCCTCCATGCATCGCATGGAGGCAACGCTGCAGGCAGCGGTTCTACAGCGGTTACGGCATAATTTGTGGTGTAAACGCCAAAATATCAATGCGGGGACGGCGCACCACAATCCAATCGCCACGATTCATCTTGGCCGTGCCCAGTTTTTTTGCCAAATCAGGGGCTGTGGCATGCGTGCGCACTCCCACCGTGCCGCCACCAATATCGAGCACAAACTCACAATAGAGCGACTCGTAGGGCAATGGCGTGGTGGGTAATTCCCATACCGCCACCGCTTGGACCTGACCATACACCAACGGCACCCCCACCGGCGAGCCGACATCCATCAGGCCACGGCGATAGGGCACTACTTGGAGCATGAATTGACACAGCAACAACACTAATTTAGCCGATCCCTGTTGGCCGACATGGGTCAAATCAATCAGGTGATGCCGGTCAACCACCGACAGCGTTGCGAGCAATGGCACGGCAGCCTGGTCATGCGGTTGGGGGGGCGTCAACACAATCGTCGGTAAGTAGCGCCGGCCGTCGTGGTGGCGCTCACCTTCGATGAGCTGGCTAAAGTGACACGGCAAATCGAGGGCATCGTAGGCAGCAAACAACATGATTATGGCGCCTTTGCACTGAGTGCCTCGCGGGCGGCGGCCACAAATACGGCGGGTTGGAATGGGCTCACAACCAGTAACAAACCGTTGGTGCGACTAATCGCCACTAGGCAATCACGGTCACTCGCTACACATTGATAGCGTCCATATAATTTATTGATAAAAACTCCTTGGTAGCCAAATACCCCCACATTGGTGGCCCAGCGCACATGGCGCATCTCCACCGTCAATGGCAATCGTGTGATGGCCGTGATTTGGCTGAAAGGAACGCGAATCGCCCGCCACCATTTGCGCCGGATCACCAATTGATCGGCGTGTACTTCCAGTTGGGCAGGCTGACCAGCCCACATCCACCAGACCACAAGCAACAGGATCGCGGCGAAGATTCCCGACGCAATAGCGCCATAATACGCCATTTCGTAGCGTACAAGGCCACTCAAGGCCAGAAATAAGCCGGGGAATGTAAGGGCACCACCCACAAACACCACCCGTTGGGTCAGCTGTTGGGCGTGGCTATCGAGCAGGGCTGATTCGTAGATTTGTGGCATCTGAATGCGCTTTCGTGACTATTGTACACAGTGTTTGCATCATACCATACTGTGGCTATCCTTGACCATTAACAACCGCAACGGGTATACTGTGCAGTATGATGTTTTCATTTTAATTAGGAACAACATGGCGGCATATATAATTACCGTGGCCACCCACGACGACGCACACACCACAGCCATTTATCTCATTAGTGGCGCTGTCAGTAGCGATGAAATTTCACGCTTGACGACCCAACTCTTGTGCGACCCCGTGATTCAAACCGCTGCGTGGTATGATTTGCACGCGCCGACCATTGATCCGATTACAAGTACAGGCTACGAAGTTGCCTTCCGGCCGGGCGTCACCGACAACGAAGCCGAAAGTATTGCTGTTGGGGCGCAACGCTTGGGGATTGCCGGCATCACCCAAATCCGCACCGTACACCGCACCCTCGGTGCCACACCGGCATACAACGAATTGATTCAGACCCGCCATGCCGTTGCGCCCCACCGCAATGACGAACGGCGTGATGTATATTTACAACTCCTCGCCACCCCGCCCCTACGCCCCGCCCATATCGCCGTCGTGCCCATCCGTGCGCTCGATGATGCGGCCTTGCTGACCCTCAGCCAAAAAAGCCTGCTGGCCCTCGATTTGGCCGAAATGCGTACCGTGCAAGCCTACTATCAACGCATCGACCGCGACCCCAGTGATGGTGAGCTAGAGACCATCGCCCAGACCTGGAGCGAGCACTGCTCGCACAAAACGTTCAAGGGGCTGGTGCACTATAGCGGTATCGATCACGACATCCCCCTCGCGCAACAGTCACTCCACCCAGCCTTGGTGGAGCTCGGTACCCACGCCCAAATCGATAGTTTGATTCGCACCTATCTCATGCGGGCCACCACCGCTACTGCGCCACAGCTACGCAACTTGACCTTGATTTCGGCATTTGTCGACAATGCCGGCATTGTGGCCTTTGATGATGAATACGAATTGTCGTTCAAAGTCGAGACCCACAATCACCCCTCCGCCTTGGAGCCCTTTGGTGGCGCCAATACGGGCATGGGTGGGGTGTTGCGTGATGTGCTGGGGGTATCGGCACAACCGATTGCCGCCACCGATGTTTTTTGTTTTGGGCCAAATGATGGCCAAATCGATACCTTTGGTGGCCAAGTATTACCACCCCATCAAGTCAGCGTGGGCGTGATTGCCGGTGTCCAAGATTATGGCAACAAAATAGGCGTGCCGATTGTCAACGGTGCCGTCTATTTCGACCCAGGCTATATCGCCAATCCGTTGGTCTTTTGTGGCACCGTTGGCCTTGCCCCGCAAGGCAAGCATCCCCGCAATATCGGCGTGGGCGATATGATTGTGGTGCTCGGAGGTCGCACCGGGCGTGACGGCATCCACGGCGCTACTTTTTCGTCGATTGAACTGACCCACACTACCGCCCAAGAAGCGGGCAGTGCAGTGCAAATTGGTAATCCCATTACCGAAAAAAAGCTGATCGACGTGGTCATCCAAGCCCGCGACGCCGGCTTGTACAGCGCTATCACCGATTGTGGTGCCGGCGGGTTGTCATCAGCCATCGGCGAAATGGGCGAACAGACCGGCGCCCGGGTGGAATTATCGCACGTGCCCTTGAAATATGCTGGCCTACAACCATGGGAAATTTGGCTCTCTGAAGCGCAAGAGCGCATCGTGATGGCCGTGCCGCCCCAGCATTTGACCGCCTTGTTGGCCTGTTGTGCCGCCGAAGAAGTCGAAGCGACGGCGGTGGGTACCTTTGATGGTAGTGGCCGCTTAGTGGTCACCCACCACGATGTGGTGCTGGTCGATATCGCCATGCAGATGCTCCACGACGGACGTCCCCAACGGGTGCTTACCGCCACCTGGCAACCAGACGCAATCCCCGCACCCCAATGGCAACAGCTGAGCCATACGGCAACTTTGCACGCCTTGTTGGCCCACCCCAATATCGCCAGCCGGGCCCAAATCATCCGTGGCTACGACCACGAAATCCAAGGCCGCACCGTGGTCAAACCGCTGGTGGGGGCGGCTAGCGATGGCCCCGGTGATGCGGCGGTGCTGCAAATCCGCCCTGACGCCATGCAAGGCGTGGCGATTGGCTGTGGCATGGCGCCACAACTCAGTCAATTCGACCCCTATTGGATGGGATTGGTCGCCATCGACGAAGCCCTGCGCAATGTGGTGGCGGTGGGTGGTGACCCGCGCGCCTGTACTATTTTGGACAACTTTTGCTGGGGTGACCCGCGCCAACCCGACCGCATGGGCGGACTGACCCGCGCCACCGCAGCCTGCTATGATGCCGCCTTGGCCTATGGTACGCCGTTTATTTCGGGCAAAGATTCGCTCAACAACGAATACCGCACAGCCACCGGTCAGCGCATCGCCATCCCCGGCACCTTGCTGATTTCGGCGCTGGCCTACCACCCTGACATTCGTCACGCCCAAACCAGCGACCTCAAGCAGGCGGGGAATGTGCTCTATATCGTAGGGACGACCACCAATACACTGGCCGGCTCCCACGCCACCATGGTGGCAGGATTGCCTAGTGGGGCAGCCTGGCAGCTGCCCCGAGTAGATTTGGCCCTCGCCCCACGCCTGATGGCCCAACTGCACCAGGCCATCCATGCCGGGCTGACGGTGGCCTGTCACGATATCAGCGATGGTGGGTTAGCCGTGGCTGCCGCCGAAATGGCGCTGGCCGGCCGCTTGGGGCTACACATCGACCTCGATGCCGTGCCTAGTAGTAGTGATAACGCATTTGTGCGCTTGTTTAGCGAAAGCCCTAGTCGATTCCTGGTCGAGGTACCGTTCGCACATCACGCCGCATTCAGCGCCCTGCTTGCGGACATTCCCCATGCTGCGATTGGGCAGGTCAACGATTCCATGCAGTTGACGGTGATGGCACATGGACAGATTTGTATCGATAGCACGGTGGCAACCCTCGTCACCCAATTCAACACGGCGATTGTATGAAGCAAACAACCGACAACAACTACGATGCCTTTGTGGCACATTTAATCGTGAGCCTGCCCGAAATCGACGAGCAGATTAGCGATGTGCAATTTGCTGACGGTCATATCATCATTATTCGTGGTGATGAATCCGTGGCTGTTGATATTGAGCCGTTTGAACGGGCCTACCGGCGCCGCCCTGATGCGTTTGAGGCAGTCCTCAGCACCTTGTTGCGCGTCAGTCGTGGCGAGAAAGGCATCGCCGACCCTGGCTACCAAGTCATCGCCAACCAAATCATCCCCCAACTCAAACCAATTGCTTTGCTGGCAGATTTAATCGAGCGGGGCGCCGAACCCATCATCTACCGGGTATTTTTGGCGGATTTAATCATTATCTACGCCATTCATGATGGAACGCGTTTGTCATATTTAACCGAAACCCAGTTGGCACGCTGGAACGTCAGCGAACACACCGTGCATGCCCAAGCCATCACCAACCTGCATGACCGCTCGCAACACGTCCCCTACCACAAAGCAGGGAATGGGTCGCAACAAGTAGTGGTCTTTAATGTGAATGATGGTCTCGATGCCACCCGAATTTTGTTGCCTGATATCATCCAAGCCGCCAGCAACGATATCCCCGGAGATATTGTGATTGGGATTCCCAATCGTGATTTTTTGGTAATTATCAGTGACGATGACCCCGATCGGGTCGCATCTGTTGCACTCCAAATCACTCGTGACATGCGCCAACATGCGCATGGCTTGAGTAATCGGTTGTTTACGATTAGCCACAATGAAGTACGCGAATACAACGGGGCTTAAGTATTCGCAAGGAAGGATTCCACGATGGAAATCATTCTCTTCCTCCTCGCAGCCATAGTAATCATGTTATGTGTGTTTGTCGGATTATCCGCACGATCGCCATTATTTGTGTGTGTGGCAGTCACCGCCATGTTCAGCGGTTTGTTTTCGCCGCTCTGGCATTGGCTTTATGGTATCGTCTATACCAGCGAACTCATCTATCTCGTTGGCCAAACCCTGCCACTAGTGGCGTTTTTGGGGGGCTGGGTGATGGTACTACCGTCACTTATTGTATTTGCCACTTTACGCCACCACCTCGTCGCTATCGGCTA
This sequence comes from Roseiflexaceae bacterium, assembly GCA_040397035.1. Classification (GTDB taxonomy): domain Bacteria; phylum Chloroflexota; class Chloroflexia; order Chloroflexales; family Roseiflexaceae; genus UBA965. The sequence continues at coordinate 2,259 of JBBAWW010000112.1, read as the reverse complement.
CTTCGGAATATGGGGGGTTGTGGGTGGTATTTTTTTGTTTTTTTGGAGCATAGAAGGACTCGGCACCCAATTGGGGGTCTGGTCATACGACAACGAAATCACGGCACTAGGCATGCCGATTACCTTTTATTTAGCATTACTACATACATTATGCGCCATCATTATATTGCGCATGCTGTTTGAATATTGGCGCGTCGCATTTGTCACCACCCTGCAAATCATCCCAGTGATTTTTGGATTGCAGATTTTTTGTTATGCGGTGATTGGCGCGCCATTTTATGCCATGTCGTTATTGACTGGGGCAAGTGGCTTAACTGCGTTTGGCTTGATTTGCTCAATACTGTTGGTGTTTTGGGGCATCCATATGGCAATTACGTCGCTGTTACACATCCAATTCAACACCAAGAACACCGCAGGCATGCCGATTATCGACCTCGCGGTGCTCGAAGAATTAACTCGGCACCAACAACCGATGCCGCCCAAAGAATAATTTTTGATCCACAAAAAATGCCCTACACCACGACAATTGCATAGTGTGGGCATTATTTTTATAAAAAACTGAACCCTACGTGCGGCGACGACAGACTGCGATGCCATCACGGATAGGCAAAATCACCGACTCAAGATCGATATGGTGCATGATGGCCCGGTTGAATTCTTGGATGCCGCGCACAATCGGGGCTGCTTCATCAGCATCTTCGAGTACCAAGGCATTACACAACACATTGTCTGCCACCAAAATCCCGCCACGCCGCAACAACGGCACGCACATTTCGAGCGCTTGCAAGGCTTCTTTTTCGTTATTGAGATGGCGCAAAATATCAAGGAAGATTAAATCAAATGGGCCACGCATATTCGCCAATTCGCGGAACCAGTCACCTTCGTGAATCGAAAATCGGTCACTATACCCTGCTTTGGCAACCCATTCACGAGCGCGGGTAAAGCGTTCGGGGTCTTTTTCGATGGCGGTCAAACGTCCATCGGGGTGTTGCACCAAGGCACGGAGCAACCAAATCGCGGCATAGCCGGTGGCGGTACCGATTTCGAGGGCATCACGCACCCCACTGGTGCGCGCCAGCATATAGAGAAACTGCCCTTCGACGGCGCCAACCAGTGGCCAACCATGCTCACGACCGATGCGCTCCATGTCACTCAGTGGTGACGGACGGGGCGGCATTAACCCACTCAAATAATCTTCGATGGCAGCATTCGTGATATCGTCACGCATGGTACACTCCTTTTTTAATGGCACATCGGGCAGATTGTACCATACCCAAGCAGCGATGTATAATAGGGATAATAGACACAGATGGAGTGAGCCATGAGTACAGATGCAACTATGCCGCGCTACGACCGGATCGTATCGCTCGTGTTATTAGTATTATTAGGGATGGCCGTGGTGTTTTTGGTGGATATCAACCCCAACATCATCCGGGCCCAACTAGGGGGCGATTTACCCGTCATCACCGTATCGTGGCTGATTTTGGCAGCCATCGTGGTGCTGATTAGTACCGGCGCCGATTTGTTTACCCGCGACCACCCCCAAGTCCACGCCCGCCCCTTGTGGTTACTTAACTTGCGCTTCACCGTAATCGAGCTGGCGCCGGGGTTTTGGATTTTGCCGGCGTTATCGGTGATTACCACCTTCACCTTTTTTCGCTTGTTTAGTTCTGGGCTCCAGATGTTGGCGTTTGTGTTGGCGTTGATTTCTACCGGCGTGTTGTTGTTGGCATCGCTCGTGGCCCAACATTATTCGATGGATCGCCAGCCCGAAATCCGCCAAGTGGCCCTCATGGTTCTGCAAGGGCTAGCCTTGTTGATGGCCTTTGGTTTGTTTAGTGCCATTTACTACGCCCATTTGCGCACCCTCTATTCGGCCGTATTTGTGGGGAGCTGTGGCGCATTGCTGGCCTATGCCCAACTACAATGGACCCAGACCAAAGCCAATCTCGGTTTGCTTTCACTGATGGTGGGATTTATTTTGGCGCAGGCCTTGTGGGCACTCAATTATTGGTCGGCGCCGTTTCTGTTGGGTGGGGCACTGTTGTTGGTGATTTTTTATGTGGTGACTGGTATGCTCCAAAATTCGCTCACCGAAAACGCCAGCACCCGCACCTATTGGGAATACGCTATCATCGGCAGTGTGTTGATGGTGGCCATCATCGGTGCGGTATTGTAGAGCCGCAGCAGGCTGCGGCTTTACGTCAATGCGAGATGCGCTGTGTCTCACGCGGAGGCGCAGAGGACGCGGAGACGTTG
>JBBAWW010000111.1:0-10329 GCA_040397035.1 Roseiflexaceae bacterium | reverse complement strand
AAACTATACAGGAAAAGCCATTTTTATGCCACTTTCAATTGGCGCAGGTATTGTAGTATAACAAGACATGCTGCCTCGCACAGACGCAGCAGGCTGCGTCTCTACTTCCTCCTTCTATCGGTGCTATCATACGCACAACAACATTCACCACAAAGGGGACATCATGACGGCACGCCAAACAGGTATTTTGTTTTTGTTGGGAGCAATCTGGGGTGCGGCATTTATGCTCATCAAAATCGCCGTCAGCGATGTGGCACCTGCCACCCTCGTCGCCGTCCGCATCGCAATTACCGCAGTTATTTTGTATGCCGCTATGCGCGTCAGCGGCGTCACCTTGCCCCGCGAGCGCCAACCATGGTTCAATTTTTATTCGGTAGGCATGTTTGGGTTGGTGATTCCGTTTTTGTTGATTTCGTGGGGACAACGCCTCATCCCTAGTAGCACCACGGCGATTCTCGGCGCCACCACACCATTGTTTACCGCGTTGATTAATCTTGCCACCCGCGCCGAAGAAAAAATCAACGTCGAACGAATTATCGGGTTAATCGTTGGATTTATCGGTGTGATTGTAGCCATTGGGATTGCTGGTGCAACTGGTGCAACTGAAGGGAATTGGATCGGCGAGTTGTGTGTGCTCGGTGCCGCCGTTTGCTATGCGATTTCGGCGCTGTATAGTCGGCGTGTCTTTGGTGGCATGAAGCCCATCATCCCCTCTACTGGCCAAATGATTGCCAGCGCTTCGCTGCTCATCCCGATTGCCTTGATTTGGGATGGGCTGCCTACGGTAATGCCATCAGCCCAATCAATCACTGCGCTCTTGATTTTGGCGGTGTTTTGTACCGCCATCGCCTATATTTTGTACTATCAGCTGATTGATAGCGTCGGTGCCACCAAAGCCTCGATGGTATCGTTCCTCATCGCACCATTTGGGGTGGTCTATGGATCAGTATTTTTGCAAGAGCCAATTAACCCCAATTCGATTGCCGGTCTGGCGATTATCATCGTGGGGATTGTGATTGCCGGCGGCAGCTGGCGCGCTATCCTCCCCAAACGGCCGACCAGCGCATGACGCCCGAATTAGTGGCCTGGCTCCAAAGTGCCGAAGCGCAAGCGCTGTTGGCAACCATCGACCCCAGCCAACATTTGCAGAGCATGAGCCTGTTACGGCGTCAGGTGGCAATTACACAGGCGGCGGCGTTGTTTGAATTGGCTACGGTGCGCCAACTCGCCACCCGCAAATTCCCCGATGGCGCACAGTTGTGGTTCACTCGCGAGGCGCTCGAGCAAGCCAGCCACAGCCGTGTCGCCCAGCACCGCGCTACGCAATTTGCCGGCCATCACTCCATTGCCGATTTGTGTTGCGGCTGTGGCGGTGATTTGTTGGCGCTGGCGACGCAGGCGTCGTGTATCGCCGTCGACAGCGATAGCACCCGCTTGGCAATGGCTCATGCCAATATCGCCCAACGGGGGCTCAGCGACCGCGTCAGCTGGGTCGAGGCCGATGTAACCACCTATACACTGCCAGACAGCGTCGATGCGGTGTTTTTTGATCCAGGCCGGCGCAGTGGCGGACGCCGGATATTCCACCATAGCGATTATCACCCACCGCTGACCATCGCCACTGAGTGGCGCCGCGCCGGCCGCATCATCGCCATCAAATGTGCCCCCGGTCTCGATTATCACGACTTGCCGCTCACACCACCGTTTGCCATCGAATGTGTGTCGCTGGCAGGAGAATTACGCGAAACGGTGGTGTGGATCGATACCCCATGGCCGTGGCAACGGCGGGCCAGTGTGATTAGTGGCACCACCACGGCGCAACTCGACGATACGGCGCCAGCCCACGCTGTCACCTATAGCGCCCCGCAGACGTTTTTTTATGAGCCAGATGTGGCGGTCATCCGCGCAGGACTCGTACAACACCTCGCCCAACAAATGGGGGCGCAGATGATTGATCGTCAAATCGCCTATTTAACCAGTGCTAATTACCACGCCACGCCGTTTGCGCGCTGTTGGCAGGTGATTGAAGCACTGCCATTTAATGAACGCATCCTCAAACAAACCCTGCGCCGACTCCAGGCAGGCGCAATTACTGTCAAAAAACGTGGCTCACCCGTAGACACCGATGCACTCGCCAAACGCTTGTCACAACCAACTGGTGAAGCATTAGTGGTCGTATTGACCCAAGTTGCCGATCACCATACTGCGATTATTTGTCGCGGTCCCTACCACCCACCACAGGAGTCATTGTCATGATAAAACAGCCCGCAGAATTAACCAGCCACGAACGTCGCGTCGGCATGTATGTCATGATTATTAATTCGTTCATGATGTGGGGGGGATTTTTTATGATTGTCCCGCTCATCTCAATCCATTATGTCCAAGAATTAGGCTGGGCCACCGCCAGTATAGGGATCGTGCTGGGGTTACGCCAACTCTGCCAGCAAGGCTTCACCGTAGTGGGCGGCATGCTTGCTGATCGCTTTGGGGCGCGTTTATTGATTTTGTGTGGCTTAATTGTGCGGGTAATCGGGTTTGGGGCAATGGCCTGGGCCACCACCTTTCCATTACTGCTTGGCAGTGCGATTTTTGCGGCACTAGGTGGCGCCATGTTTGACTCACCGAGCTCAGCAACGATTGCCGCCTTGACGACGCCAGCTGACCGTGCCCGCTATTTTTCGATTTTGGGTATCGTACGCAACTTGGGGATGGCCATAGGACCATTGATTGGCACGTGGTTGCTCCGTTATGATTTCGGTGTGGTGGCGATTTCGTCAGGGGTTTGTTATATCATTGCCTGGGCGGCCACCTATATTTTGATGCCCAATATTGCGGTTGCGACGGGTCAAGGCAAATTGACCCACGGGATTGGCTTGGCGTTACGCGATCGGCGCTTCATGATTTACAATGCGTTGTTGCTTGGGTATTGGTTTATGTGGACCCAAATCACCTTGTCGATTCCTCTCAAAGCTACCGATATTGCCACCGATACCAATGCGATAAGTTGGGTGTATGGGGTCAATGCCTTGATTAGTATTGTGCTCCAGTACCCACTGATGCGCTTGGCCGAACGATTTTTTTCATCTGCCACCATTCTCGTGATTGGCATTGGCGTGATGGCCATCGGCTTAGGGTTGATTGCCACCACGCATACCACGGCATTATTGCTGATTTGTGTGGCACTCTACTCGGTGGGCGGGTTGCTTGCATCACCTAGTCAACAAACCGTGGCAGCCAATTTGGCCGACAATAGTGCCTTGGGGTCATACTTTGGCGTAGCCGGTTTAGCAATTGCATTGGGGGGTGGGATGGGGAGTTTTAGTGGTGGCACGCTCTACGGTTGGGGCAAAGCGCTCCAGCAACCAGCGTTACCATGGCTGACATTCATGATTGTGGGGATTATTACCACTATCGCTCTCATCTTCTTTTTCCGGCGCTATGGGTTGTTAGCACACCACAAACTACACATTTTTGACGAATCACGCGCATAGCCAACCACAGGAGGTATCGGGGTGTCTACGTTGCCATTACGGCTCACGCAACTCACCATCACACTAGCCACTCCCGACCAATATGCGGCGGTGATTGCGTTGGTGCATCGCGCCCGGATTCGTTTGTTGCAATTTGGCACTATCACGCTTAACTTGCCGGCGACGCAGCAAATCATGGCGGTGGCGTGGCATGAATCACAACCCGTCGCCACGCTGATTGCCAGTAGCAGTAATCCGCAGTGTGCGTGGATTCGTTGTTGTGCGCTTGATGGGATTGCCTTTAGTGATCACACCGCGGTATTGGCACAACTCACCCATACACTCATCGCACAGGCCCCCGTCACCGCGTTGTATTATAGTGGCGACTTCTACGATCGCTGGTTTACGGATATTTTGTGCGGAGTGGGATTCCAACCACACAACGTAATTATTGGATTACAACGCCACACAAAAATACCCATAATCACCAGCGCACAGCCGGCGAGCTTGCAACGCTTGCATAACGAAGATATTGCGGCGATCCAGCTGATTGATGGCCATGCGTTTGCGTACGAATGGCTCAAAAACGACTATGAAATCCACCAATTATTCAATAGCGACACGATGGCCTTCCATGCCACCAGCGCAAACCGCTCCGTAGGCTATGCGATTGCAGTGGTCCACGACCACGGTAGTCTGCTCCATATCGTGCGGATTGCGGTACTGCCGGAGTGGCGCCGCCAAGGCATTGCCCAACAATTATTGGCGGCAGTGATTACGTATGGACAACAAATCGCTACCGCACAGATTTCGCTCAATACCCAGCACGATAACCACGCTGCCTTGGCACTGTACCAACGAGCTGGATTCCAACAGACGTCTGATCGGCACGAAGTGATTGCGCATATTACCCAGCGTTTTGCCAAAGATTAAATTGATATGCTCCACCCCACGAGTACAGACGCAGCCTGTTGCGTCTGTACGGTTGTCATTAATAAACAGTCTATTTTGCATACAAAACAATCACTTTTAATCACCGATAAATGAATTGATGTATGCTATACTATCAGCATGGCTAGGGCTACAAATACACTATCAACTCAACAAATTCATGACACGAGCACGGTGCTCCGTCACATTGTGCAACAAATTGAACAAGTGATTATTGGCCAGCGGAATGCGGTTGACTTTGCGGTAATTACACTTGCCGCCCGGGGGCATCTACTCATCGAAGACGTACCGGGTACCGGCAAAACCATGTTGGCGCGCACTCTTGCCCGGACGCTCGGCTGTAGCTTTGCGCGGATTCAACTGACCCCTGATTTATTACCGGCAGACATTACCGGCAGTGCAATTTTTAATCCGCGTGAATTAAACTTTAGCTTCCACCCTGGTCCCATTCATGCCCAAATCATCCTCGCAGATGAGCTGAATCGGGCCACACCACGCACCCAAAGTGCCTTGCTCGAAGCCATGGAAGAACGCCAAATCACCGTTGACGGCACAACCCACCCATTGCCGTCACCGTTTATGGTTATTGCAACCCAAAACCCCGTGGAATACGATGGCACATTTACCCTGCCTGAAGCACAATTAGACCGCTTTAGTATGCGCATTCGACTAGGGTATCCGAGTAGTAGTGACGAGCTTACTATTTTGCGGACACAACGCCACCAACACCCCATCGACACATTGACGGCCTATACCAATGCACAAGAGATCATTGCTATCCAACAAATTGTCCAACAAGTGTATGTCGACCCTGCAATTGATGAATACGTGGTGGCATTGGGGGTACGGACTCGTCAGCATGATGATATTGGATTGGGTGCAAGTACACGCGCCTTGTTGACACTGACTAGGATTGCCCAAGCCCGTGCACTACTTGGTGGGCGAGCATATGTGCTCCCCGACGATATTCAAGCCGTCGCAGTCTCGGTGCTCGCCCATCGCCTCATCCTCTCACCCACAGCCCGCATGCGCAACACCACAGTCGAACACGTTGTACAAGAGATTGTCACGCAACTTCCCGTCGCCGCAAATCGTAACGGATGGCGTGGATAATTTGGTATTATTGGTGTAATAACGATTGCGTTGATTTGTCTTCCATTTATTATGAGGTACCCATATGGCCTTTATTCCTGATGAATTACTCACCCGTGGCGTAGCAGAGATTATCGTCGAAGCTGAGCTCCGCGCCAAACTCACGGTTGGCCGCAAACTCCGCCTCAAACAAGGCTTCGATCCGAGCCGCCCCGATATGCATATTGGACATGCAGTTGGTTTGCGCAAACTCAAAAAATTCCAAGAACTTGGCCACACCATCGTATTGATTGTGGGCGACTGGACGGCCCAAATCGGCGACCCTAGTGGCCGTGATATCACCCGCCCCCGCCTCACCGCCGAAAAAGTGCGTGAAAATGCCTTGACCTACATGGAGCAATTCTTCCGGGTCATTGACCGCAACAAAACCGAAATTCGCTGGCAAAGCGAGTGGTTTGGCGACTTCACCCTCGAAAACGCCCTCGACCTGGCTGGGCGCTTTACGCTGGCGCACATGCTGTCACACGACACCTTCCGCAAGCGCTACGAAGCCGGCGCCCCACTCACCATCCTCGAATTGATGTACCCCATGCTCCAAGGCTACGATTCAGTGGCCGTCAAAGCCGACGTCGAGTTTGGTGGTACCGACCAAAAGTTCAACAATTTGGCTGGTCGTGAACTCCAAAGCCAAATGGGACTTACCCCCCAAGATGTCTTTTTGTTGCCGTTGATCCCCGGTACCGATGGCCGCAAAATGGGCAAATCGTTCGACAACACCGTCGATATTTTGTTGTCACCCGAAAATATGTTCGGCAAAATCATGTCAATGGCCGACGAAGTCATGCCACTTTACTTTGAAGTGCTTACCGATGTGCCGCTGACTGACGTCAGCGAAATCCGCCAAATCATCGCTGGTGGGCGTGAAAACCCGATGGAAATCAAAAAACGACTGGCTAGCGAAATCGTGGCTCAATTCCACTCCCCCGCCGCCGCAATCCAAGGTCGCGACGCCTTCGAACGCCAATTCCAACGCCGCGAAGCCCCCAGCGAGATGCCCGAATTTGCCATTGACGCACCCGTGGTAATCATTGATTTGTTGGTTGCGACGGGGCTCGCAAATAGCAAAAGTGATGCACGGCGCTTGATTGATGGTGGTGGTGTCAAGCTCGACAACGAACGGATTAGCAGTTTTAATCAACTGATTAGCCCCACCGTCGTCATCCAAAAGGGTCGCCATTTCGTGCGGATTATCGCCAAAAACTAACCTATACCACCAAGGACAACGCCCACGCCCCACTGCAGTGTCACAACAGCTGCGTGGGGCTTTTTTCTCATCACGTTGTTATTGAACTATGCTATTGTGGAGACAAGCAATTTTGCTGTGCACGTGGGGGTCGAATGATACGGCGTTTTTTGCTCATACTTACCATTATCAGCACCTGCATATTGAGTAGTTGTGGTCGCACACCAGCCACTACCATACCCTCTGATTTGCCTAAATTTATCGCCAGCAACGCCACCCTCAGTAATCCCCAGGCTCCCACTATCGCCGTAGATCAGCCCGCCCCTGATATCAGTTGGACGTATGGCAATGGGCATCGCGAGCAACTCAGTAGCCTGCGTGGACAACGGGTAGTCCTGAATTTTTGGGCGACGTGGTGTGAGCCGTGCCGGAGCGAAATGTCCACCCTCGCAGCCGTTGACGGCAACGATGTGCGCGTCATTGGCATCAACAAAGGCCAACAACTCGACGTTATCCCCTCCTTTGCCAAAGAATTAAACGTGCGCTTTACGCTCGTCAGCGATCCTGACGGCGCTGTGAGCAACGTCTATGGAGCCCGTAATTTGCCAACGAGTGTCTTTATTGATCGCACCGGCAAGATTGTCGCTATCCATATCGGGGTATTATCGGTAGCAGCCCTACAACTACAATTGGAGCGCATCCCATGACTACGTCGTTACGCAGTTGGTATTGGTTGGCAATTGGTGTATATAGTGGCCTTATTGCAGGGATTTTGTTTTGGCCATCACTACCCCTGCCAAGCTGGCCGAGTAGTCAAATTGCCTGGAACATGTATGCCAGTGTGCATGGTGTCTGTGCCCAAATGCACAACACCACCATTGCCGGCCAACAATTACCCTTGTGTGCCCGCAACACGGGCATTTATGGCGCCATGACGTTAAGTATGCTGGTGATGACCATCGCTGGACGCCACCGTTATACCCAATATGGCTCCAAGGTATTTACGCTATTGTTATTGGTACCGATTGTATTACTCGCTATCGATGGATTCAATTCGTTGAGTGTCGATATCGGTCTCACCCCGTTGTATCAACCCCAAAATTGGCTCCGGATGGTGACGGGGTCACTGGCGGGAATTGCCATTGCCCCGTTCTTTATCCCCACACTCAACCGTGTATTGCGCAACAACGGTAGTAATCGCGCCATGATTGGGCATTGGTGGGAGCTGGTTGGCTTATGGGCACTTGCCCTCGGCTATGCGGCCGCCACCACCATGGGACCGAGTTGGCTCTATTGGCCGATTGCGATTGTGTCATGGGTGGGGATTGTAGGGATTTTGTTGATTTCCAATACATTTGCGGTAGCCGTCGCCGCTGGCTATGACCAGCGCAAAATCAGCCACCTTGCCGAGCTCATCAAGCCGTTTTTGGTGGCCACCTTGATTACTAGTATCGAATTAGGTATCATGGCTTGGTTGCGTTTTGGGTTTGAGGCCAGTGGATTTGCGTAATAGCGACCTATTCACGACGGCCAGTACGTTTTTTTCCAAAAAAAAACACCCACACTAAATCATATATGAACTATTCGACAAGGCATTGCGGCGTTCACACAAATCGGCGAGGGTGACGTCGCGGAAGCAACAACGCACGCGGTCGCGGGCTTCATTCCAGGTATCACGCACCACCGCAACTTCGATGATATTCCCCCGTCCCGTGCGGTCACGGGCTTCGTCGCTGCCTTCGAGCGCTTCGATGATTTCGAGCACGGTAATCAACGACGCCGGGCGGGCCAAACGATGCCCCCCTTGACGGCCACGCAGACTTTCAATTAAACCAGCCCGGCGCAACATCAATAATATTTGGCTGATGAAATGTTCGTCGATACCTTGACGGCGGTGAATATCACCAGCCTGCACCGGACGATCACTGCAATTCAAGGTAATGTCGAGCATCGCCCGTAATCCGTATTCGACTTGACTAGACATGCGCATCATAACAACAATCTCGCATTCACAACAAACCATTAACCAAAAGACAATCACTTGATGACATTACTCATGTATCATACCATTGTATCATGGAGTGTTGTACCGACGTGGTTGACGCCAACAGATTACTCAAAGGAGAATCACAATGCGCATTATGGTTATTGGTGGCGACGGCTACCTCGGCTGGCCCACAGCCCTGCATTTATCACAACGTGGTCACGATGTCGCTATCGTCGATAACTTGATTCGCCGTGGCTATGACCACGAACTCGGTGCCCATAGCCTTACCCCCATCACCTCGATTCAAGAACGCATCGCCGTCTGGCAACAAGTCAGCAACAAACGGATTGAATTGTTTGTGGGTGACTTGTGTGATTATTCTTTTTTTGAGCCGGTCTTCAAAAGCTTCGCGCCCGATGCCGTGGTGCACTTCGGCGAGCAACGCAGTGCGCCCTATTCGATGATTGATCGCCGCCACGCCATCTATACCCAGACCAACAACGTGGTGGGGACGCTCAATTTGCTGTATGCTATCGCCGAACACAACCTCGATTGTCATTTGGTCAAACTGGGTACCATGGGCGAATACGGTACCCCCAACATCGACATCGAAGAAGGCTTCATCACCATTACCCACAACGGCCGTACCGATACCCTGCCCTACCCCAAACAACCCGGTTCGTTTTATCACCTCAGCAAAGTCCACGACAGCCACAACATGATGTTTGCTTGCCGGGTCTGGGGTATCCGCGCCACCGACCTCAATCAAGGGGTGGTGTATGGCCTCGAAACCGCCGAAACCAATGTTGATCCCCGCCTCGTCACCCGCTTTGACTACGATGCCGTGTTTGGTACCGCCCTCAATCGCTTTTTGGTGCAAGCCGTGATTGACATGCCCATGACCGTCTATGGTCAAGGTGGCCAAACCCGCGGCTTCCTCGATATCCGCGATACCTTGGCGTGTGTGGAATTGGCATTGAACTTCCCCGCTGCCCGCGGTGAGTTCCGGGTATTTAATCAATTTACCGAACAATTCAACGTGCTCCAATTGGCCCACATGGTGCATGACGCCGCCAAAACCCTCGGCATCAATGCCACCATCCAACACCTCGAAAATCCCCGCGTCGAAAAAGAAGCCCACTACTACAATGCCGCCAATAGCAAGCTCATCGACCTCGGCTTGCAACCACATCTGCTCAACGATACCTTGCTCAATTCGGTGATGCACATGGTCTACGCCCAGCGCCAACACGTGCGGAGCGCCTTGGTAATGCCGTCAGTCAGCTGGCGCAACACCAATTCACCCGTGATGGCTACCCCCGCCGCCACCAGCAACGGCAACCACGCCTAAATACTCACCACACACGATACCCACGGGAGCGCTTGAGGCTCCTGTGGGTATCTGCTTTTTTTGCGCCGAAAAATTATTTCAAAAATATTTGAACTATGTGGATACCACCAAAAAACCATCCGATACGCCATGCGAAGTAGAAAGTATGAAGTATGAAGTATGAAGTATGAAGTATGAAGTATGAAGTTTGAAGTTTGAAGTTTGAAGTTTGAAGTTTGAAGTTTGAAGTTTGAAG
>JBBAWW010000110.1:0-11050 GCA_040397035.1 Roseiflexaceae bacterium | reverse complement strand
AAACTATACAGGAAAAGCCATTTTTATGCCACTTTCAATTGGCGCAGGTATTGTACTAAGATAATAATTTGATAATAAAAATATATTTGCTTAAATGATTGATTTTGTGTTTTTTCTGTGAAATACGCATGATTAGTCGTAAAAAATAGATAAAAATCACTAATTCTATTGTACTTTGTATTTATTTTACGAACTTACTACTTACATGATGTTTATTTGAAAAGTAAAATCTAAGCTAATTATATGAGTGTCATCAGGTGGATTGCGTTATTTTTTGTGATTTTTAACAATAATCTGCTGATAATTCAATGGGTACAGGTGTTTTTTGCATATACCGCAAAACCCGTATGTCATAGGCACCGCCATTGATGCGGCGTACCATAGGGAAATTGCCTAGTGCTCATGCGCCCATTCATTGATGTGGCAGGGTGGAATTCCCCCAACAACCAACATTCGGCTTTGATTGGTGTCGGTATTGATATGTATGGCGGTATTTGCGGGTGTGATGGATGTGGCGTGTTTTTGGGAGCATAGGGATTTTTTAAAGAGTATCCGTGGTTTGGGGTAGACCCAAACCACGGATTGCGCACAAGGCGTGTCAATTAGACGCGACGGACTACTGGCATTGCTTTGCGGAAATCGGTCACCACCACGGCATCGTGGACGGTGATGATATCATCGGCAATGGCGGCCCATTCGATACCGTTGATGCGAATGCGGATCTGGTTGTTTTCGCCGACGGCGATACAGACACCGTGCTTACCGATGAGCTGGTTTTGCATGTCGTTGATGGCAAGTGGCGACGTGCTTAGGCGGGCATAGATGCGACTTCCGCCAATCGCCGAGAGCACCGTTGCCACCGCAAACACCAACAATAACCAGACATCGAGGCTAGGCACCGCAAAGGCAATCACTGCGGTAACCAGAGCTGCAATGCCGATCCAGAGGGCATACACACCCGGCAAAAAAAGTTCAATGAGCAATAGTGCCATTCCGAGAATGGCCCACATATAGCCATTGTGTAACATTATTTTTTGTCCGTGCTCTTCATCATTTCGGTAATTGCCGTCATCGTACCGGCCAAATTACTGAATTCTGTGGGAACGATAATCATGCGAGCTGCGGGGGATTCACCGAGTTTTTGCAAGGCATCGACATAGCGCTGGGCCACGAAGTATTGCAAGGCGGCTTCGGGATTGCCCACTGTCGCAACCAACAAGCGGGTGGCTTCGGCTTCGGCGCCAGCGAGGCGTTCGCGGGCTTCGGCTTGGCGTTTGGCGGCTTCGAGGTTACCTTCGGCTTCGAGGATTTTGGCTTGCTTGAGTCCTTCGGCGCGCAGGATTTCGGATTGACGCGTCCCTTCGGCGGTGAGGATTTGGGCGCGCTTTTCGCGGTCGGCGGTCAACTGGCGTGCCATGGCGCGGGTAATGTCTTCGGGTGGCAAGACGTCTTTGATGTCGACGCGGGTGACTTTGGTGCCCCAGGTTTGGGTGGCATGATCGACAGCGGCCAGCAAGTGGTTGTTGATTTGGTCACGTTTGGACAATACTTCGTCGAGCTCCATGCTGCCCAAGGCGGTACGCAGATTGGTCAACGCCAAATTGATGATGGATGCTTGTAGATTGTAGACTTGGTAGGCAGCCAAGCTGGTGTCGTAGACCTGATAAAACAACACACCGTCGACGCGCACGGTGGCGTTGTCACGGGTGATGACGATTTGTGAGGGGATGTCGAGCACTTGTTCTTGGACATTGACGCGTCGACCCACTCGATCAATAAACGGGATGATGATGCTCATACCGGGCTTGATCACTATGCGGAAGCGCCCCAAGCGTTCGATGGTCCATTCGTAGCCTTGGGGGACGATTTTGATGCCGGTAATAACCACGGTACCGGCGAGTAACACGAGTACAAACAAACAGAAAAAAATTTCCACCATACACCTCTTTTACGTAAAAAAGACAATACAGGTCTCAGACGAATACTAGTGTACCACTGTTGCATGAGACTGGTGCGTAGATGTGTTATCGGACGGTCAAGTCACAAACAAATTGATGAATCCAACGATTCGGCATGATAAATTGTTGGGTCGCTAAATCTGCTGGTTGCTGATGATTGGCGAGACGATATTGGCGACTGATAGCTTGGCCACTGAAGGCCTTCGCGAGGAATTCGCGGAGCTGGTTCCAGGCTTTTTGTTGATTGCCGCCCTTGTTTATTTCGGCGATGCTTTGTACAAAGGCATGCGGTTCGCCCGCATAGGTGGTGACTTGGTTGGGGATGCCGGCGGCGATTAAACCAGCTTCAAAGGCATCGACTTCGGTTTGCGGAATCATTGTATCTGCCCCTCCAAACACCCCTAGCACTGGGCCTTGGATTTTTTTGAGTTCGGCGGGGTCGGTAATCACTGACCCATAAAAAACTGCCGTGGCGACGATTGCCGGCGTATTGACACTATAGCGCAAGGCCGTACCGCCGCCAAAACAAAAGCCCATGATGGCGATTTGGTTGCGATTGGCATCGGGTTGGCTGTTGATCCATAACAAGACGGCATCGAGGTCACCATCGATTTGTGTCGTAGGCGTGTTGGAGACTTGCCAAATGGCCGTGGGGAACCAATCAGTGGTGTTGCCTCGGAAGAGATTGGGGGCTACGACGATATAGCCGTCTTTGGCGAGGGCATCGGCTTTGCCGGCGATTTCTGCTTTGAGACCCCACCATTCATGCACCATGATGACGACGGGGAACGGACCCGTACCACTCGGGCGCGCCACATAGGCTCGGATAGCAGGGTTGTTGCCATTGGGGATGACGGTGTTGGTGATGCCATCGAGGCGACTCACCCCCATACCCCGATCAATGATGACTGAGGCGGCAATTACCACCATGAAGCCAACCAGAATGCCGAGAATCCAGGAGATGATTTTGATTACTCTTCGCATGTGTTACTCCTTGTAAAAAATTGTGTTGGTGACGGAGGTGAATCGTCATAGTGCGGTGTTTTAGGGTGTCACGGCAATAATGGTGATATCGCTACCACTATTTTGATTAGACACAACAAATACGCGAATGGTGTCGTGCTGAGATGACGCATCCATGACAATTGGTGTGGCGTGGGTATCAAGTGTGGTAGTTTGCCAGCCGTTGGTATTTAGTGTATCACGCAAGTCAGTTGCACTGCGTGCCGGAGTTTGAGGACTTTCGGCTAAAAGTGCGCCGCCATACATGCGCCGATTGGTCCAGATACGAGGCAGGGGAATTGCCGTCAAAACATCGTCGTTGCAGCCATGACTAGGGATGGTGATAGCCGGTGCGGGGATACGTTGATAATCCCACGAAATATCGCCACGAATCACTTCACCGCCCGGGATAAATATTTTTCCTGTGCCATGCCCAGTGGCCGATTGAATGGCACCCGTCGCATCAGGAAGCGCACTAGCAGCCCATGATTGCCAGAGTGGGGCACCGTCTTGGCTAAAGAGTTGGTTATCACTTCTCACAAAACCAGGCAGTGGGCCGAGTACTTCACGCATGCTAATCAGCGGCAATACTCCGGCATCACGGCGGCAATCATCAGCAATCAGCCAGCGTTCGGTGGTTTGGGTGGCGATGCTGACTTGACTGGCAAATGGGATGAGCCAATTGGGGGTGAGTTGATCGGTCGTGCTGATATCTTGGCGTTGGCCTGCAGGGGTGTTGGTGGTGACGATGGTGAGGGTGCCGTCACGGGGGGTGCCTAATTCGTCGGAGGCGTTGCGGGTTGTCACGGTAAGCGTATAGCGAAAATTCGGTGCGTCGTCTGTCAATACCAGTCGTTGTCCACCGGCGGCAGGCGGTGTGGTGCTACAACTACTGAGCCACACCAGCCATGCGATAACGATGAGCAGATTGCGTAGCGTCGCTTTATACATCGCCGTTCATCCATTTGGTCATGTAGATGATGTCATCAAAGCCAAAGCCGTTGGCGTGGTAGAACGGGACGACCTTTTGGTTGGAACCGTTGATAAGCAGGTTGATTTTTTCGCAACCTTGGGCTTTGAGGCGAGCGCTGATGGTGGTGATGAGCAACCGTCCCAAGCCTTGGCTTTGATAATCGGGATGGATGGCGAGATGATTGATCCAGCCCCGCCGGCCATCGTCGCTCCCTAGTACTGACCCGATGATAGTCCCATCTGAGGCACAAAGTGCGATCGCCAAATGCCCCGACACGCCAATATGGCGGCGTAAACCAGTCACGGTATCGGTGGGACTGATTTTGAGGCCGGCTATGCGCCACAGGGTAATCAAACTGGGCAAGTCGTTGAGGGTGATGGGGCGCATCGTCATGCTGTTGGCGAGCAATTCGGGGCGCCGTTGCGGTTCATAGACGCCTACTACTTGGAGCCACGGCGGTTGATGGTGGGGATTGGTGCGCATATCCATACCGACGGCCCGCATGACTCCTTGGGAGGCGTTGTTATCGTGCTCGGTGGTGGCGATAATACGCCGTAGCCCGAGGGTCGTAATGGCGTAGTCGATCATCATGCGGGCGGCCTCGCTGGCATAGCTGTGGCGGCGTTGGGCGGGGATGATGGTCCAAAACAAGCCCACTTCGGCGTGGCTATAGCCGTCGTTGTGGCCAATCCCCACCAGCCCAAATTGATCGACACACGGCACGAATCCGATGGCACCGATGACGTGTTGGCTGGCGGTAGCGACGATGGCGCGCTCGCCGTAAGGGGGCTGATCGAGGGTAGCGAGTTGTTGTTCGTTGGCGATGATATAGTCTAGCCAGGATTGGCGTTTGATGATTGCCTCGGGCGTGGTGGTGGTGCGGTCGCTATAGCCGATATCAAACACGGCGACCGCAGCATCGAGATCGCTGGTGGTAAATGCGCGGATGGTCAGGCGGGGCGATGTAAGCGGTGGCATCAAACGCATTTGGGCGTCCTCCTTGGGTAAGCACAGTTATGCCATTACTTTGGCGACTTGACCGAGGGCGACCAGTCCGGGATGATCGGCGGTGCTGGGGGCTTCGTCGAGCGATTGCACAAAGCAGGCCACCACGACATGGCTGCCATCGGGGCGGGTAATAATGCCACAGTCGTTGCGCAAATCATCGTCACTACCTGTTTTGCCGGCATAGCGCCAGTCACGGGGTAGTCCACGGGGGATGCCGGCGCGGTCTTGCAGATCGGCTAGGGTATCGCGGATGAATTGATTGGTGCTCCTGTTGCCGATGTCGCCACGCACGATTGCGGTGAGCAACTGTACGATGTCGCGCGGGCTGGTGACGCCCAGCCCCCATGGCAGGCATTCCGGCGTATTGGGGGCAAAGACTTTGCGGTTGAGGCGGGTCTGGGTGAGCCCTAGGGATTGGATACGTTGATTGATGGCATCGATTCCCAGCAAATCAATCAATAGATTGGTTGCCGTGTTGTCAGAAATAACCATCATTAATACGGCCAAATCACGCAGGGTGGGTTGTAAGCCGGCGTTCATGAGTTTAAGCACACCCGCGCCTAGGGTATGGTCGCTGTCACTGAGGGTAAGGCGTTGATCCCACGATAGTGCGCCACTTTCGACTACCAAGGCGAGGTGCACGAGAATTGGCAATTTGATGACACTGGCAGTTTTGACTTGGCGTTCAGCGTTGTAGCCGGTGGCGGGCATACCGTCGAGGGGTTGCCACAGCAACGAGATGGCCGCTTTGTGGTGAGCTTCGATGGAACGAATTGTTGGCATAGAGTCCCCTCTTTACAATAGCGAAACGGATGTGGCACAGCGCGTCATTGCGCACTGTGCCACATCCGTCTAGCAATTAATACGAACGGGCAAATACGACCATGGTTTTGGCGGGGCGTCCGCTATAGACGCAGGTGCCGCTAGCTTGGGGTTGGTCGATGGGAATACAGCGAATGGTGGCGCGGGTTTCGTCTTGGATACGTTTTTCGTCTTCGTTCGAGCCATCCCACCAGCAATAGGCAAAGCCGGTTTCGATTTGGGCTTTGAGTTCGGCATAGCTGGTGACGGTTTTGCTGCGTTCGGCGCGGAAGGCCAAGGCCCGCTCGTAGAGAGCGGTTTGGATGTCGGCAAGCAGGGTGACGATGCGCTCGGTGAGCCCCTCTTGGGACACAAAGCTTTTGCCATCACGGCCGGGGATATCGCGGCGGGCCAGGGCCACGGTGCCTTTGTCGACGTCCTTGGGGCCGACTTCGATGCGCACGGGCACCCCTTTGACTTCCCATTCGTTGAATTTGAAGCCCGGGGAGAGATGTTCACGCTCGTCGATTTTGAAGCGTAGCTTGCCCTTCCAGTCGGAGGTAATGCGTTTGACCGCTTCCATGACGACGGTTTTTTCGGCGTCGTTTTTGAAAATAGGCACCACCACCACTTGGACGGGGGCGAGGCGGGGGGGCACGATCAGGCCGTCGTCGTCGCTATGGGCCATGATGAGGGCGCCGATGAGGCGGGTGCTGACGCCCCAGCTGGTGGTCCAGGCGTGTTGGACGGTATTGTTGTGGTCGGTGTAGGTAATCTCAAAGGCCTTGGCGAAGTTTTGGCCGAGGTTGTGTGATGTGCCCGCTTGCAGGGCGCGACCGTCTTGCATCATGGCTTCGATGCAGTAGGAGCGGAGGGCTCCAGGGAACTTTTCTCTTTCGGTTTTGAGACCACGGATGACGGGCAAGGCCATCTCTTTTTCGACAAAGTCGGCATAGACGTCGTGCAGGATCATCAGCGTTTCGGCTTCGGCTTCGGCTTCACTGGCATGGACGGTGTGCCCTTCTTGCCAGAGGAACTCGGCGGTGCGCAAAAACGGGCGGGTGCGCATTTCCCAGCGTATGACGTTGGCCCATTGGTTGATAAGGATGGGTAAATCGCGGTAGCTGCGCACCCATTTGGCATAAAAATAGCCAATGATGGTTTCAGAGGTAGGGCGAATTACATAGGGTTCAGTCAGTTTTTCGCCACCGGCATGAGTGACTTCGGCCACTTCGGGGGCAAAGCCCTCGACGTGCTCGGCTTCTTTCATCAAAAAGCTTTTGGGGATAAGCAAGGGGAAGTAGGCGTTGACGTGGCCGGTTTCTTTGATGCGGGCATCGAGGCCAGATTGGATGTGTTCCCATATGGCATAGCCGGTCGGTTTGAAGACGATACAGCCGCGCACGACTTCGGCGTAATCGGCTAAATCGGCTTCGCGCACGATGTCGAGGTACCACTGGGCATAATCTTTGGCACGAGCGATAATTCCTTCTTTGGCCATGAGTGTGCTGTCCTTCGTAAAAAATAGTTGTTGATATTGTAACACTTGTAGCGCTGTCGCATATTGCGTCTCGCCACCTGTTACGTGTATTGGCACCACAGAAATGCAATTACAATGGTGACACACATATATACATTTGAAGGGAAAGACGCCGATGTCGACGCCATTTGTGTTGCCGTTGTGGCCAGCAGGGACGATTGCCGTGCCGGTGGATGCCTTGCCCGAAAAAGAGTTCGTGGGTGTGTCGCAGGTCGGTACGCCGTTTGGGCAGGTGCGTAATGTCACCACCCCTAGTATCATCGTTTATTTGCCCGACCCGGCGATTGCCACGGGCACGGCGGTGGTGATTTGTCCAGGGGGCGGCTATCATATTTTGGCTATCGATCACGAAGGCCATGATGTAGCGCGTTGGTTGAATGCCCGCGGGATTGCGGCGATTATCTTGAAATATCGCTTGTTGCCTACCCCTGCCGACGACCAAGAGCATGCCGCTTACCTGAGTGCCAAACTGTCAGACCCCCAAGAAATGCGGCGTTTGGCGGCAGCCCATGACCCGGCCATGCGCGCCGATGCGCTGGAGGCGATCCGGGTGGTGCGCCGCAACGCCAGCGCTTGGCGGATTAATGATCAACGAGTGGGGATTATGGGCTTTTCGGCGGGTGGGCATGTCACCACCACGGCGCTGTTGCACTATACGCCCGATAGTCGGCCCAACTTTGCGGCGCCGATTTATCCGGTCTGGTTCGAAGCAATCATCCCTCCCGCCGATGCGCCGCCCATGTTTATTGCGCTCGCCAACGATGATGAATTCGGCGCGATTATTCTGGATAGTGTGGCAAATCTCACCAAGGCTTGGCAGGTGGCGCAGGTGCCGGTCGAGGTGCATGCCTATGCCGGTGGCGGGCATGGCTTCGGCATGATGACCCGCCACTTGCCGTGCGATTATTGGATTGACCGTTGGTATGAATGGCTGGTTTCGCAAGGCTTCCAGCCAACCTAGGAGTGGTGTCGATGCGTCGTCGTCAATTATTCCAATTAGCCGGTGCCACGCTGGTGGCGGCCTGTGGCGTGTTGCCTGTGGCTCCCATCACCGTGCAGATCGTCACAGCACCACCCTACCACCAGCACACCATCCTCGAAGTCGCACTGACGTTTAGTACGCCGCTGGCGGCGAATTACGACGTCGAGGCGACGGATGTGTGGGTTGAGGCGCAGTGTGGTACCACCCGGCTGCGGGTGCCAGCGTTTTGGTATCAAGACTTTGATCCCCAAACGCTGGCAGCGACGGGCACTCCTGGCTGGCGCGCCCGTTGTTTTTTGACCATAAATGGTGATTGGCAACTGATTGCCCGGCATGGTACTGACCAAAGTGTGCCACTCGTTGTGTCTGTGGCGGTCGCGAACGACAAGACCGGCATGGTACAGGTCGACGGCAACGGCTTTGCCTATGCCGATGGGTCACCGTTTGTGCCAATCGGGGTCAATCTGGGCTGGGCGACAGGCCAAGGCGCACAGGTCATCCGCGACTATACCCGCTGGCTGACGCAATTGGCCGCCAATGGAGGCAATGCCACTCGGATTTGGATGGCGTCGTGGGCGTTTGGGCTGGAATGGCGCGATACGCCCCTCGGTGATTACACCAATCGAATGCGGCAGGCCTGGCTACTCGATCAGGTATTGGCACTGGCTGCCACCCACGGCGTGCGGGTGATGCTGTCGCTGCTCAATCATGGGGCGTTCAGCACGACCACCAACCCCGAATGGGACGCCAATCCCTATAATCAGGCTAACGGGGGACCATTGACCGATCCGGGCCAATTTGTGACCGATGCCACGGCACGGCGTTGGTTTGCCCAACGGGTGCGTTATATCGGGGCGCGCTATGCGGCGTCGCCGGCGCTGTGGTGCTGGGAATGGTGGAACGAGATTAATTGGACGCCCATCCAAGATACCGATTTGGCGCCGTGGTTGGCCGAAATGCAGACGGTGATGCAGAGCGTCGACCCCTATGCCCACCCCATCACCAGTAGCTGGGCCAGTGTGGGGGCGACGACGTTGTGGGACTCGCCCACGCTGGCGATGATGCAACACCATCTGTATAGCGGTGATGATGTGGTACGCAGCCTGAATGCCGCCAAAATTCCGATTCGCGCACTACTGGCCCAAAAACCGTTGTTGCTCAGCGAAGTGGGCCTCGATGCCGGTGGTGCAGATGCCCCAGACGGGGTGGAATATGTGCATTTACATAATACGGTGTGGGTGCCCTTGATGATGGGCTATGCCGGTACGGGGATGTATTGGTGGTGGGATCGTTGGATCGACCCACAGCAGCACTGGTCCGTGTTTGCGGCTATCAGTACATTTAGCGCAGGTGTGCGCTTGGCGGGGATGCACAACGTCAATGCGACGTGTAGTGATGATGCGCTTGCCCGCGGGCTGCATGACGACACGCAGGCCTTGATTTGGGTACGCCATGCCCACTATACGCCCCAAAAAGCGATGCACGCATACCGCCAAATCGTGACACCACCGGCGGATTGGCGCTATTTGCCGGCACCGTTGTCATGGCAAACCCTGTCCCTCAAAGGCTTGGTGGATGGAACGTATGCAGTGACGTGGTTTGATCCGCAGACAGCCACCTGGGGCACGACGGCGACAACGACGGTAGTCAATAGCACCACCCAAATCGATGTGCCACCGCTGACAATCGATATGGCGGTGCGTGTGGTGCGACAATAAGTGTTGCAACATCGCCTCCATGGTTAGCGTATGATGAGTATTATTGTGCAAAAAAGGAAACCACAATGGCGACGATTGATCAGACACATCTGGTTGAATACCTTGACGAAATGGCGAGCCGCTTGGGCGTGACATTTGCCGCGGTATCGGTGTTGACCGAAGCCGGTTTTGACGAAGAAAACTGCACCGTCACGGCCCGAGGCGAATTACGGGCGCTGAGTGGTAACGAAATCAACCGTAATGTGCAAATCGTGGTAACCGTCTATGACACGCAAAAACGGGTGATTGGCACGAGTAGTACTACGGTCAATGCCGATGAATTCTATGGATTTGAGGCCTTTGAAGTGGGCGTGGCGGTGCCGTTGGCTGCTCGTAATGTCGAGGTTGTGCGGGTTTATCCCAAAAAATGGTAATTGTGGTGTGTGAGGAGACAGAGAATGGTATTCACGACAGAATATGGTTTGATTTTGTTGGGCGCAATTACCGGCGTGGCCCTGAGTGCCTCCGTAGGGTTTCGGATTTTTGTGCCGTTTTTGGTGACCGGTATCGCCGTCAAGTTGGGGGCATTGCAGGTCGCCCCTGACTTTGCATGGTTGGCGAGCTGGCCCGCCTTGGCGGTGTTTGTGGTGGCCAGTATTACCGAAGTGCTGGCCTACTACATCCCCGTGGTCGACCACGCCTTGGATGTGGTTGGCTCACCAGCCGCAGTGATTGCTGGCACGATTTTGACCGCCTCGATGGTCGTCGGCATAGATGAATGGCTACGCTGGTCGCTGGCGATTATTGCTGGCGGCGGGATCGCCGGCTCGTTGCATGTAGGTAAATCGCTGGTGCGTGGCGTGTCGACAGCCACTACCGCCGGGCTAGGCAATCCGATTATGGCCACGGGTGAAATATTTGGATCTGTGACGACTGCAATCCTGGCCTTGATTGTGCCTGTCGCCATAGCGGCGATTGCGGTGGTGTCGCTGATTGTGGTGCTGTGGTTACTGGTGCGGCGCCGGCAACGGCAAGCGCTGGCATGAGCACGCAGCGGGTATATCTGCACGACGACCAATGCGTCACCAC
>JBBAWW010000109.1:0-11052 GCA_040397035.1 Roseiflexaceae bacterium | reverse complement strand
TCGTGTGCCTATCCTATGGCAAGCCTCGGGAGATTCCACGCGACGGTTGCCATCGTAACCGGCATGGAATGACGCTAGGGGTGGGGTTTTGGCGTAGGTATTGTGATGAGCAAACGATTAACGTAGCGTAGAGACGCAGCCTGCTGCGTCTCTACGCGCGCATCCGACTCACCACCACCACATATCCCACCGCCAGAATCACCGCAAAGCCAAACCATTGAATGGAATAGCTCAAATTCGAGCCCATGCCCATATCGGTGGTGACGATGGGGATTGGTTGATTGGCGGCTTGCATACTACTATCGGGTTGTACATCGATAAATCCAGAGGCAAGCGGTAGCGGCATTTGGGATTGAATAGCCGGAATGGTAATCAAAAACCATTTGTCACGCCAGCCATTCACCAGCGCCGCTTCATCAATAGTGGTACTCGGGGCTTGCGATTCACGCCAGACACCGATGACAGTTTGCAGCCCCGTTGGTGGTGCGAATTGGGTTGACCACGCGGCGTTTACTGATTCGTAGGGCACCCAACCGCGATTCACCAAGACCACGGCACCGTCGTCGCTCTGGAGCGGTGTCAAAATCTGAAAGCCAGTCCGGCCAGCGTAGGAGCGATTGCGCCACAGGATTTGATGGGCAGGATCGTATTGTCCGACTGCACTTACACCACGAAAGTCACGGTCGCTGGCAGGGAGTACCACTAGTTGCGCAAGTGGAAGTGCCGTCATCTGCATCCGACTGGTAATAAGTTGATTATTGGTCATGCGTTGCAGATGGCGGTCGAGTTGCCATACCCCCAAGCGGGCGAGGATGATTACCCCGATGATGACGGCAAGCGTGAGATAGCGCCGGCGTCCCTGCCAAAAAAGGTGAGTATTTCGCATGTTGCCATTCCTTTGGGAGCAAATGAATACAATATATTACTGGTACCACCATCATTATCACCGATTTTGATGAGTGGTAGTTAATGAATACACCACAAATCAGGTTTGACATTGGCATGTCAACCTGATATACTGCTTTTCGTTGTTGTGCCGATATAGCTCAGCGGTTAGAGCGAACGACTCATAATCGTTAGGTCGGTGGTTCGATTCCACCTATCGGCACCAATCAGACACATCCCCCAAACAGCGAACTGTTTGGGGGATGTTGTATCATACTCAGCCGCATAAATGATTGTGCGCAACGAGCGATTGTGGTGTGGCTTATTCACGACGCGCCGTCAGTTTTTTTCCAAAAAATCAGCCCTCGTCACGCCAACGCAACTGCATCAACGGACGTTCAATCAGCAGATGACAGCGGTATGCTAGCCATAATGACCCCAACAGATAGACGCTGGTAATCACCCCATCGCGCCACCATGATGCGCCTTGGCCACCAAACAAGCCTTCGACGGTCAAGCGCCATGGTGTATGGAGCAAGTAGAGCGGGTACGAAATCAAGGCCAGCCACTGGATGACAGCGGTCATGCGTAGCCAGCGCGGCCATTCAAGTTGCGCCAGCCACGGCAACCAACACGCAACCGTGAGTGTCGTGAGTGGCAACAACAATACGCGCCACCATGTGGGAGTGTCAAGCAGGGTATAGGTGGTGGCAAACAGTACAACTACCGCGATACTCCCCATCACCGCCCCCCATGGGAGCCACCACCCGGCGCGTGGACGCGCGTACCACCACCACACCATCACAACCCCCATGGCTAGGGCATCGAGCCGCAACGGCACCAATTGGCGCACGCCGGCTTCCCAGGGCACGTCAGACAAAGCCATCCAGCTACGCAGGAGTAACGGCACGGTGATAAGCACAACCAAAATAATCCGCAATGCCGTGGCAGGTCGCCACCAGCTGGCGAGGCCACTCAGAGCCACGGCAGTAGTGAGATAAAACCATTCTTCGATGGAGAGGCTCCAAGCCACAAACAAAAAAGGAGGGTGTGCCTGCCAGATGTTTTGGCTAAAGATGAGGTATGGCACAAAGTCGCCCAGCGTGGCACCGCTCCATCCTACCACCCCCACCAGCCCCAATACGATCCAATAGGTGGGTAAGGTACGTACCCAGCGCCGATGCAGAAAAATGGCCAGTGCCCGTGGCGATCGCCACGTATCGAGGTGCCGAATCAGTAAGCCACCGATGAGCCAGCCACTCAACACAAAAAAACATTCCACGCCAACATAGGCAAACCAATGGGGCAGCCACGCCAGCGCCGGTGGATAATAGGCATAAAGCGCTGAAGCGTGCCCAAGCAACACGCTCATAATCGCAAAAGCGCGGATGACATCGAGTCCAACCCGGCGTGGGGCCGATGACGCAGGAATTTGGGCGTGCGTACCGGTCAACCACGCATCAAGGACGGTGGCAATGCTATAAAGGGCCCGTAATACCGCATCGTACCGATTGGTATCGGGGAGTAGGCGCCGCCCACGCCAAATCGCGAATAATGCAATTACCGTCATCGCCATCCCCAAAATCCCTGTGCACGCCAGCGCACTCATCAACCCACCCAAAAGCCACCAACGCCACGGCCGGACCCAGCGCCACCAAACACGTCGTTTTGCCAACCCAGCCAACACCAACACCATAATATCGAGTTGCCATAGTGGTTGCCATACCACGCTACCACTCATATAAAGCATGACGAGCATCACCATGACGGTGCCAATAGCTACCCATGGCTGCCAACGTCGTTGGCGTACAAGATCAATAACAATTGCCCAACTTGCACCGAGCATCAAGGTTGCTTGCCACAACAGATAAACAGCGTCACCACGCCGCAAAACCACTACGGCGCCACATACACCAATGGCCAAACCAACGCTCAACCACGCAGGAATACGCCACCATCGCCCCCACACAAGAGCCAAGCCGATGAATGCACCGCTGACAAACAACGCCCACCAATCTGGCCAATGCCATTGTACGGGGATGAGTCGAACATCATCCACCGCAATCCCAAGTTCACGTTGCGCTTGGGTGGAGGGGTTTAGCACATGAATCGTTAGCTGATTGCCATTAACACGCATCGGTACGCGGATCATGGTCGGTGAACGATAGGGCACAAACCCTACAGTTTGGAGTGTCATATGATATGCAGGCGCATCGTCGATGGTAATGGTTGCACTGGTTCCCACCGGCGCAGTGGCTTGGATTTCGAGCCAATAATCACCAGCACCGACCCCTGCGAGGGTAATGAGTGATGTCGCTTTACTCCAACGAAACCACGTTCCTGCGCCAAATTCCTGTGCATGGAAATCCTGCACGCTGATGTCGTCCCAATGCCCAATATCAATGCGATACCCGAGCGGTGCGCTCCACAATACCAATAACAGACAAGCAATCCCACTAGTCATCCAAAAACGACGATTGCATGCGAATATGTTTATCACTACGAATTCCTCGTTATTTCTTGGTTGGTGTTGGTAGCATCGGGAAATTAGACTTGCTGATGTGCAGTAAGCAATAGGTGCGCTCGCTCAGTGCGGATTTCGACATAGCCTGAACCCGCCACCAGCCGTACCGGCGTACCCGTCGCCAACGCATCATAGGCACCACGTACGGCAGAAATCGCCGGGATGCCTAGGGTGCGCAACATACGCGCACCGTGTGACAATTCACTGCCATGCTCGAGGATAACGCCGGCGCATTGTTGGGCGACTTCGATCCACTGGGCATCAAAGACCCGGGTGACGAGAATTGTGCGTTGGGCATCAAGGCCGGCGGGCATAAATGGGGAAGGGTGTGCCAAACGCCACGTCACCCCTTCGACGACGCCATCGTTGATACTGCGGCCTTCGAGCAACGCCCGCAGGTTGCCGTTATCGGCACGCCAGCGCTCACTATCGTCATAGCGCATCACCAGCGCCGGTACTTGTAGCTGTGATTGGTATTGGATTTGGGCAATACGCGCCTCATACATGGCGTTGGGCATCTGCCAGCCGGCAAAGATACGCACGATTTCATCGGGGCTAAGATTCCAAATCATATCGGCACGCCGTAAATGCCCCCGAGCGACGGCATGTGCCGCTTGTTGGAGCAACACGCGCCGACAACGGTCGTAGATGCGCATCACATCAGAACGAATGGCGTCTCGTTTGGTTAACGCCCAACGGAGTACCAACCAGACCGGCCATGCCAATAGGCTGGCTAGGGTATGGCGATTGGCCGTAATCATGGTGGTGCCTTGGAGCACGATTTGCATGACGGCATTCGATTGCTCGCGGTAGCGCGGCGTGGCGATGTCTGATTCGGTAGTGCCCCGGTGGCCATAACGAGCCAACATTTCTTCCCACATGCCGGCAAACACCGCATCACTCGGCATCGATTGTTGGCGCAAAAGCTCAGTGATGTCTGGGCGGGTAGCGAGGTAGGCGCGTACTGGTGCTAAATCAGCAACGATGGTGCGATTCAATGATTGATAGCGACTGCTCCACTGGGCATAGACCCGCTGCCGGCGCATCCATGATTCGAGTGGACCAATAATCCGCGCCAAGGCGATATCGGCATGATAGTGGAGCACAATTGCCTGGTGCAGAACCATCATAATTAGATCAATTTCACCATTAAACCGTTTCGCTTGCGTATACAGCGCACGGAGCTGATGCACGGTGGATTGGGGACGCCGGAGCGAATCCCATGCCAATTTCACCATCAACCACCATTGTTGGCGCACCCGGAATTTGTCATAGGGGATAGCGACCAATACCGCATCATTGAGGTCGGCAGCCATATTGCCAGATAACCCCCAATTGCGGAACACATCAGCAATCATGCCGTAGTTGAACCGCGGCCGGCCAGCAAATATTTCGACAAATTGGCGCTGTGGTGGGATACGCTGATCAAAACGGCGGAAGTAGGCAAACAAATCATTACTCGCCCCACGATAGAGTTGCGCCATAAAATACGACGGCAAATCAGGCATCGCTTCGCGGATTTCGCCACTCCCAAAGCGTTCATTACGGCGCGGAGAATGAACCAGTGGCTGTAATTGGATCAACCAACAGGTCGTGCCATCGTCGGCCCATTCTACTTCCCAGGGCTGGTCGCCAAACACGTAGCGAATTTGGCGCAAGAGGTGTTGCAAGCGTTGCGCAAAAGGCAATGCGGCAGTGTGCACTTCACCGTTGGTAATACGTGGCAGCGTCAGTGTCATACCCGATATCTGACCGCGTACGAGTTGCTCGCCTGAGCTCGCCGTGAAATTCACCAAATCATCCGCATAGGCGGATTCACTCACCGCAATCCCGGCATGTTGGGCATCAATCATGGTGGTCAACAACAGGTCGCGGCGCGTAATCGAACCATCACGGTGCGCGGTAGACCACACCGCACAAATCGCCGTGGCTAAGCCTTGCGGGTCACGACGATCAATCCGCAATTTACTTTTGATGACCCCATCAGATGCAGATTCAATCTGTTGTGCACTAAAAAACAATGCCCGCACCGCCACTCGGGCACCGAGTGGCGACAAGGCATGAAAAATACCAAGCGCTTGGATGAATTCATTGGCATCACGTGGGGTCAACGCATCGGTCCGACCTGCCAACAAATCGTGGCTGCGCGCATAACGCCAGGCATCATCAAGCAACACCATACTCGCAGGCACAGCAATCCCTTGCCGTGCGGCACGATCGAGCAATATTCCTTTACGCGCAATTCCTTGCTTGGCGATTTTGCCGGTACCTACTGCACACAAAAACGACGAAGATGCCATGCCACAACCCATCACATACTACGTCACAACTACATTTATTACCATAATATAATATACGGTATGATGATGAGCGTATTCGGGATTAGATTACAAAATGCTTTGGATTCGCTTATTTATGGCGTCACATGCCTATACCACCAAGAAAGAATGTGCGTGGATACTCGCTACCCTGGGCTCACCGCCCTCTATACCTTTTGGGCACTCGCCATCTGTAGTCGCGCTACCTGGCAATATGCGACACGCATTGGCGATCACCTACCAACCCATCTCTCTGCGGGCGCCGGACTATTGTATCTATTGATTGCCTATTGGGCTTGGCGTGGCTGGAGACGCACACTGCAATGGGGACTCATCATCGAGCTCATCGGAGTAATCGTTGTGGGTACCTATGAACTTTTTTATCCATTTGGATACGCCACGGCCTGGTCACATTACGGCGCAGGGTATTTGTATATGCCGCTCATCTTGCCCATCGCCGGGATAATTGTCCTATGGCGTAATAGTAGATGATGGACGGTATCTCACTCAGCACACATAGACAATTTTGATGGACTGGAATGGAACCGGTGTCTGCTACATCGTACTATTTGACAAGCATCTAATCCCTAAACTATACTTGCAAACAGTGAAGGTTTCCAATTTTTCATAGGATAATTGCGTCATGGTATTCATGCGTCGCCTCCTACCACTACTACCCCTACCAACCCGCCGAGCGGGTTTGGTGTGTAACCGGTAGAGGCGCGGCTTACCCCGCACAAGCAACTTGCACCTCTCCCGCATCACGGGGGAGGTTTTTTATCATGGAGGACATTATGTCTGACAGCAAACGCGATCGTTTTGATCCCGCAATCGAACCCAAATGGCGTGAATTTTGGGAAAAACAAGGTATCTTCAATGCTGGTCGGCGCCCTAGTGCCCCGAGTCGCTATATCCTCGAAATGTTCCCCTACCCTAGTGGCGACCTCCATATTGGCCATCTCAAAAACTACGTCATCGGCGATGTATTGACGCGCTACTACGTATCACGGGGCTACGACGTGCTCCACCCCTTTGGCTGGGACGCCTTTGGCTTGCCCGCCGAAAACGCCGCCATCAAACGCGGCATCAATCCTGCCGATTGGACCTACAGCAACATCGCCGAATCCAAAGGCTCACTCGCCATTGCCGGCATCATGTATGACTGGAGCGCCGAGCTGGCCACCTGTGCCCCCGATTATTACCGCTGGACGCAGTGGTTGTTCCAACTCCTATACAAACGGGGCTTGGCCTACCGCGCGAAATCATGGGTCAATTGGGACCCCGTCGACCAAACCGTGCTAGCCAACGAGCAAGTCGATGGCGAAGGTCGCAGCTGGCGCAGTGGCGCCAAAGTCGAAAAACGCGAGCTCGACCAGTGGTTTTTCAAAATCACCGATTACGCTGAACGCCTACTCGTCGACCTCGACACGCTCACCGATTGGCCCGAGCAAGTCAAAACCATGCAACGCAACTGGATTGGCAAAAGCGAGGGCGCCGAAGTCAGTTTCGCCACCACCCAAGGTGACTTGGTGGTCTTTACCACCCGGCCTGACACCTTGTGGGGCGCCACCTTTATGGTACTGGCCCCCGAGCACCCCTTGGTGAGTAGCCTGACCGACCCCGCCAAAAAAACCACCGTCGACGCCTATATCGCCAAAGCGCGTTTGACCAAAGAAATCGACCGCGCCAGCACCGCCCGCGAAAAAACTGGCGTCTTTATTGGCGCCTACGCCACCAATCCGGTCAACGACGCCCAGATTCCCATCTGGATCGCCGATTATGTCTTGATGGGCTACGGCACCGGCGCCATCATGGCCGTCCCTGCCCACGACGAGCGCGACTTTGCCTTTGCCAAAGAATTTGGGCTCGACATTGTGGTCGTCGTCCAACCCGATGGGGGCAACCTGGCAGGGACAACCATGACCGAAACCTGGGCTGGTGACGGGGTAATGGTCAACTCGGGACCACTCGACGGCATTCCTGCCGGCAAAGGTGATGGCCAGAGTGTCAAAGCAGCCATTACTTGGCTCAATCAACAAGGCAAAGGCAAAGGCACCACCACCTATCGCTTACGCGACTGGTTGATTAGCCGACAACGTTATTGGGGTGCACCCATTCCCATGCTCTATTTGGCCGATGGCAGCATGGTGCCAGACACGCGCTTGCCCGTCGAATTACCCAAGGTCGACGATTATCTGCCCAGAGGCAAATCACCTTTGGCAGCTGCTACCGATTGGGTCAATACCACCGACCCCGTCAGCGGTCAGCCCGCCGTCCGTGATACCGACACGATGGATACTTTTGTTGATTCGTCGTGGTATTTCTTGCGCTATGCCGATGCCCAAAACGACCAAGAGATTTTTGCCCAAGAGCGCATCAAACGCTGGATGCCCGTCAATCAATATATCGGCGGTATCGAGCATGCCATTTTGCACTTGCTCTATTCACGCTTCATCACCAAAGTCTTGTTTGACGAAGGCTTAGTGCCCTACGACGAGCCCTTTCAAGCCTTGTTTACCCAAGGAATGGTACAACGGCGCGTACGCACGGCCTTGGAAGGCAACGCCGACGGCGTCACCTTCCCCGAGGAATTGCGCCGCAAACACGAATTGCCTAGTGGCGTGCTCAGCCTGGCTACCGCCCGCCAAGCCCTCAAAGCCCATGGCTATACCATCGAAGGCGATGATAGCAAAGGCTGGGAAGCCGTCAGTGGTCCCATCACCATGTCCAAAAGCGCCGGCAACGGTATCCCCGTGGGCCCATTTGTGCGCCAATACGGCTCGGACGTGGCCCGCATCGTGGTACTGTTTGCAGCCCCGCCCGAAAACAGCATGGAATGGACGGATGAAGGTGTGGCCGGCGCCCAACGCTTCCTCAACCGCATCATGGCCTTGTTTATGACCGAGCAGGCCGCCATCACTGCCCATACCGTGGGCAGTGTCACCACCGCCACCATCGCCGATCACGAAAAGGATTTATGGCGGGCGTTACACGTCGCCATCCGCAAAATCACCCAAGACACCGAATCATTCCGGTTTAACACCGCCATCGCTGCCATGATGGAGTTCCTCAACGAAGCCCAGCGCTACCGCAATGAGCATCCCATCGGTGCAGTTTTTTGTGAAGCAGCCCACCTGTTTGCCCGCCTGCTCTGCCCCTTTGCCCCCCATTTGGCCGAAGAACTGCATGCTGCCTTTGGTGGCACCGGTAGTATCTACGACGTGGAATGGCCCAGCTGGGACGAACAAGCCTTGTTGGTCAGCGAAATCGAAGTGGTACTGCAAATCAACAGCAAAGTCCGTGGTCGCATCCTCGTCCCCGCTGCCGCCGACGAAGCCCAGCTCGAAACTTGGGCGCGGAGCAATCCCCGCATCCAAGAACTCATCGGCAATGCCACCATCCGCAAGGTCATCGTGGTACCTGGTAAGTTAGTCAATTTCGTGGTCTAAACGCCAAATAATCATTCATAGCTGTCATAGAATTCGTGGTGATTTCTATGACAGCTATTGTTTTTTACGATTACCAAGTGAGATTGCTGTGTTGACACTCAAATTGCTCCCTGCCACCTATACGATTTGGCAATTACCCAGTGATGCCCCCACTCCCACCATCGCCGCGGGTACCTTTACCACCGTAATTCGCACCACCGATGAATTATCGGGCGTGTGCGAGGTAGATCATGTGCCGGCAGGGGCGGCAATTGATGCCGGCTGGCGCTGTCTGCAATTTAGCGGACCGTTTGATTTGACATTGACCGGCATCATGGTACGAGTGGCGACGCCGCTGGCTCAGGCCGGCGTGCCGATATTTACCTTGGCCACCTACAATACCGACTACATCCTCGTGCCCAGCGCCCGCCTCGTCGACGCCTGTGACG
This sequence comes from Roseiflexaceae bacterium, assembly GCA_040397035.1. Classification (GTDB taxonomy): domain Bacteria; phylum Chloroflexota; class Chloroflexia; order Chloroflexales; family Roseiflexaceae; genus UBA965. The sequence goes on along the minus strand of JBBAWW010000109.1, from coordinate 1,448 downwards.
CCATCCAACAAGCCGGGCACCTGATTAGCGAATAAGCTCCCGGAGCACATACGGTCAGCTGGCTGTGCTACCACTGCAAAGGATTCCGCATGCGAGACATTCAAAACCATTTCGCCGGCGTGGCCAATCAATACGCCGCCTTTCGGCCAACCTACCCCCGCCAATTGCTGGCCGACCTAGCCACATTGGCAGCTGGTGACCACACCATTGCCCTCGATGTGGCGGCAGGCAACGGTCAAGCCACCACTATGCTGGCAGATTATGTCGACCATGTCTATGCCAGCGACGTGGCATTGAGCCAAATCCAGGCCATGCCGGCACATCCGCGAATTTCGGCATATGTAGCGCGCGCCGAAGCGAGTAGCTTACAGGCACACTGCATCGACCTGATCACGGTGGCGCAAGCGATGCACTGGTTTGATGTCGATGCCTTTCATCGTGAGGTGCGGCGGATTATGCGCCTAGGGGGCGTCATCGCCGTCTGGAGTTATGCCTTGTTGCATGCCACACCGGCACTCAACGACGTCATCAACGATCTCTACCGCACCACCGGGCCGTGGTGGCCAGCCGACCGCGCCCATGTGGACGACGGCTACGCCAACCTCGCATTCCCCTACCCACTCATCCCCTACACGCCACCGGCGATGACCGCCGAGTTCGACGTGGCACGGTTGGTGGGGTATTTGGGCACGTGGTCGGGGGTGCAACGCTACAAAAAAGCCACCGGCGATGACCCTGTCGCCGCCCGTAGTGAGGCCTTGCGGGCCGCCTGGGGCTGCGCTGATACCCAGTCAGTGACATTTACGTTTGATGTGACGATGCGGGTTGGGCGGGTTGGATAAGGGCATCAGATGCGATTTACGCTGCCCCGTGGCGCATCTAGTTGTATCGTCACGAAACGGCTACAGTCGGATGCGCCTAGGAATACAAACCACACGCCATACTATCCATGTGCTATTTTCGCAGGATTTTTTTGCATCAGCAATCCATGCAGATGCCCATGGGGCGGGTGTAACCCAGATTTCACGAAGCATCAAGACTGCCAACATCATCATGGCATAAAACTTAAACGATCCCATAATAATTGTAACAATGCCCAAATTGACAATACCTACGCCAATCTAGGCGGCTTGTTGATTGTTCGGCGGTGCATTGATACGCCCAAGTATGGAAATTATCCGATCAATCGGTGATTTTAATTCGTTGTGCAATTTTTGCGGAAGCAATTTTAATATTAGGGTGATATATTTGCGCCCACGTACGACAGTTTTGAGATCGCGCACACCCTGAATCTCACCACCACTATCGGCAATCAATTTGGCACTCACATTGACCATGCACATGGCCAGATTCGCCGCATTATTGACCGCCGTCGCGGTGACATTCATGAAATCTTCGAGCCCAAAATGTTGCTTCGCATCGCGAAAATTGAACTCGATTTGGAAGCG
>JBBAWW010000108.1:0-11163 GCA_040397035.1 Roseiflexaceae bacterium | reverse complement strand
TGAAATTGTAGAGACGCAGTCGAGCCGCAGCACGCTGCGTCGTACTGCGTCTCCACCATGCAACGCATGGTGATACGAAGTATGAAGTGAAGTATGAAGTCAGCTGAGCATGCCAATCCCCCCCAATGTGATACCACATCGGGGGGGATACTGATTACCCGCGTGGGCTACGACTTCTGGAGGGCCGCAATAAACTTAATAGCTTCGCGACAAATCGCTTGGAGCAACATTATCTCACGGCCGTTGGGTTGGGCGCGGTGGGTCAGACTACGCAACGAGCGCATTTTGGCCGGCGCACTGGGGCTTTTGAAAAAATCAATCTGGCGCAAGGCCTGCTCGAGGGTCTGCAAAAACTCCTCGATGCGCTCACCTGTTGCCGGCGGATAGACAATCCGCTTGCTGTCACGCGTCGGTGGTACCGCCATGTGGATTTCGTAGCAGACCAACAACACCGCCTGGGCCAAATTGAGCGAAGCATAACTCGGGTCAGTGGCAATGGTGATAAATTGATGGCATTGGTCGAGCTCGGCCTGTTGCAAGCCGTTGTCTTCGGGGCCAAACAACAACGCCACTTGATGGCCACTGCTGGCCTGATTGATAATTGCCGGCACCGCCACCCGGATGTCTTGGGGCGGCAAGGGGGTATCGCGCACCCGGGCGGTGGTCCCCACCACCCAGGTCATGTCACGCAAGGCCTCAGCCAAGCTGTCATAGACCTGAATCGACTCCACCACGTCTTGGCTCCGATGCGCTACTTGCTCGATCAGCTCGGGGGCGTATTCGCGGGGGGCGACGAGGCGCAACTGGCGCAAACCCATGTTTTTGAGGGCGCGCACACTCGAGGCAATATTGATTTGGCGCTGTGGGTGGTGCAATACCACAGTAATAGCGTCACGATAATTGTTGGTCATAAACGTTCCTTACAAACGAACCCTGCTATACTATACCGTGATTGCTGATAGTGTGGCAATCTCAACATCCCGGTGCAGCCTACGTCTGTGTCGGAGCGGAGTAGTGATGGATTGGCGAACAACCACGATAGGTGCCCGACACCTCTATATTCATATTCCTTTTTGTCACCGGCGCTGTGCCTATTGTGACTTCAATACCTATGCCAACATGGAAGATCGCATGGCGGCCTATGTCAATGCCCTCTGCAACGAATTGCGCGCCTTGCCCCGCATGCCCGCCGCCCCGGCGGTGCCTACCGGTGCACATCCGTTGATGCGCGGTGATTTGCCCCCCACTATCTTCCTCGGTGGCGGCACGCCCAGCATGCTCCCCATCGAGCAGATGGCCCAAGTGCTGGAAGCCGCCGCCGCGGTGGTGCCTTTTGCCGGCGCCGAAATCACTGTCGAATGCAACCCAGGTACCGTACTCGGGCGTGATTACTTACGCGACCTCCGTAGCCTCGGCGTCAATCGCATCAGCATGGGCGTCCAGAGCCTGAGCGACCCGATGCTGCGCATGCTGGGACGTATCCATAGTGCCGCCGACGCCCGCGCCAGCTACGAAGATGCCCGAAAAGTAGGCTTTGATTCGGTTAATCTCGACTTTATCTTTGGTTTGCCCGGCCAAACAACCACTGATTGGCAAGAGACCTTGGCCGAGGCAGTCACCTGGGATGTCGATCATTTCGCCATCTACTCACTCATCCTCGAAGAAAGCACGCCCTTGTATGCCCAGGTGATGGGCGGGCGCTGGAGCGTGCCCGACGATGATGTCACCGGCCAAATGTACGAGCACACCATGGAGTTCCTGGCCGCTCAAGGCTACCACCAATACGAAATTTCGAATTGGGCCCGGGGGACCGCCGGCGTGGGCGGCTTGCCTCGGCATGCCGGTTTGCATAATGTGGCGTATTGGTTGAATGCCGACTATCACGCTGCAGGGGCTGGTGCCCACGGCCATGTGGCGGGGCAGCGCTACGTCGATATTTTGGGCATCGATGACTATATCGCCAAGGCCGGCGTATTGAATTCACCCATCCGCGAGACGACTGCGTTGACGGCGGCTGATATGCTGGCCGAGACGATGATGATGGGCTTGCGTCTCAACGACGGCATCAGCTTTGCACATATCGTCGATCGCTGTGGCGTCGATGTGCGTCAGGTGCATGCCGCCGCCATTGCCACTGCCCAAGCGCAGGGATTGCTCGAGGTCAGCGATGTGGGCTTGCGCTTGACGCCCCATGGGCGGATGTTTGGTAATCAGGTGTTTGGGTTGTTTGTGTAGAGCCGCAGCAGGCTGCGTCTCACACAAACACGCAGCAGGCTGCGTCTGTACGATTGTGAGATCTTCTTTTTCTCGCACAGAGGTCGCAGAGGACGCGGAGACCCCCCACCCAACGTCATTCCATGCCGGGTGCATGCACCCATAGCGTGGAATCTCCGTGGCTGGCTAAATGCGAGATTCTCTTTGGCTCGTGTGGAGATGCGGAGACGCAAAGACACGTGTGAGGCATGCCTCACACCTGCACATGAAAGGCCTCCCCGATGATTGATGTCGCCACGGTATTACACCAGCACTACGCCATCGCCGTGACGGCCGTCACCGATGCCGCCCGGGGGCTGGTGGCCGAAACGTTTATCGCCACCAGCACCAGCGGTGCGCGCTATTTCGTCAAAATCACCCGCATGCCCTTTTTCAAGTGCCGTATCCCCACCAGCATGCCCGGTCACGCCGCCTTGGCGCAACTGATGCCCGATGCCGTCAGCCACCCCGTGGCCACCCGCAGCGGGCAATGGCATGTGGTGGTGGCCGATGCGATGGTGACGGTGTGCGATTTTGTGGATGCCCCGTTGTACGAAACATACGATACTGCCCACTTTGGTCGTTTGATCGGGCGCATCCATAACAGTACTCCGGCGATCTCGATTCACCTACCGCGCGTGCAGTTTTTTTGCCATCATGCCCAACTCACACACCTGCTCCGCTTGGCCTTTGACGGTGACGGCACTGCCCCCTGGCAAGCCACGCTGACCGCCCGCCTGGCCCCCTACCGCACCGATGCTGCCCGCTATTACCGGCGCTTGGGCGAACTCGAGCAGGCCTATGACCAGCAACCGGCCCACCCCTGGGTGGTGACACATGGCGATGCCGGTGGCAACGTGATTGGCTCGGCCCACCAGGATCTGATGCTGGTCGACTGGGATTATTGCGCCTTGGCGGCGCCCGAGCGCGATTTGTGGGTCTTCCAGTACGACGCTGATTTTTGGCGGGGCTACCGCAAGGTGGTGGGCGACTATCCGCTCAACCCCTACCGCCTGCAACTAGCTACCTACCGCCAATATTTCGATTACGTGCTGTTTATTTTGAGCGAAATCTACTTGATGCCGGCCGAAATCGACCGCACCGCCATGATCGACAATTTGTTGAGCCTGTTTGCGGACGGCTGGGTGCAACCTCATCTGGTCTGAGTCCGTGTGGCGTGGTATGATGAAACGAACGGGCGTTTTGCCCATAAAAGGAACTATGTATGTCATCGATTGTCCTCAAACCCGGTCGCGAACGTTCGGTGCGCAACCGCCACCCCTGGATTTTTTCGGGCGCCATTGCCCGCAGCGCACCGGTAGACGCCGACGAAGTGGACGTCTATAGCGACGACGGCATTTGGCAGGCGCGCGCGTTGTGGAGCCAGTTTTCGCAAATCCGGGGTCGGATTATGACCTGGGAACCCAATGAGCGCATCGATATTTTGTTTATTCACCAACGCATCGCCCAAGCCATCGAGCTACGCTTGCGCTTGCCGGCCTATACCGACGCCAACGCCATGCGCTTGGTGCACGGCGAATCCGACGGCTTGCCTGGCTTGATTGTCGATCGTTATGGCGATTATGTGGTCGTGCAACTGATGTCGCGGGGCATGGATGCCCGCCGGGACATGATTGTCGAAGTATTGGTTGACCTGCTCCACCCCAAAGGTATCATCGACCGCAGTGACGACGACAATCGCTCCCTCGAAGGCCTGACCCCCAGCGCCGGCGTGTTGTGGGGCACCGCTCCCGACGGCCCGTTGGTGGTGACGCACCCCACCGGCCTGCGCGAGACGGTCGATTTGACCGGTGGCCAAAAGACCGGCGGCTACCTCGACCAAGTCATGAACCGCGTGTCACTGGCGGCCTATGCCGACGGCGCCGAGGTGCTGGACTGTTTCTGTTATAACGGCGGCTTTAGTGTGGCCATGGCGCTGGGCGGTGCCGCCTCGATTGTGGCCGCCGACAGTAGCGCCCCTGCCCTCGATTCGCTCCAACACGACTTCAAACTCAACGGCGCGGCCAGCACCCCCCTCGAAATCGTCGAAGCCGACGTGTTTAAGTTGCTCCGGCTCTACCGCGACCAAGAGCGCCGCTTCGACATGATTATCCTCGACCCACCCAAATTTGCCCATTCGCAATCACAAGTGGAGCGGGCCACCCACGGCTACAAAGACATCAACTTGCTGGCGTTGCGCTTGTTGCGCCCAGGTGGAATTTTGGCGACCTATTCCTGTTCAGGTTTGGTGTCAGCCGACCTGTTCCAAAAGGTCATCTTTGGCGCCTCAATCGATGCCCACCGCGACGTGCAAATCATCGAACGCCACACCCAATCCCCCGACCATCCCGTATTGTTGAGCTTCCCCGAAGGTGAATACCTCAAGGGGTTGGTGTGTCGCGTCTGGTAACGCCATCATGCAACTACCGCTCTTTCCATTACCATTGGTGCTGTTGCCCCACGCGCCCTTGACGCTCAACGTCTTTGAGCCGCGCTACCGCGCCATGGTAGCGCAGTGTTTGATGCACCAGCAACCCTTTGGGGTGGTGCTGGTGCAGGCCCGTCAGGTGCATAGTGGCAGTGGCGACGACCAGGCCCGGATGCAGGCCTACCTAAGCCAATTCCCCACCGCCGCCGACGAATACCCGGCCTACCTGCCCCATTGTGTGGCCACCGTCGCCATCATCCAAGACCATGTGGTGTTCGATGATGGCCGCTTTGGCTTGCAATGCGAAGGTGGCGAGCGGGTCCGGATTGTGGGTTTGAGCCAGCGCCTGCCCTATTTGGAGGCCACGGTGACCCCCATCCCCGATGCCGTCACTCCCGCCACCAAAGCAGCCGCCATGGCCCTGCACGAAGTCTACGCCCGCTATTGGCGGGCGGTGCAACGTACCAGCACCCAGCAGGTGGCGGTGGAACCGCTGCCCAGCGATGAAGTAGCCCTCAGCTGGCACCTCGCTCAGCGCATGCAGGTCGACAACGACCGCAAGCAAGCATGGCTGACGATGGTGGCTACCCAGCGCCTACGTAGTATGATTGTGGCGCTCCGGGCCGAAGCCCGTACGTTGCCGTTGACGACCCCGCGGGCGCCAGCCGGCGAACAATGGAGCTGGAACTAATGGTGGTGGCGATAGGTACGGCGTCGCTCTATTTGCCGAGTATTTTTTCGCTCAAAGAAAAACGCTCGCTGGTCAAATCACTGATCGAGCGCATCAAAGCCCGCTACAACGTGTCGGTGGCCGAAGTCGGCGACCACGATTTGCACGGTCGCACCCAAATCGGCGTGGCGGCGGTGTCGACCCGTGGCGACCACGCCCAACACCAGATCGAAGCGGTCTTTCGCTTCATCGAAGAAACCCGCCCCGACGTGGTCTGGATCGCCAGCGACATCGAATTGGTATAACAAATCCCCCCACGACACGCACGGTGCCGCAGGGGGATGCTTTTTGGCCGTTACACCGGCATTTTTTTGAAGCCTTCGGCGGCGGCAAGGCCATGGGGTGCGCCTAGTTCGGCGGCCCGGGCGCGCACGCGCTCTTCCCAGCCTTTGGCGTTGTCGAGCTGGGTATGGTGTTCGCGCAACGCGGCGATTTTGACGTCGAGGGTGCTACTAATGTCTTCGAAGTGGTCTGGTTGTTCGGCCGCCCACAGCATCAGCGCTTCGGGGCGCCACAAATCGATGCCTACTTGCATCAACCCGGGCACAAACAGATGGTCGCGGGCCGACACCAGCCCGTCGAGCACCGCAAAGCCCACGGCGCGGTGGTCGGGGTGCCACATATACTGCTTCCACGGGTCATGGCTAAACACCAAGGTCGGCTTGAGCATGCGGATATACAAGCACATTTCCAGCCGCAGGGCGGCGGTGGCTTCGAGCTCGCCGTCGTTGTAGCGCAGGTGGATGCATGATTTGCCGCCCAATACATCGAGGGCCGCTTTTTGTTCGATTTCACGGGTGGCAGATAAATGAAAGGGGCTCAGGTCGCGGTCGTGGGTGCCCTTGTTGCCGTTGGTAACGACGATATAGCTGATTTCCCAGCCTTCGCGGGCCAGCCGGGCCAATGTGCCACCAGCGCCGAATTCGGCATCATCGGGGTGGGCTCCAATCGCCAAGGCGCGCTTGACTTCTGTCATGGGTGGTATTCCTTTTTTGTAAAAAACGTGGGGCGCGGCGGTGAATAAGCAGAAACGCCGGCGGCACACCTATGCCACCGGCGTCGGATTGCACGATGCGCTAGCGAACCATCATCGGCATGACGATATGGATGTAGCCATCGACCCCCACCGGGCGGAAAACGGCGGGTTGTTGTTCGGTCTGGGTTTCGATGGCGATTTGGGCCGTCTTGATGGCGTTAATCGCTTCCTGCAAAAAGCGCACATTCAAGGCGATTTTGTTGCCTTCGCCATGCACCATGCCATCGACAATACTGCTGTTGTTGCCTACTTCGGCGGCATTGGCACTAATGTTGATGCGGCCAGGTGCCAAATCGCCACCGGGCTCGATGGTCAAGCGCACAATACTGGCCGAGGCGTTGGCAAACAACGAGGCCACTTTGATTGCCTTGGCCAATTCGCTGGTATCGACCAACGTGCGGGTGGTGTATTGCTGGGGGATAACCCGTTCGATGTCGGGGTATTTGCCATCGATGACGCGGGTGACCAGATCGATGTCTTCGGTGTGGAACAGCACTTGACCGCCCCCTGGCGTAATCGTCATCGCCACGTTGCTTTCGCTGCCGGCAATAATCCGAGCCAACTCGATCAAGGCCCGGGCGGGGATGATTAGTTCGACCGGTTCGCTGACGGGGGTGGTGAGGGGGATGATGCGTTGCGCCAAGCGGAAGCCGTCTGCCGAGGCCAAGGTGGCATGGCCATCGCGCAAGCGCAACAGCACACCGGTCAGTACCGGCCGCGAATCGTCGGTGGCGGCGGCAAAGGCAATCTGGTCGATGGCTTCGCGCAATACGTCACAGGCAAACACCGCATTGGGCTCGCGTTCTTCGAGGGTCGGCAAGGCCGGAAATTCGTCGGCATCGATGCCATTGATATTGTTTTCGTAGCGGGCACACATCAGTTTGACGCTCTGCGAGGTCGAATCGAGCTCGAGGGTGATGCGGTCGTTGGGTAAGCTGCTAACCAAGTCGCTGAGCAATTTGGCGGGGATGGTGACGGCTCCTTCGCGATCGACCTTGGAGCCAATCCAGCAGGTAATCCCCAGCTCGAGATTGGTGGCTGCCAACTTGAGCCGACCGTTGTCGGTTGCCAGCAAAATGTTTGACAGCACGGGTAACGTGCTTTTGCCCGCCACAGCATGGCTGACAATCGAAAGACCACGTTTGAGGTTTTCTTGCAGACAAGTGAGCTTCATTTACCGTGGCTCCTTAATTAAAAGACATATTGGTAAATTATAACATAACGAATGTGTGTCATAACGTCGGGGCGCGTGGGGGATTTGGGGTGCGAGGCATGCCACGCACGTGCGATTGGGGGGCGCCGTCGTTCGGGCGTCATTGCATGGCGCCCTTTGTCGGTCGGGGCGTCATTGTGTGACGCCCTTCCCCTGCGCGAGACAACGATAATCCTACAGCGCTGCCAACTGTGGTGCGATATCACGCACTGCTTTGCCGCGGTGGCTCAATCTGTTTTTTTGGTCGGCACTAAGCTGGGCGATAGTGCAGTGGTGGGCAGGCAGCCAAAAGATCGGATCATAACCAAACCCGCCTTCCCCCGCTTCGGCAGTGGCAATCTGCCCTTCACACACCCCTTCGCTCAGTAATTCCCGTCCAGCTGGGGTGACCACCGCAATCACACACACAAACCGCGCTGTGCGATCGACTTCCCCCAATGCATTGACATTGGTGAGCAACAAGCGCCGTCGCCCGCTATCGTCGAGGCCAAGGGTGCCGTAGCGTGCCGAATACACGCCTGGGGCGCCACCCAGTGCATCCACCACAATCCCCGAATCATCGGCAAGGGTAGGCATGCCACTTTTTTTGGCATAATAGTGAGCTTTTTGTAAGGCATTGGCCGTAAATGTGTCGCCGTCTTCAGGAGCATCTGCCGCAATCCCCAAGTCTTTGAGCGATACGAGCTGTAGCTCTGGCAGATTGAGCAAGGTGGCGTATTCACCCAATTTGTGATTGTTGCTAGTGGCCACGAGAATGGTGGGCATAGGAGTTCTCTCATAAACGGTGATTCGCTCATATCATACCCTGTTCATTCTCATAGTGAGACATTAGTCGCATGGTAGGTTGTTGTACAATGATGGTGATTTGTGTAAGAAAGTGCAGGGTCAAATGCAAGTAACGCCGTCGCTATGGCAAATAATCCGCGGTCTGGTTCGTACGATGCGCCCGCGACAGTGGATCAAAAACGCCTTCATTTTTGGCGCACTGGTTTTTTCTGAAAACCATCTCTGGCGCTCGCCTGTTGCGATTGTCACCGTGATTGCTGGGTTTTTTGTTTTTTGTGCGGCCGCTAGCTCGATCTATCTCATCAATGACATTGTCGATGTCGAAAAAGACCGTGCCCACCCTCGTAAGCGCAATCGCCCCATTGCCGCTGGGATTGTCCCCATCCCTCTGGCCGCTATTGCTTCAGTTGTCCTCTTGGTTGTGGCGGTGCTCGGAGCCTGGCTGGTCGATGGCGATTTTGATTTTATGTGGATCATCATTACCTACCTCGTGGTCCAAGGGGTGTTGTATTCGTATATCCTCAAAAACATCGTCATTATCGACATTTTTACCATCGCTGCCGGCTTTGTGCTCCGTGCGGTGGCGGGGGCTGCCGTACTCGATATCGCCATTACGCCGTGGTTACTGCTCTGTATGGGCTTGCTCGCACTTTTCCTCGGCTTGGGTAAGCGTCGGGGCGAATTAGTGTTGCTCGACCAAGGTGCCTCGTCGCATCGCAAAATCCTGCAAGAGTACTCTATCGAGATGATCGACCAGATGTTGTCGATTGTGACCGCAGCCACGATTATTGCGTATACCTTGTTTACCTTTACGGCCCGCACCATGCCCCTCGAACCCTACCCTGTCATGATGATTACCGTGCCTATCGTGATTTATGCCATCATGCGCTACATCTATCTGATTCATCATAATCATGACGGCAGTAGCCCCGACGAGCTCGTCCTCAAAGATGTCCCCTTGGCGATTGCGATTGTCAGTTGGGGAATTACGGTGATTGTGCTGTTAATCCGCTTTCGCCCATAATTCAATACAAATAATTTATTTTTGTATTTTTTTTAATTATCCCGTGTAGCACATTGCTATGCGGGATAGTTGTTGAAAAACAGTTTGCACATACAAAACATTGTATGTATTTATGAAATCCATGGTATGATTTTATAACCTTTTTGAAAAAAGGAGTCATATTATGTGGCGAATTGTAGTGCTTTGTGGTCTGTTGCTTAGTGCAGTGTTGGTGGTACCTGTGCGGACACTAGATGCACGTGGTCATAGCGGCGGTGGTGGTCATAGCGGCGGTTCCTCAATCAAACAGACGGTTTTTTCACCACAAAGTGTCGTCGCCAGCGGTACTGCCACGGCATTGAGTGCGAGCGTTGACTATATGTTCCAATTCAATCTCGGCCAAGACGTATCGCTTATGGAAATTGCTCCGCTCGGCAGTACTGTCTGGACGCCCCTCGTCAATGCAAATCAAATTCCATTACGTGCGAAAAACAATCGAATTGTCCACATCCAGCAAGACGTTTTTGATGGTATATACACCTTTGATATTCGCATCAATGGTGCGGTGGTATGGCACAACATCGAGGTCCGCAACGAACGCTTGATTGTGTTGGGCTACAATAACGGTCCAATTATCGTTGCGATTATCGACCACTATCGCAAGTAATCGTTTCGCATTGATACAATACCCTGGCTTGATACCAATTGTATTGAGCTAGGGTGTTTTTTATTTGCAGATGCATATTATGCGGTATTTCGGTATGATAATGCTATTCATTTAATCAAAAATGCGTGGGGCGCCGACGTGAACGAGCGACCGTGCCGTTGCGCCGCTATTAGGAGGGGAATAGGCTTATGACCACATTCATTAAGTTCGGTGGTTCTGTCATCACCGACAAACGCATCGCTGAATCTGCCGACCACGATGCGATTGCGCGCATGGCCCAGGCTGTCGCCACTGCCCGCACAATTAATCCCCAATTACGGCTTGTCCTCAGTCATGGCAGTGGCTCGTATGGGCATGTAGCCGCTGCCCGCTACGGCATCCACAAAGGCCTAGCCGCTGACGCTGATTGGTTTGGCTTTGCTGCCACCTCGGCCGCAGCCTTGCGCTTGAATCGTTTGGTGGTCGATGCCTTGCTGGCAGTCAACATCCCTGCGCTGTCATTACAACCATCAACCACCGTTGAGACGGCCAATGGGCAGGTGGTGGCCTGGGACACCGACCATATTGTGCAGGCCTTGGCGCATGGCTTGGTGCCAGTGGTGCATGGTGATGTGAGCTTTGATCGTGCGCAGGGATGCACGATTGCCTCAACCGAAATGTTGTTGCAGTGGTTATGTGGCGTACCCGTACTCACACCGACTCGTATTATCCTCGTAGGTGAATCAGCGGTCTATACCGCTGACCCCCACAAAGACCCTCAGGCACAGCGCATCCCCCACATCCACCGTGACAATATTCAACAAGTATTGGGTGGGGCGAGTGAATCCTACGGGATTGATGTGACGGGGGGTATGCAAAGCAAATTGACCTTGATGTGGCGACTCGTCACCCAAAACCCATTACTCACCATCTGTTTTGTGGCTCCTGATGCCCAATTATTGATAGATCTCCTCAGCGATACACCCATCGAAGCGGGGACCATAATGACTATGAATCCCGCCAATTCCGACCAATTTGAAAACTCATCCAAAATTGCCTCAAAAACCC
>JBBAWW010000107.1:0-11234 GCA_040397035.1 Roseiflexaceae bacterium | reverse complement strand
AGCCTTTGTCGACCGCGTCCGCAACATGGTCGAGCGTGACAAAAACCACGCCTGTATCATTGCCTGGTCGATTGGCAACGAAAGTGGCTATGGTCCCAATCATGATGCCGCCGCCGGCTGGGCCCGCCATGCCGACCCCAGTCGTGTATTGCACTACGAAGGGGCCATCGCCCTCGGGTTCAATCAACCCAATTGGGGTGCCGGTCAAGCGGCCACCGATATCGTTTGCCCAATGTACCCCTCACTTGCGAGTATCATCGAATGGGCCAAGACGCCATCCAATGACCCGCGCCCAATGATTTTGTGTGAATACTCACACGCCATGGGCAATAGCAATGGGACGTTGGCTGACCACTACGCCGCATTTGAGCAATACCACGGCTTACAAGGGGGCTTCATTTGGGAGTGGGTTGATCATGGTATTCGTCAAAAAACTCCCGATGGGCGTGAATATTGGGCCTACGGCGGCGACTTTGGTGACACCCCCAACGACTACAATTTTTGTGCCGACGGCTTGGTTTGGCCCGACCGTACGCCTCACCCCGCCTTGTATGAACTCAAATACCTGGCCCGCCCGGTGGCCGTTAGTCCGGTAGGGGATGTGGCAGGCAACTACCGCATTACCAACAAACGCTACTTCAGCGATATCGACGATCTCGGTGGCGAATGGATTATCGAAGTCGACGGGATTGTGGTATCCGAAGGGATTTTGAATATTCGGGGCTTGACCGCGCGCACCAGCCGTGACGTGCAAATCCCGATACTAGCTACCGTCCAAACCACCTACCCCACTAATTTGGTGACCATCACCTTCCGCTTCCGCAAGCGCCGTTCTTCGGAATACACCCCCATTCGCCACGAAGTGGCATGGGATCAACATGTGGTGCAACAACCAAACAGCCAAGTCGAACATAGTCGCGGTGCCCGGCTCAAACGTGATGTCACCGAAATCACCCTCCAATCTGGCCGGGTCAAGGCTCGCTTTGATGCTAGCACCGGCGAATTGTTGTCATACGGCACGCCACGCCGCAATTTCATCAGCCAAGGGCCGCTTTTGCAACTCTGGCGGGCAGCCATCGACAATGACGGACTCAAATTGTGGCCCGATCATCCCTCGCCACACCTACGCAATTGGCGCGCCTTGGGTATCGACAAAATCAAACTGGCCCTCAACGATATCGAGCAAATCGGCTCCAAAATCAACTTTACTTACTACGGCAGTGGGCGTGGGAAGCCTGGCGATATCCGACATACGATTACCTATACGATGAACAACGAAGGAAATCTGCATGTCGAACACTACGTCAAACTCAATACCGAATTCATCGATATGCCACGGATTGGCGTAACCCTTGCCATCCCACTCCAATACCGCACCGTCTCGTGGCTGGGTCGTGGGCCTTGGGAAAACTACCCAGACCGCAACGCCTCAGCCTTGATTAGCCGCTATAGCCACGATATCGATGAGTTTTATGTGCCCTACATCATGCCCCAAGAACATGGCTTGCGCACTGATGTGAGTAGTGTCACCTTTGACAATAATCGTGGTAGCCGTCTCAAAATCGTCAGCGATGATACCTTCCAATTTTCGGCTAGCCGCTTTACCAGTGCTGATGTATTTGCGGCCATGCATACCACCGATCTTACCCCCCGCGATACCGTTTTCATCAACATCGATCACCGCCATCGTGGCGTCGGTACCGCCAGCTGTGGCCCCGATACCCTCGAACAATATCGCATCCTTGAGCGCCGCCACCGCTTTGGGTTTACCCTCGTCATCGGTGGTGACGAAGAATAACCCCCTTTGCAACGACAATCACCGCGGTAAGGCGTGTTGCCTTACCGCGGTGATTTGTGTGTGTGACTGCTATTAGCGCCCTATCGTGCGGGTAGCGGTACCCGTGCGTGTCGCCGAACGGGTTACGGTCGCAGTTTTGGTACGGGCGGTGACTTCTATCAAAAACGAAATCTGGTGGCTAGCAATATAGCCAAGAATGCGCAAATCGGGAGTGGCACCGAGGTTGTCGATATTGGCCGAAAAGAGGTATTCGTAACCATCGGCGATGAGTTGGTCGAAGCGCCACTACTCCACAGCACGCGGTAGAGTTCGCCATGGCCGGAGGGGGCACCATTCGAGGGCGGGGCTGGCGGGCCAGGCGACAGGTTGCAGGTTGCAGGTTGTCGGCGCGCACCTTGGGGACGCGGCCTTGGAGCAAGTAGTGGCTGGCGATATCGAGATAGTTGGCCAGCAGGGCGCGGGTATCGGCAGAGTTGGTGCAGGAGATTAAATCGGGATCTTCCAAATGGCTCGAGACCAAAGGCGCGCGCTATGCTGATTTCCATTGGCAAGGTGGATATGGGATTTTTTCAGTCAACCCCAGAGATCGGGCCGTGGTGGAGCGATACATCGCTAACCAGGCTGAACATCATCGCAAAAAAACGTTTCAAAATGAATATCGCCGTATGTTGAAGAAATACGACATCCAATTTGATGAACGCTATCGAATACCCGGGGCGCTGCCCCGGGTGAGCTCATCTCGCCCCTTCAGGGCTGGGGTTCATAATCTAAAACCCAAGGCGTTGCTCAGGGCGCTCTCATTGCGCCCCTTCAGGGCTTAATAATCTATAAACCCGGGGCGATGCCCCGGGCCAGCTCATCTCGCCCCTTCAGGGCTGGGGTTCTAGGTTCAGCCCCAAAGGGGCGAAATGATGAGCTCACCCAACATCGAGGGGAGCAACACCCAACATCGAGGGGAGCAACAACTCCCAACAAAGATTGCGGAATCGATAGCAGCACTTGGACCACGGCCAAAAAAATTGAAGCTACGCGCAGTCATTGTAGCGGTTTGTATCTTTTATGAATGGAGTACGGTTACAGAGCTCGCACATATGCTTGATTTTGTACCGTCAAACTTAGTCGAACGCCACTTATCCCCGCTGGTCAAAGAGGGTCAACTCATCCGCCGCTATCCGGATACACCAACCCACCAAGCCCAAGCATACCGGAGTGCGTCCAAACAATCCATCCTGCAATTACACGCAGAAAAGACGTTATAGTCAACATCTTCACCTCGCATGCCTCGTGCAATCTCTGTAGCTCTCGCACAGGGCACACACAGCCCCCCCCTAGCGTCATTGCATGGGCGCGCTAGCGAACGTGCAATCTCCGTCTCTACATGCGAGCCTGCGCCGAAGCCTGGCCCGATCCCGCAATCGTCCAACAGGCTGTTGGACAATTGCCCTGGGGCCACAACATCGTGCTTCTCACCCGGCTCAAAGACCCAGAGTGGCGGCTCACCTACGCCCAACAATCCATCGAACACGGCTGGTCGCGCAATGTGCTCAACATCCATATCGAACCCCAACGGCTAGAGCGGGAGGGCAAAGCAGTCACCAACTTCGACCTCCGACTTCCCCAGCCGCAGTCCGATCTCGCCCGCGAATCCCCCAAGGATCCCTACCGACTCGATTTTCTAGAGCTCGGCAAAGAGGCCGAAGAACGCGCCATCGAATCCGCCCTCGTTCAGCACATCACCCACTTCATCATCGAACTCGGAGCTGGCTTCGCATTCGTGGGACGGCAGGTGCCGCTCGAAGTGGGAGGCGACGATTTCTTCATCGATCTCCTCTTCTACCATCTAAAACTGCGCTGCTACGTGGTGGTTAAACTCAAGGCCGGCTCCTTCAAGCCTGAGCACACCGGCAAACTGGGCTTCTACCTCAGCGCCGTGGATGCCCAGATCAAGCACCCCGACGACCAACCCACCATTGGACTCCTGCTCTGCAAAAGTAAAAACACCGTCGTCGCCGAATATGCCCTGAGAGACAGCAACAAGCCCATCGGCGTGGCCGAATACCAGCTCGTGCAATCCCTCTCCCCGCCCGCCTGCAAACGAACCTTCCTAGCATCGATGAGATCGAAGCCGAATTAGCCGGCAAAGCACTGCCAGAGGATCGCTCGGAAGGAGGCGTGTCGTGAATCTCGTCGAGGAAAAGATGCCACGCCTCGTCGCGTAGCTACACGCCCAGTTCGCCGAGTCCGCGAAACTGGAGCAGGCCATCAAAGGTAACTTGAAAGGACTCGGCTATGAGTGACAGCCAACTGACCGCCGATCCCGGCTACCAGACCCTGGTGGATCGTATTTCAGCAATATACGCCGAGGGCCAGCTCCAGACCCACCGTGCGGTCAACGCTCAGCTCACCCAGACCTTCTGGAAGATTGGGCATGACATTGTTGCGTTTGAGCAAGGCGGCCAAGCCCGTGCTCACCACCCTCAGTCACGACCTCCACCTCCGTCATGGCAAAGGCTTCAGCCGCAGTAACGTCATCCGTGCCCGCCAGTTTTACCTAGCCTACCCAAAAGGTGCGACGCTGTCGCACCTTTTGAGCTAGTCCCATGTAGTAGAGCTACTAAAGCTGGATGACCCGTTGGATCATAAATCACAAACCCGGGGCGTTGCCCTACACCACGATCATCACCCCATGCCCCGTTGGGGCATAAATCTAAAACCTAGGGCGATGCCCCGGGCGAGCTCATCTCGCCCCTTCAGGGCTGGGGTTCTAGGTTCAGCCCCAAAGGGGCGAAATGATGAGCTCACCCAACATCGAGGGGAGCAACACCCAACATCGAGGGGAGCAACAACTCCCAACAAAGATTGCGGAATCGATAGCAGCACTTGGACCACGGCCAAAAAAATTGAAGCTACGCGCAGTCATTGTAGCGGTTTGTATCTTTTATGAATGGAGTACGGTTACAGAGCTCGCACATATGCTTGATTTTGTACCGTCAAACTTAGTCGAACGCCACTTATCCCCGCTGGTCAAAGAGGGTCAACTCATCCGCCGCTATCCGGATACACCAACCCACCAAGCCCAAGCATACCGGAGTGCGTCCAAACAATCCATCCTGCAATTACACGCAGAAAAGACGTTATAGTCAACATCTTCACCTCGCATGCCCCGTGCAATCTCCGTGCGGTAGCGTATACACTTCATGCTTCCGACTTCACGCTTCCGACTTCATTCTAACGCAGTGCGTAGCAATGAAAAACCAAACAACTGCTATGATAAGAATATGCACCAATCGGCACCAACAGGCGAGATGACTCACCGCTCCGTCGATTATCTTGGTTATAAAGAAAATCACGCTTGCTGGTGTGCGAAGCGTCCTTCTGCAGGTTAAATAGTTCAGTATAGACAGGTAGATTGCTCATGGCTATCAAAAAATCCGACCTCTACTCATCACTCTGGGCATCGTGCGATGAATTGCGCGGCGGTATGGATGCCAGCCAATACAAAGACTATGTCTTGTTCATGCTGTTCATCAAATACGTCTCTGATAAATACGGCGACTCGAATGATTTCGCCCCACCAGTCATCATTCCGGCGGGCGCTAGTTTCAAAGATATGGTCGCGCTCAAGGGCAAACCCGATATCGGCGACAAAATCAACACCCAAGTCATCCAACCACTGATTGACGCCAACTCGCGGCTAGCTCGTAGTGACTTCCCCGATTTCAACGACTCCAACAAACTCGGTGACGGCGCGCAGAAAGTCGAAAAACTAGGCAATTTGATTGCCATCTTCGAAAACCCCGCGCTCGATTTTTCGCAGAATCGTGCCGAAAACGACGACATCCTCGGCGATGCCTACGAGTATCTGATGCGCCACTTCGCCAGTCAGAGCGGCAAGAGCAAAGGGCAGTTCTACACCCCGTCCGAAGTCAGCCGCATCATCGCCAAAGTCATCGGCATCTCGCCCAGCAACTCCGTAGCCGCCACCACCGCCTACGACCCGACCTGCGGATCGGGGTCGCTGTTGCTCAAGGTCGCTGCCGAAGCAGGCAAGCACATCACCCTCGAAGGCCAAGAGATGGACGTGACCACCGCTGGTCTGGCCCGCATGAATATGATCCTACACGACTTCCCCACCGCCAACGTGCTCACCGGCAACACGCTGGCAGCACCCAAGTTCAAGGATGGCGAAAAGCTACGCGCCTACGACTACGTCGTGGCCAATCCGCCCTTTTCGGTCAAAACCTGGACCGTCGGCTTGACCCCCGAAAACGACCCCTACCAACGCTTTGCCTGGGGTGTGCCACCTGCCAAGCAAGGCGACTACGCCTTTTTGCTACACATCATCCGCTCGCTCAAGAGCACCGGCAAAGGCGCCTGTATTCTGCCCCACGGCGTGCTCTTCCGCGGTAATGCCGAGGCGGTCATCCGCCAGCAACTCATCCGCTCGGGCTACCTCAAGGCCATCATCGGGCTGCCTGCCAATCTGTTTTATGGCACCGGCATCCCTGCCTGTATCTTGGTCATCGACAAAGAAAACGCCACCGCCCGCAAGGGTATCTTCATGATTGATGCCTCCAAAGGCTTCAAGAAGGACGGGCCCAAGAACCGCCTGCGTGAACAAGATCTGCACAAAATCGTCGACACCTTCACTCGCCAAGACGAAAGCGACCCGCGCTACGCCCGCATGGTGCCCGTGGCCGAAATCGCCGACCCCAAAAACGACTACAACCTCAACTTGCCGCGCTATATCGACAGCACCGAGCCCGAGGACTTACAAGATATCGACGCCCATTTGCGTGGTGGCATCCCCACCCGCGACCTCGATGCCATGAGCAATTACTGGAGCATTATGCCCGGTCTGCGCGCCGCCTTGTTTGGTACGACGCTTCGGCCCGGCTATGCCGCCCTGACCATCCCCAGCGCCGATGTCAAGCCCACGATTTTTGCCCATCCAGAGTTCACGGCCTTCACCAGCACTGCCAAGCAGCGCTACACGCAATGGCAGTCCGATGTGAGGCCGTTGCTGCGGGGGATCGGCACAGACAGCCACCCCAAACAGCTCATCGACGCAATCGCCGAGGAACTGTTGACTACCTTCAAAACTGCGCCACTCCTCGATGCCTACGACCTCTACCAGCATCTGATGGACTATTGGGCTCAGACCATGCAGGACGACTGCTACCTCATCGCCGATGCCGGCTGGATGATAGGCGCCAATCCCCGCGAAATCGTTCAGGTAAAAAACAAAGAAAACAAACTCGTCTGGCCCGAAAAAGAAGACTTCAAAATCGGCAAACGCCGCTACAAATCCGACCTCGTACCCGCCGCGTTACTCGTGGCCCGCTTTTTTGCTACCCAAAACGACACCATCGCCAGCCTCGAAGCCGAGCTGGCTAGCCTCGACCAACAACTCGACGAAACCCGCGAGGAACAGAGCGGCGAAGATGGACTGCTGACCGAAGTCGTCGAAGGCGAAGGTGACAAACAAAGAATCACTCCCAAGGCCATCAAAACCCGCCTGCTAGAGATCGGCTGGGACAATGACTATACCGAGGAACGCCAGGCACTACAGGCCTACAACGCATTGCTCAACCAACAAGCCGACATTAAAGCCCGCCTCAAAGCCGCCCAAGACGACCTCGAAGCCAAAATCGCCACCAAATACCCCACCCTCAGCGAAGACGAAATCAAGACGCTGGTGGTCACCGACAAATGGCTGGCTACCCTTTCAGCCGCCGTACAAGGCGAACTCGACCGCGTCTCGCAGACGCTGACCGGCCGCATCCGGCTCCTAGTCGAACGCTACGCCACGCCGCTGCCACAGCTCAGCGACGAAGTGGCCATGTTGGAAGCCAAGGTTGCCCGCCATCTCGCAGCCATGGGAGTGGTGCGATGAACGAACCGCTGCGCTTTGCCCAACTTGTTGCGCGCTGCCAGCAAATACATGTCGCACTTCAGCAACAGGCAGTGCGTACTGTAGACGTGGCACTAGTGGTAAGAAATTGGCTATTTGGCTACTACATCGTCGAGTTTGAACAGCACGGAGCCGATCGGGCTACCTATGGTCAACGCATGCTGGTGGCGCTCGCTGAACAGCTCAAAGCGCACGCCATCAAAGGCGTCTCAGCCACAAATCTGAAGCTTACTCGGCAGTTTTATCTCACCTTCCGCACCATTAGTCAGACGCCGTCTGACCAATTCCCATCCCCCGAAATCATCCCGTCAGTGCAAATGACCGCCCTGCACGAAGCCCTCGCACAGCGCTTCACGCTGGGCTGGTCGCACTATGTCGAGCTCCTCACCCTTGCAGATGATGGCGAACGCCGCTTTTATGAGATTGAAGCCACCACAAATCAATGGGGCGTACGCGAGTTGCAACGCCAAATCGCCAGTAGCTTGTACCAACGCTTGGCACTGAGTCGCGACCCCGCCGGCATCCGGCGCCTCGCCAGCGCTGGGCAAATCGTCGAGAAAGCCGCTGACCTCATCAAAGACCCCGTGGTGCTTGAATTCCTCGGCCTCGCCGATCGACCACACTATTCCGAAGACGACCTCGAATCCGCCATCATCAGCCAGCTCGAATCATTCCTGCTCGAACTCGGCAAAGGGTTTTTGTTTGAAGCCCGCCAAAAGCGCTTCACCTTTGACAACGACCATTTCCGGGTAGACTTGGTCTTTTATAACCGGCTGTTGCGTTGTTATGTGCTGGTTGATCTGAAGCGCGACAAACTCAGCCACCAAGACCTCGGCCAAATGCAGATGTATGTGAACTACTTTGACCGCCACGTCAAGCTACCCGAAGAGCTGCCAACGATTGGTATTTTGCTTTGTCATCGCAAAAACGACGCCCTCGTCGAACTCACCTTGCCAGCTGACGCCAACATATTTGCCAGCAAATACCAGCTTTACTTGCCATCCAAAGCAGAGCTGATCGCCCAATTGGCGCGCATTACCAGCCAGATTGAGGGGCAATCATGAACAGACCCACCCCACATCAACGGCATACCAGTTACAGCCGCTTGCGGGTCACCGACGGCGCTCGCTGGGATGTACAGCGCAACAGCATGGGAGGGGCGTTGTGAATCAACAAATCACCATCTACCGCGATCTTCTCGCCGACATCAAAACCCGTATCCGCGCCGCCCAGTACCGCGCCGCCCGCTCGGCGAACGCCGAGATGATTCACCTCTATTGGGACATCGGTCGCCTAATCGCCGCGAAACAGGAACACGAAGGCTGGGGCGCAGGCGTCATCCCTCGGCTCGCAACGGATTTGAAAAATGAACTCCCCGCGGAAAAGGGATTCTCCGAGCGGAACATCAAACTGATGGTGCAATTTTTCAAAACCTACCCCGACCCCTTCGAAATGGAGCAACTGTCCATTGCTCAAATCTCCAGCAAAAATCCGCCCCACTCAATTGGGCAACCGTCCGTTGCCCAATTACCCGCACGCACTCCAATGGAGCCCCAGGCTACGGCACAGTTGCACACCCTCCAGCAGGCGGTGCTTGCCATGAGTTGGGCGCACAATGTCATCCTCATCCAGAAACTCAAAGACCTACCCACGCGCCTCTGGTATGCTTGCCAGACGCTGGCGCAGGGCTGGACCCGCGACACGCTCATCCTGCAAATCAAAAACCACGCCCACGAACGCCAAGGGGCCGCCATCACGAACTTTACCACCATGCTGCCCAGCATTCACGCCGAACTCGCTCAGAGCCTGCTCAAGGACCCCTACCTCTTCGACTTCCTCACCCTCACCGAGCCCTTCCAAGAGCGCGAACTAGAGACTGGCCTCGTCGCCCACATCCAGAAATTCCTGCTCGAACTCGGTCGCGGCTTTGCCTTCGTTGGTCGCCAATACCCGCTCACCGTCAGCGACCGCGAGTTTTACCTCGACCTGCTTTTCTACCATCTACACCTGCGCTGCTTCGTCGTTGTGGATTTAAAAAAAGGCGACTTCAAGCCTGAGTATGCCGGCAAAATGAATTTCTACTGCTCGGCGGTGGACGCTCAACTCCGCCACGCCGGCGATGCCCCCACCATTGGACTGATTCTTTGCCAAACCAAAGACCGCATCCTCGCCGAATACTCGCTCAAAGACATCCACAAGCCCATCGGCGTAGCCGACTACGAACTCACCCGCGCCCTCCCCGCCGAACTCGCCTCCAGCCTGCCCAGCATCGAGACGATCGAGGCGGAGTTGTCCGTGGATTTAGCAACGGAGGACGCATCATGAAACCAGGCTATAAACAGACCGAGGTGGGGGTGATTCCGGAGGAGTGGGAGGTGAAAAAGTTGGGAGAGGTTGGCGAATCGCTCATTGGACTTACATATAATCCTCTAGATATCAGCGATCAAGGAATTCTTGTTCTTAGGTCGTCTAATATCCAAAACGATTCACTGTCATTTGATGATAACGTTTTCGTTAATGCTCGCATTCCGGATCGAATAATGATTCAGCCTGGTGATGTGCTTATTTGTGTAAGGAATGGAAGTCGTGCATTAATTGGCAAAGCAGTATTTCTTGATGATAAAGCTATTGGAATGACATTTGGAGCATTTATGTCAGTATACCGGAGTAAAATCGGTATTCTGGTTAATTATTTACTACAATCGTCAATTCTAAAAAAACAAATAGATGAGCATTTGGGTGCGACTATCAATCAAATTACAAACAAAAGTCTCAACTCATTTCAAATCCCCCTCCCCCCCCTCCCCGAACAACGCGCCATCGCGACGGCCTTGAGCGACGTGGATGCATTGCTGGGCGGCCTCGAGCGCCTCATCACCAAGAAGCGCGACCTCAAGCAGGCCGCCATGCAACAGCTACTGACCGGCCAGACCCGCCTGCCC
The DNA here is from genome assembly GCA_040397035.1 of Roseiflexaceae bacterium. Taxonomy (GTDB): domain Bacteria; phylum Chloroflexota; class Chloroflexia; order Chloroflexales; family Roseiflexaceae; genus UBA965. Next base: position 580 of record JBBAWW010000107.1, on the reverse strand, counting down.
GGGTTCGATGGCGCGTGGGAGGTGAAGCGGTTGGGGGAGGTGGCAGAGATTCGTAGTGGAGGTACGCCAAGTACCAGCGAACCGCGTTTCTGGGATGGCGACATACCTTGGTGTACACCCACTGACATCACTGCGCTCCACGGAAACAAATATCTGGGCGAGACCGCACGAAAGATTACACAACTCGGACTCAAAGCAAGTTCGGCGGAGATGATTCCTGCACAATCTGTCATCATGACAACACGAGCCACAATCGGAGAGTGCGCCATCAACGCAGTTCCAGTTTCAACTAATCAAGGCTTCAAAAATTTCATTCCATTTACAACGACCGATGTAGGATTTTTATATTACATTCTCGGAACGCAGAAGCAGGGATTCATTAGCCTTTGTGGTGGCAGCACTTTTCTCGAAATCGGGAAAACCCAGCTTATCGCATATCAAGTCCGATTCCCCCCTCTCCCCGAACAAATCGCCATCGCCGCCGTGCTGTCCGACATGGACGCCGAGCTAGTGGCATTGGAGCAGCGCCGCACCAAGACCCGGGCCCTCAAACAGGCCATGATGCAGGAGCTGTTGACAG
>JBBAWW010000106.1:3076-11485 GCA_040397035.1 Roseiflexaceae bacterium | reverse complement strand
TACTGCAAGTATAACTAGTGTCCATCAAACTCAGTATATTTCACAGCCTGCTGCGGCTCTTCCGCGCACCTGCACAATCGCACGTGCATGGCATGCCGTGCACCCCCAATCCCTCCATGCGCCCTACGTACAGAAGCAGCCTGCTGCGGCTCTAGCAGCCTGCTGCGGCATGGAATGCGCGTGGCATAGCCTCATACTTGACAACCCACCAATTATTTTTTATCATATCGCCAAGCCATAACCGTGCACACGTGTGCGCAATCAACACAATCGGGTGGGAGGCGCAGATGCGGCGTGTTTCAATTGAAGATATCGCCCGCCACGCCGAGGTATCCCATTCGACGGTTTCGCGGGCCTTACGGGGCAACAAACGAATCAGCCTGGCAGTACGCACGCAAATCCTGCAAATCGCCACTGAGCTCGGCTATACGCCCAACGCCATCGCCCAGAGTCTGCGACAACGCCAAACCAACACGATTGGGCTGGTCGTCACCGATGTGGCCGATCCGTTTTGGGGCGAGGTGGTCAAAGGGGTCGAGGCGGTCAGCATGCGCAATCAAAAGGCCTTGTTTTTGAGTGCGTCGCAATACGACCCGAGCCGGCAGTTGGCGGTGATTGAAGTCTTTCACCAGCGCTGGGTCGACGGGATTATCGTGGGGGATTCGCAGTTGGGTGATGCCCAGATTGTACGGCTAGCCCGCATCAAAGTCCCTACCGTGTTCCTCAATAGTCAGGCCGACCACGCCTACCCGGGCTTCCATGCCGTCGGCATCGACAATTACGCCGGCGGGGTACTGGCCGCCCAGCACTTGTGGGCACTCGGGCATCGTCACCTCGCCTACCTAGGGTCGACCAAACGCCCGGCCTCGAACCAGATGCGTAGCCTAGGGTTTGCCGCTACGTTGCGAGGCTACGGATTACCCGCGAATGCGCTCATCACCCACCATAGCCCCAGCCTCGAAGATGATTTGCGCATTGGCTATGAGTTGGCGCGTGCGATTGACTACACCCAGACCACGGCACTGTTTTGTTACAACGACAGCATCGCCCTCGGGGCATTGACCTATTGTCGCTCCGTAGGGATTGATGTACCAGCGCAGCTCAGTATTGTGGGCTTCGATGATGTGGCCATGGCCCAATTTAGCATGCCGGCCCTCACCACCATCGCCCAACCCAAAGTCGCCCTCGGCGAAACCGCCATGCAGCTGCTCTTGGCAGTGCTGGCTGGTCAACCCACCATCGATACCATCCTGACACCCACGTTAGTGGTGCGCCAAAGTAGCGCACCTGCACCGAAAGGAACAGCGCAATGACACCGCAGTACACCGCCGCCAACTTGCTGGTCGCCCCCGGGAATTCCAGCGATCCCCATGTCGTCGTCGAAGTCACCCCCGCCTTGGCCCAATGGGAACACATCAACTTCCAAGTGCGCCAACTGAGCACCGGCGCCGATTGGCGCTTCGACACAAGCGATCACGAATTCGCCCTAATCGTCCTGAGTGGCACCATCACGGTGGCCAGCAATCGTGGCACCTGGCAGATGGGGGGACGGGCGCATGTCTTTGCCGGCGCCGCCTATGTGCTCTACTTGTCCCGCCACACCAGTTTGACCGTCACCGCCAGTAGCGATGCCGAATTTGCCGTGACCTGGGTCAAAGCCAGCAAAGATTTCGCCCCGGTGCTGGTCACCCCCGCCACTGTGGCCCAAGAAATCCGTGGTGGCGACAATGCCACCCGCCAAATCAACCAATTGATGCCCCCGGGATTCCCGTGTGAGCGCTTGGTGATTGTGGAAGTCTATACGCCAGCGGGGAGCTGGTCGAGCTACCCGCCCCACAAGCACGACATCCACCGCACCGCCGCCGATGGCACCATCCTCGAAGCCGACCTCGAAGAAATTTACTTTTATAAGCACGACAAACCCGACGGCTTCGCCTTTCAACATGTCTATACCGACGCCGACTCCCCCATCCACCAAGCCGGCAGCCCCATCGACGCGGTCGTCGTAGCCCGCCCCAACCACGTGGTGCTCATCCCCGAAGGCTACCACCCCGTCACCAGTGCCCCCGGCTACACCACCTATTACCTCAACGTGTTGGCCGGCAGCGCCCAATCGTTGGCCAACATCGATGACCCCAAACATACTTGGGTCAAAAACCACTACCAAGGGCTCGACCCGCGCATCCCGATTTACCCCCAAGGGCAATAAAAAAAATTCCGGTGCTGGCGGTGAATCGACATTGCCAGCACTTTTATGGGAGCACACCATGACCAAAACCTATGACCTCCTCGCCATGGGGCGCTCTTCCATCGACCTGTATGCCAATGACGTGGGGGCGGCCTTTGTCGACATCACCAGCTTCGCCGCCTATGTGGGCGGCTGCCCCACCAATATCAGCGTGGCCGCCCAGCGCCTCGGTGCCCGCACCGCCTTGTTGACGGCGGTGGGCGCCGACCAAGTAGGCGATTTCATCCTCAATTTTTGTCACAAAGAGGGTATCGACACCAGCGCCACCCCCCGCAAACCGGGCAAGCGTTCGAGTGCGGTGGTGCTGGGCATCGAGCCCCCCGACAAATTCCCGTTGACCTACTACCGCGATAATTGTGCCGATATCGAGCTGACCATCGACGATGTGTTGGCCAGCCCCATCAAAGATGCCAAATATTTGCTATTGAGTGGGACAGGGCTCTGCAAAGAACCATCCCGTAGTGCTAGTCTGTTTGCGGCCGAATACGCCCAACGCCACGGCACCAAAGTGGTGCTCGACATCGACTTCCGCCCCGATCAATGGCACGACCCACGGGCTTTTGGGGTGACCTTGCGCTCGTTGTTGCGCTCGGTCGATATCGTGCTGGGCACCGAAGACGAAATCAACGCCATGATGATGGGCGAACACGCCGACGTGCGCTTGACGCACTCCCAAGTCTCCGACGCCCGCGTCAGCGGTGATGTCGACGCCGCCATCGACACGATTTTGCAGATGGGGCCGACGGTACTCTTCCAAAAGCGCGGTGCAACCGGCTCACGCGTCCACGTCATTGAGGGCGATGCAATCACCCGCATCGACGCCCCAGGCTTCGCCGTGGAGGTCTACAACATCCTCGGTGCCGGTGATGCCTATGCCGGCGGTGTCATCTATGGCTTGGCCCGCAACTGGGATTGGTACACCACCGCTCGTTTGGGCAATGCCTGTGGCGCCATCGTCGTCACCAAACACGGCTGTGCCAACTTCATGCCCAGCTACGACCAAATGCAGGCATTTGTAGCACCGTACGGCGGTTTGTAAAAGGGAGGATTCAGTTTATGGCTACCACACGCCTGACCATGGCCCAGGCCCTAGTTACTTTTTTGACGCACCAATATGTCACCCGTGACGGCGTCGAGCAGCAATTCTTTGCCGGCTGTTTTGGTATTTTCGGGCATGGCAACATATCGGGAATGGGGCAAGCGCTACAACAAATCCCGGCCTTGCGCTACTACCAAGCCCGCAACGAACAAGGGATGGTGCACGCCGCCACCGCCTTCGCCAAAACCGCCAATCGCCTACAAATACTGGCCTGCACCACCTCGATTGGACCAGGCGCCACCAACATGGTGACCGGCGCCGCCACTGCTACTATCAATCGCTTGCCGGTGCTGCTTTTGCCGGGAGATATTTTTGCGCGGCGCAACGTCGATCCCGTGCTCCAGCAACTCGAATGGCAACAGAGCCGCGACATGTCGGTCAACGACTGCTTCAAGCCAGTCAGTCGCTATTGGGACCGCATCAATCGCCCCGACCAGCTCCCTAGCGCCCTGCTCGAAGCGATGCGCACGTTGACTAGCCCGGCCAATACCGGCGCCGTCACGTTATGTCTCCCCCAAGATGTCCAGACCGAAGCCTTTGATTATAACAGTGCCTTATTTGAAAAAAGGGTCTGGCACATCGCCCGCATCCGGCCCGACCGGCATGCAATTACCCGGGCAGCCACATTAATCAAAAACGCTCAGCGGCCCTTGATTATCGCCGGCGGTGGCGTGATTTATAGTGATGCCACGGCGGCACTAAGCGAATTTGTGGCGGCCACCGGTATCCCTGTGGGCGAGACCATGGCCGGCAAAGGTAGCCTGCGCTACGACAATCCGCTCAACCTCGGCGCCATCGGCGCCACCGGCACCTTGGCGGCCAACCGCATCGCTCGTGATGCCGACGTGATTATCGGCATTGGTACGCGCTACGGTGACTTTACCACCGCCTCCAAAACCGCCTTCCAGCACCCCAACGTGCACTTCATCAACATCAACGTCTGTGAATTCGACGCCGCCAAACATTTGGCCACCATGGTGCAAGGTGATGCCCGCGAGGCGCTCATCGAGTTGCAGGCGGCCCTAGCCAGCTACCAGGTCGATCCTAGCTACCGCGCCGAAGCCAGCCAGCTCCAAGCCGAATGGGACGCCGAAGTGCAACGCATCTACGACATCCGCTTGACGCCCTTGCCGAGCCAAGGCGAAATCATCGGCGCCGTCAATGAGCTCAGCGACCCGGGCGCCATCATGGTGTGTGCCGCCGGCAGTCTGCCCGGCGATTTGCACAAACTGTGGCGCACCCGACATCCCAAAAACTACCACCTCGAATACGGCAACAGCTGCATGGGCTACGAAGTGGCCGGTGGACTAGGCATCAAAATGGCTGCCCCCGAGCGCGAAGTCTATGTGATGGTAGGAGATGGCAGCTGGTTGATGATGTCGACCGAGCTGGTGACTGCCATCCAAGAAGATCGCAAACTCATCGTAGTACTGATCGACAACGACGGCTACAAAAGCATCGGCGGTCTGAGTCGCTCGCTGGGCCAAGAGGGCTTTGGGACGCGCTATGCCTACCCCCAACAAAACATGCTCCCTAGCGATGCCGACGGCAACGATGTGGTGCGCCTGCCCATTGATTTGGCCGGCAATGCCCGTAGCCTCGGCGCCGATGTGATTGAATGCGATGGCTATCTTGATTTGACCAAGGCAATTGCCCAGGCCCGTGCCAACCACAACACCACCGTCATCTACATCCGCAACGACCGCTACCAAGGCGTGGCTGGCTACGAAAGCTGGTGGGATGTGCCCCCCGCCGAAGTCAGCGACAGCCCCAGCGTACAAGCCAAACGGCGCGAATGGGCCGAAATGCGCGCCACCGAACGTGATTATCTCTAATTCACCGACCGCGCCCCCCTGTTTTTTCACCAAAAGGAGCACTATGAAACCCCTGCGGATTGCCTTGCTCGGCGCCGGTCGCATCGGCCAAGTCCATGCCCGCACCATTGTGCAACGGGTCAGCGGCGCTCAACTAGTGGCCATCGCCGACCCCATGCCAGCAGCGGCCCAACAATTGGCCGAGTGCTACGGCATCACCACCGTCAGCACCGATTGTATGGCGCTGATTGCTGACCCCAGCATCGATGCGGTGCTGATTTGCACCCCTACCGACACCCACGCCGACTATATCATTGCGGCGGCTCAACACAGCAAGCATATTTTTTGTGAAAAACCAGTAGCGCTTGATTTGGCGCAAACCGACCGCGCCCTAGCCGCCGTGGCGGCAGCTGGCGTCACTTTACAAATCGGCTTCAACCGGCGCTTCGACGCCAATTTCGGGCGCATGCAACAAGCCGTGGCCAGCGGCGCCATCGGCACCCCCAAAATCGTGCATATTGTGAGTCGCGACCCGGCGCCGCCGCCGATTAGTTATATCAAGGTATCGGGGGGGATTTTTCTCGATATGACGATTCACGACTGGGATGTGGCCCGGTTTTTGATTGGCAGTGATATCAGCGAAGTCTATGTACAAGGGGGCGTGACCGTCGACCCCGCCATCGGCGAAGCGGGTGACATCGATACCCACGTGACCATGCTGCGCTTTGAAAACGGGGTTATCGGCACCATCGACAACTGTCGCCAAGCCGCCTACGGCTACGACCAACGGGCCGAGGTGTTTGGCAGTGCCGGTAGCATCCAAACCGACAACAACTACCCCAACAACACCACCTTGAGCACGGCCAGTGCAGTGCAACGCGATTTGCCGTTCAATTTCTTTATGCAGCGCTATATCGAAGCCTATGCCGCCGAAATCGAAGCCTTTGTGGTGGCCGTCACCACTGGCACGCCGGTGCTGGCCAGCGGCAGCGATGCCCGCAAGGCCTTGCTTGCCGGGCTGGCCGCCTGGCAGAGTTACCGCACCGGGCGCCCCGTCAAATTAGCCGAAATCAGTGCCAGCGCAGAGTAAACCGAAAGGGATTGTCATGCAGACATTCCGCGTGGCGTTTTTGGGGGCGGGCCGCATCGGCCAAATGCACCTCACCAACCTCAACACCATCCCCGGCGTCACCGTGCAGGTGGTGGCCGACACCAACGCCGACATGGCGGCCCGGGGTGCTGCCATCGTCAACGCCCCCCGCCACACCAGCGACATCATGGCGGCCATTGTAGCCGACGACGTCGACGCGGTGATGATTTGTACCCCTACCGGCACGCACCCCGCCCTCATCAAGGCAGCAGTGCAGTCTGGCAAACCAGTTTGGTGCGAAAAACCAGTGGCGCTGTCGTTGGCAGACGTCGACGATTTGACGACCTTTATGGTTGATTACCCCCATGTACCGGTGATGATTGGCTATATGCGGCGCTTTGATGCGCGCTACCAGCTGGCCAAACAGCGGCTTGACGCCGGCGAACTGGGCGAGATCGAGCGCTGGAATTCCAAAAGCATCGACCACAGCCCGCCCAGTCTGGCGTTTATCAAAACCAGTGGGGGCATCTGCATCGACATGATTATCCACGACTTCGACTTGGCCACCTACTTTGTGGGGGATGTCGACGAGGTGATGGCGTATGGGGCGGTGCTGGTCGACCCGGGCTTCATCGAGGCCGGCGATGTGGACACCATCACCGTCATGTTGCGCTTTGCCAACGGAGCGTTGGGGGTGATTGAGGGTGGGCGGCGCACGGCGTGGGGATCCGACATCCGCACCGAAATCATGGGCAGCAAAGAGCGGGCGTTTGTGGCCTTCCCCAACTCCCCCCCCAGCAATGCCAACGGCGCGGCATCGCCGGTGATATCGCACGGCGCGGGCTTCACCGAGGCCTACCGTACGGAATTGCGCTACTTTTTTGATTGCCTGCGGGACGGCACCACGCCCCGCCCGGATATCGCCGAAGCGGCCAAGAGCCTGCGGGTGGCGGTCGCTGCCGCCCAGAGCATGCACGAAGGCCGGCCCGTCAAGGTCGGGCAGGGGAGCTGATTTGGCTCGCGCCGCAGCAGCCTGCTGCGGCTCTTCCGCGCACCCCAAATCGCACGTGCATGGCATGCCTTGCACCCCAAATCCCTCCATGCGCCCTACGTACAGCCGCAGCCTGCTGCGGCTCACAAAGCAGCCTGCTGCAGCGCAATGAATTGCATGGCATGACGCAAGGGACACACGAAATATTGTCGTGTGTCCCTTGCATCTCTTTGCATTCTCAATTTTCAATTTTCAATTTTCAATTCACACAGGTTTGTCCATGGCTATCGCTATTTGTGCCGTCTGGACAAATCGTATCTTGCCAGATGACACCCGTCAGATCAGCCCCCGTCAAATCAACCCCGGTTAGATTGGCGCCATGAAAGTTGACGCCGGCCAGCATCGCCCCACTCAAATTGGCGCCAGCCAGGTTGGCATTACTCAGATTGGCCCACGACAAATTGCTCCACATCAGCGTAGCACCGGTCAAATCAGTACCGTTCAAATTGGCACCGCGGACGTCAGCACCACGCAAATCAATGCCCGCCAGATTACTGCCGGCTAGATTGCCATACAAGAGCTGGGCGTACATCATTTGGGCCTGGTGCAAATCAGCGTTGGGCAGTTGCGCATTACTCAGGTCAGCAGATGGCCCAACCAAGTAACCACCCGTCAATTGCCACGCCAGGGGCAACAAAATGTTGGTGCCGGTAATACCGCCCGATGATACACCGATCAGCGAGGTGTTTTGCAGATTGGCACCATCGAGGTTGGCGCCGGTGAAGCGCGTACCGTCCAGCACACTATAGGCAAAGTTGGCGCGGCTAAGGTTGGCATTCGACATATTGGTATTGCTATGATTGCCAAGGCTCAAATCGGCATCGTGCAAATCGATACCACTAAAGTCGGCACCGCCCGAATCACGACCACTCAGGTCGGCCCCGATTAACGTACAGCCACTGGAGTGATTACCGCTCAGACTACATTGGTTGGATGTAGTGGGAGTTGGGGTCGGCGTCGTGGTGGTCGTCGGCGTCGTGGTGGTCGTCGGCGTGGTGGTGGTCGTCGGCGTGGGTGTGGTCGTCGGCGTGGGTGTGGTCGTCGGCGTGGGTGTGGTCGTCGGCGTGGTGGTGGTCGTCGGCGTGGGTGTGGTCGTCGGCGTGGGTG
>JBBAWW010000106.1:0-2976 GCA_040397035.1 Roseiflexaceae bacterium | reverse complement strand
TGGGAAGTGACGCAGCACATGCAGTAAAACCGTTTATGTCGTTTGTGTCACTGTTTGTGCCATTGGGACACGTAGTATTACTCCACGTTATACTCTTATCGGTAAGATCGGCATCGGTGAGAATAGCACCGGTGAGATTGGCACCGGTGAGATTGGCATTGGTGAGGTCGGCACCGGTGAGTGTGGCACCGGTGAGATTAGCACCGGTGAGATTAGCATTGGTGAGGTCGGCACCGGTGAGATTAGCACCGGTGAGATTAGCACCGGTGAGATTAGCATTGGTGAGGTCGGCACCGGTGAGTGTGGCACCGGTGAGTGTGGCACTGGTGAGGCCTGCATAGCTGAGATTGGCATCGGTGAGTGTGGCACCGGTGAGATTAGCACCGGTGAGATTAGCATTGGTGAGATTGGCACTGGTGAGATTAGCACCGGTGAGATTAGCATTGGTGAGATTAGCATTGATGAGATTAGCATCGGTGAGACTGGCACCGGTGAGATCGCACCCTCTCAAATTAACACTTCCTCCACGGGCAGCACAGTCTGGGGGTCCACGAAGAAGGCCAAAATCTAAAGTCCAGCCAGTTGGTAGTGCGAAGGGCGTCCCAGTAATCCCACCAGAGGTAACACCGGTGAGTGTGGCATCGGTCAGATTGGCATTGGTGAGATTAGCCTCACCGAGATAAGCACGGGTGAGATTAGCACCGGTGAGATTGGCATTGGTGAGATTAGCCTCACCGAGATAAGCATCGTTGAGGTCGGCACCACTGAGATCGGCACCGGTGAGATTGGCACCATCGAGAATGGTTTCGTTGAGGTCGGCATCACTGAGATCGGCACCGGTGAGATTGGCATTGGTGAGTGTGGCATTATCGAGATTGGCATCACCGAGATTAGCTCCTGGTCCAATCAGATAGCCTTTAATAAGACTCCAGTTACTATTCGGAAGGGACTGGGGGCTGCCTGAAATATATCCAGACGAGACACCCGTTAAAGTGGCACCTGCGAGAACGGCATTGGTGAGATCGGCATTGGTGAGATCGGCATTGGTGAGATCGGCATTGGTGAGATTGGCATTGGCGAGATTGGCACCAAAGAGATTGGCATTGGTGAGATTGGCACTGGTGAGATTAGCATCGGTGAGATCGGCATCGGTGAGATCGGCATCGGTGAGATCGCACCCGCTCAAATCAGCCCCAGTTTCAAGGGCAGTACAGTCTGAACTTAGTGCATGGGCGACTTGGGGTGGGGTGACAGTCATACCCACACAGAGCATGAACACGGTACTCAGAATTACGAGAATGTTTTTCATTGGAACTGCTCCTCTTTCACATCGAGATCTCAACACCATCCCAAAAACACTTACGCTGATTTATTTGATTGTGTAGGCTTTATCAAACAATATCACGTGATCTACATTTTGACCCATGACAAAATGTACTGATTTTTGCCAATATTGCACTGATTTTTGCTTTTTTGCCAATTACGGGGCGATTGGCTACGGCGAGTTGACATGTGCGTGTTGTAAAAATCGTTGCGTGTACGCCGTGGAGTAATCGCCCTTACGCGTTGACTTCCGACGTCACTTCATACTTCCGACTTGATGCTTCCTACTTTATTTTTCTCGCACAGAGGGCGCAGCGGACATGGATCATTATTTTTCTCGCACAGAGGGCACAGCGGACGCAGAAGCATTTCCAATTCATTGTCTCGCATAGGAAAGACGGAGCGACGCTGTATAAAGTGTCGCTCCGTCATACTTCCAACTTCACTTCATACTTCCGACTTTACGCTTCCTACTTTTTTTCTCGCACAGAGGGCACAGCGGACGCAGAGGCGTTTTTTGGCGTCTCAATGTGCCGGCACCCGGCATGGAATGACTCAGGGAGAATGAAGCAGATTTTTACATTTTCTCCATATTGGGTGATAATAGGAAGTGGATTTTCCCTTACACAGGTCACCGATGAATCAATCTCACCCGATTCGCATTCTGCTCGTCGACGATGACCCGCTGATTCTGTTTACGCTAGAGAAAGTCATCCTACAACAGCGTGATCAACTGGTCGTGGCCGGGGTCCGTAACGGGCAAGAAGCCTTGGCATTCTTGCCACACAATCAAATCGATGTCGTCTTGCTCGACATCCAGATGCCCCACATGAGTGGGATCGATTGCCTCCAACAAATACGCAAACTATACCCCGCGATTATTGTCATCTTGCTTACCTCCTTCGACGAAGAACACTACATCATCGAAGGGTTAGCCCGCGGCGCACGCAGCTACCTGCTCAAAACTGCTACGTTTGACTATTTAAACCAGTACATTCGCGATGCCATTAATGGCACGTTTGTGATGCCCGCCAATATTGCCACCAAGCTCGCGGTTTTTTTACAACAAAACATCGACCTCAGCAAAAAATCGCTCAATCCACTCTTTTTTCAGACTTACGACTTGACCCGCACCGAACAACAAATCGCCAAATTTTTGGCCAAACGCCTTTCAAATACCGAAATCGCTGAGCAGTTGGGAGTCCAAGCCGGCACCATCAGAAATCACTTAGTGACTATTTTTTCAAAGCTCCACGTGCAAAATCGCCAAGAAGCCATCCTTTTCATCGAATCACACCTTATTTAATGCAAAATTGAGACTGGGTAGGGGCGCACCTGCCCTCCGCGACTCCGCGCCTCCGCGTGAGACAACCATCATCTCGCAACGACAGACATGCATCGACACCACATACGTGCCACAATCTCTGTGTCCTCCGCGCCTCCGCGTGAGACAACTGCCATCTCGCAACGACAGATATGCATCGACTACCACATACGTGCCACAATCTCTGTGTCCTCCGTGCCTCCGCGTGAGATTACTGACATCTCGCAACGACAGATATGCATCGACTACCACATACGTGCCACAATCTCTGTGTCCTCCGTGCCTCCGCGTGAGATTACTGACATCTCGCAACGACAGATATGCATCGA
>JBBAWW010000105.1:1828-11507 GCA_040397035.1 Roseiflexaceae bacterium | reverse complement strand
GGACGGACGGACGGACGGACGGACGGACGGACGGACGGACGGACGGACGGACGGAGATTCGGTGGTATCCAATGGGTGAGATTGGAGAATTCTACGGCGGCTTAAGTGGAAAATCCAAAGAAGATTTCTCGGGTGGAAATGCTTTTTTTGCATCATACATGAGCATTTTCAGCAATCTCGCTCTCGTTTACGACAAATTACCAAAGGTAAAAATAGCACCAAACGAAAAACAAAAATCGATACGTTACGGAGATATTCTTTTTACAGGTTCATCAGAAACTCCTGATGAATGTGGTATGTCTTGTGTCGTGACAACTCACTATGATGAACCTGTGTACCTGAATAGTTTTTCCTTTGGATTTCGACTTTACGATATGAGCATTTTGTTACCGGAATTTGCAAAATTTCTCTTTCGTTCAAAATACATCAGACAACAAATAAAGCTCACAGCCAGTGGTGTGACGCGTTTTAATGTATCGAAAAAGAAGATGGAGAAAGTTGTAATTCCCATTCCTTCACTCGAAACACAACACGCCATCGTGGCCATCCTCGACCGCTTCGACGCCCTCACCAGTGACCTAACCCAAGGCTTACCTGCCGAAATAGCCGCCCGTCAGCAACAGTACGCCTACTACCGCGACCACTTGCTGACCTTCCGTGAGAAAAGTGCATGACTAACTACAACCTCGTCGCCACCACCAACGAAAGCACCGTCGTCGCCGAATACACGGAGTACTACCAGACCCACGCCCGCTATCAGACCGAAGCCGACCTCGAACGCGAATTCATCGCCCTACTGGTGGCGCAGGGCTACGAGCGACTCCCCCTGCGCGATGAAGCCGCCCTCGTCGCCAATCTGCGTAGCCAACTGGCACGCCTCAACGACTACAGCTTCAGCGACAGCGAATGGCAACGCTTTTATGCCACCTGTATCGCCAATCCCAACGAGGGCATCACCGACAAAACGCGCAAAATCCAGACCGACCACATCCAAGTGCTCCAGCGCGACGACGGCAGTAGCAAAAACATCCTGCTCATCGACAAAAAGCACATCCACAACAACCGACTACAAGTCATCAACCAATACAGCAAATCTGCCGGTACGCACCAAAACCGCTACGACGTGACCATCCTCGTCAACGGCTTGCCCCTCATCCACGCCGAACTCAAACGGCGCGGAGTGGCCATCCGCGAGGCCTTCAACCAGATCAAACGCTACCAGCGCGACAGCTTCTGGGCGGCCAGCGGATTGTTCCAATATGTACAACTCTTTATCATCTCGAATGGCACACGCACCAAATACTATTCCAACACGACCCGCGTCAGCCATATCAAAGAAGCCACTGCCAGCGCACATGCCCAGAGCAAAAAAACCAGCAATAGCTTCGAGTTCACCTCGTTTTGGGCCGACGCCACCAACAAACAGATCATGGATTTGATGGACGTGACGCGCACGCTGTTGACCAAACATACTATTTTGAATGTGCTCACCAAATATTGCGTCTACACCAGCGAGGAACTGTTGTTGGTGATGCGTCCCTACCAAATTGCCGCTACCGAGCGTATTTTGTCACGCATCGACGTCGCCCACAACTACAAACAGAGCGGCACCCGCCAAGCTGGTGGCTATATCTGGCATACCACCGGCAGCGGCAAAACACTGACATCGTTCAAAACCGCCCAACTCGCGGCGGCGCTACCCCACATCGACAAAGTGCTGTTTGTGGTCGACCGCAAAGACCTCGACTACCAGACCATGCGCGAGTACGACCGATTCCAACAAGGCGCCGCCAACAGCAACAGCTCGACCCGCGTGCTCCAACAACAACTCGAAAACGACAACGCCCGCATCATCATCACCACCATCCAAAAGCTTGACAGCTTCGTGAACACTCGCGCACAGCATCCGGTATATCAGAAAAAAGTCGTGATTATTTTTGACGAGTGCCATCGCTCACAATTCGGCTTGATGCATGCCAAAATCGTCAAAGCGTTCAAGCACTACTATTTGTTTGGCTTTACCGGCACGCCGATTTTCGCCGAAAACGCCCCGAGTGGACGTAGCACCATCCCAACCACCACCACCCAGACCTTTGGCGACCGCTTGCACGCCTACACTATTGTCGACGCCATCAGCGACCAAAACGTGTTGCCGTTCAAAGTCGACTTTGCCAACACCATCAAATCCAAGGCCGACATCGTCGACAAGCAAGTGTCGGCCATTGACACCGAACGTGCCTTGGCGGACCCCGCGCGCATCAGCGCAGTGGTCGGCTACATTTTGACCCATTTCGCCCAAAAAACCCTGCGCAACACGCATTACACGGTGCAGGGGCAACGGTTAGCTGGCTTCAACAGTATTTTGGCGGCCACATTCATCCCGGTAGCGATGCAATACTACAACGAGCTCAAAAAACAACAGGCCGACCGTACCGACCCACTGACCGTGGCCATCATTTTTAGCTACAACGCCAACGAATCCGAGGTCGAAGATAGCCTCCCGGAAGAGCAGTTCGACACCGACAAACTTCCGCCTTCGGCGCGCGACTTTTTGACGTCAGCCATCAGCGACTACAACGGCATGTTCAAAACGAACTTCGACACCAGCGCCGATCGCTTCCAGAACTACTACAAAGACATATCGATGCGCATGAAAAACCGCCAAATCGATTTGCTGGTGGTCGTCAACATGTTTTTGACGGGATTCGACGCCACCACACTCAACACGCTATGGGTCGACAAAAATCTGCGTCAGCACGGGCTCATTCAGGCTTTTTCGCGCACCAATCGTATTTTGAATGCAGTGAAAACGTTCGGCAACATTGTCTGCTTCCGCGATTTGCAACAAGCCACCGAAGACGCAATCGCCTTGTTCGGCAATAAAGAAGCCAGCAGTATCGTGTTGCTCAAAGATTACGCCGCCTACTACCACGGATATACCGAAGATGGCAAGCAATACCCGGGCTACGCTGAACTCATCGCACGACTAGAGGCAAGCTTCCCCATCAACCAACACATAGTGGGTGAATCAGCACAAAACGAGTTCATCATGTTGTTTGGCATGATATTGCGCCAAAAGAATATTTTGCGCACGTTCGATGAGTTCGTCGGCAACGAAATCCTCACTGAGCGGGACATGCAAAACTACCAGAGCATGTACATCGATTTGTATCAAGATCGTGCGAAGCCCACCGTCGGGGAACGCGAGTCAATTATCGACGATGTCGTCTTCGAAATCGAGTTGATTCGCCAGGTCGAAATCACCATCGACTATATTTTGAATTTAGTGAAAAAATTCCAAGCGACAAAAAATCAGGATAGCGATGTACGCGGCGCCATCGAAAAAGCCATCAGTGCCAGCATCCAATTACGCAGCAAAAAAGAACTCATCGACAGCTTCATCGCAACCGTCAACACCAGCACCGACATCCCCAGTGCGTGGCCACTCTTTGTCGAAGCCGAAATGGCACGCGAGCTGACACAGCTCATCGCAACCGGGGCGTTGCAGGATGCACCGACACGCCAGTTGCTCGAGTACGCCTTCCGCGATGGCACCCTCAAAACTAGCGGCACGGACTTCGACAGTATTTTGCCACCCATGTCGCGCTTCAGTGGCATGCGTGAAACCAAAAAACAACGCGTCGTCGATTTGTTGTCGGCATTCTTTGAAAAATATGCCGGTGTGGTACGTACCACACCGTAACGCACAACCCGTAGCGCCGCAGCAGACTGCGGCGCTACAATATCCCCGACGGCGCATAGCAGCGCGGATCAAACCATTCCTCGCTAGCACAAAACGTCTCGACGTCGCTGATGTGCATGCCACATTCAAGCAACACGGCCAAACCCGGGTGCTCGGCCGGCACACGCAGACTGGCACTCACCGCGCCGTCGGCCACTGCCCACGCCACCGTGCTGTGCAATACCGCCGCCGCATGCGCCACATCAAAGGCTGCTACCGGACCAATGTTGCGTTTGTCGAGGGGCGACAAATCATAGCGCCGCTTTTGCACTACCGCTTGACCAACCAGTTGCGTGCCGGCAAAGAGCTGGAGCAATACGGCCCCCGTGCTGCCTACAAAAAAATGATCGATGTCGACGCGTCGGTCAAACCCCAAAAACTGGCGGTCGTGGTGCATCCAATCATCTACATCACTACAGACCGTCACCGTCAATTGCGGTGCGACGATACGAGTCACGTCCGTTGTGGTGAGGAAATACATCGGCCAGCGTGGTACCATCCCCGCCCGTAGATAGCGCGACACCGCCCGCCGATCGCCCGACGCCAAGGTGCAATGGATGAGCGTGCTGTCGGTATGGAGTTGCGCCAGCAATGCTTTGGCGATGCCGTGTGATTGCCACTCGGGGCGCACAAAACAATCGGCCAGATAACAAATCTGCCCGCGGGTTTGGGTGCCGGCCAAGCCCACAATCACGCCGTCGGCTTCGGCCACCAGCAGATGTCCGTGCGCGTACAAATGCGGCCACCACGGGGCAATTCCCAACGGCAACATGGCAGCGTATTCGCTGGGATCAGTGAAGTCTGTGGCCAGCCAACAATCGTGGACAGCGGCCATGTCGGCGGCGGTGGCAGAACGAATGTGCATAAATCCTCATAGTCAAATCGCGTATTATCTTCTATTATCGCCGATAATCGATACCCATATGCCGTAACCGGCGCATCGATGTGTGTGCACACACCACAATCAGGGCATAGGATTTATCCGCGACGATTGGTGGTCGTGCGAGGACATGCCTCACACCTACGATTGTATCCGGTGCGACGATCCACAAAGACTAACAATTTCTTCATTATTATGCCCATAATTTTCATTTTTTTGTCGCAAATTCGTGTATTATGAAATTAATACGCTAATTCATATGTGCAAGGGTTTTTATGCGCAGATTCTTGTTTGTATTACTGATGTGTGGCATATTCGCCAGCATATTGCCGCCGTATACAATTCACGCCAGTGCCGCGCCAATCAAGAGCATTTCTGTAAACCTTGAGTCAAACTGTGTCCTATTTGCCAATCACAAACTCAAATGTTGGGGCGACAATAGCGATGGCCAACTTGGGTACGATAATACGACCGACCAAGGCAAACTGAGCGGCGATATGCTGGCATTACCGTTTGTCAACCTCGGCGTGGGGAACAACGCCAAATCAGTTAGTCGCGGATTGCGGCATACCTGCGCCATTCTCAACGATAATCGCGTCAAATGCTGGGGACTCGGGGACGATGGCGTACTCGGTTATGATAGCATCGCCTCCATCGGCACAGCCACCGGCGACATGGCCAATCTCACCACCATCGACCTTGGTGCTGGTCATACCGCCAAAGCAATCAGCGCCGGTGGCTCCCATACCTGTGCCATCCTCGAAAACAATACGGTCAAGTGTTGGGGCGACAATCTCAATGGCCAACTCGGCTACGACGATACCACTGACCGCGGTGGTGTAGCCGGCGACATGGCCGCACTTACCACCGTCGACCTGGGTGCCGGTCGCACCGCCAAAGCAATCAGCGCTGGCTTACAATATACGTGTGCCCTGCTTGATAACAACAGCATCAAATGTTGGGGCGTCAATAATTCGGGTCAGCTCGGCCAAGATGACACAATCAACCGTGGTGATGCCGCCACCAGCGGACATACCATGGCGACACTACTCCCTGTCGACCTCGGCGTAGGGCGCACTGCCAAATCGGTGAGTGTCAGCGTATTTCATACCTGTGCCATCCTCGACGACAATACGGTCAAGTGTTGGGGCGGTAACGCCAACGGTCAACTAGGCTATGACGACATCATTACCCGTGGCGATGACCCTCGCGACATGTCATTACTCTCCACCGTCAACCTCGGCGTAGGGCGCACTGCCCTGGCCCTGAGCCTCAATGAAATGTTTACCTGCGCCCTGCTGGACAATCACCAGGTCAAATGTTGGGGCGACAATTCTTGGGGCCAATTAGGCTACGATGACACCACAAGCCGTGGCAAAAATACAGGTGACATGGCGGCACTCCAACCAATCTACCTCGGTGCGGGCATGACTGCCAAGGCAATCAGTGTCGGCATTTTTCATACTTGTGTCATCCTCAATAGCAGCGCTGTGAAATGTTGGGGCAAAAACACATTTGGGGAACTCGGCTATGATGACACCACCCACCGTGGTAATACCGCCGGCAGTATGGCCAATCTCCAAACAATTAATTTTGGCGTGTTTATGAATACGCAGAGTACGCTGTCCAATCGCTGTGCCATTCATGCCCCCTATCACAAAGTGGGCTGTCATTTAATCGGCGCCGATTTGGTCAATGATGATCTCAGCGGGGTCGATTTTCGCAACATCGATATGCACGACAGTGATTTAAGCTACGGGAATCATCCAAACGCTGATTTCTCCAATGCCAATCTCGCCAACAGCGATTTGGCCTATAGTGTGCTGGACGGCTCGCGCTTTACGGGGGCCAACCTCGACAATGCCGATTTCCAACACACCTCGCTCGTCGGGGTAGCATCTGGTGGCATCACCGGTACCAACGTCTTGTTGCCATTCAATTGGCAACTTACCGCAGGCTACCTGGTCGGACCATCTGCTAACCTCAGTAATGCCCAGCTTGCAAATGCCGATTTGCGTCAGGCCCAAATGATGTACGCCCAACTCGCCTATAGCACGTTGGCCGGCAGTAATTTGACCGGCAGTGATTTGCGTGGTGCGGACGCCCGCGGTGCCGATTTGCATGGCACCGATTTCACGAGTGCCACCCTGATGTGGAGCAATTTGTCGTGGGTCAATCTGAGTAACGCCAATCTGACCGGCGCCAATCTGAGTGGGGCAGTGCTGGCTGGTGTCAACTTCAATGGTGCCAGTCTGACCGGCGTTGATTTGACCGGCGCTGACCTGACCGGCGTCATCTGGCAAAACACCATTTGCCCAGACGGCACCAACAGTGATGCCCACGGGCAAACGTGTGTAAATTGAAAATGCAGAATTGAAAATTGAAAATGCAGAAAATACCGCACTACTCCGCGTCTCCGTGCCTCCGTGTGAGCCATCATGTATCTCTCATCGGTAGGCATTTATTGCCATCACAACACACATCTCTGCGCCCTCTGTGCCCTCTGTGCGAGATACGAAGTAGGAAGTGTGAAGCTTGAAGTAGGAAGTGGTTACATTCGTTCTGCGCCCTCTGCGTCCTCTGTGCGAGATACCCCCCCGTGCCCTCTGCACCCTCTGTGCGAGATAAATGCAAGGGGGTGAGGCACTTCATCCTTCCGACTTCACGCTTCATCCGTCGTGCTACCCCACCGCCGCAATCACCTCGGCACAGCGTCGTGCGCCATCCTCTTGAGCAATTTGTTGTCCCAACAAGGTGGCGTTGTGGCGTAATGACGGGCTATCAACCTGCTGAAAGGCCTGCGCGAGCCGATCCACCGTTACCTGTTTGCGGGCAATCGCCCGTGGCGCCACCCCCAAATCGGTCGCCCGTTGCGCCCAGGCAAATTGGTCGTTGGCAAAGGGCACAACGATGTTGGGCACGCCTGCCCGCAAGCCGGCGGCCGTCGTCCCCGCCCCACCATGATGACATACTGCTTCCATCTGTGGAAAAAGCCAACTATGCGGCACTGCATCTATTGCAATAATCGATTCTGGCAGATTAGCAATCTGACCCAGCCCACTCACCACACCCCGTTTGCCACTTTTGACCAAGGCCTGTACCACCGTTTCACCCAAGGCCGTTTGGTCACCAAAGCCCGTCATACTGCCAAATCCCACATATATCGGCTTTGTATCATGCGCCAAAAAATCTGACAGCGCCGCGCTGGGCACGTACAGTTGCGGCTCACGCACAAACCAATAACCGTGCTGGTGAATATCTGCACTCCAATCGTGTGGGCGCGCAAACACCGCATTGCTACACGAAATCACTGCCGGGTGACGGGCGTCAAGACGGGCAAATGGCATGCCAAAATCAGCCGGGGCACTCCCAAACTTCTGTTGCCAAAAGCCTTTGATTGAATCTTTCGAAGCCATCCACAACATGCCCTGTAACAGCGTATAACTCAATGATTTGCTAAAGCGGTTGGCCGGGACCCGTCCATACATCACTACCGACAGGTATTCGTTGGTGCGATGCATGGGGAATGGTGCCGCCAAAATCGCCGGAATACCATACAATTGGGCCGCAAAATAGCCAATTGCACAGCCGGGGTGATACACGATGAGCGCACTCCCCTCGCACGCCGCAAAATAATCGTGCACCATGTAGATGCCGTATTCCTTCATTTTGTTGAAGGCCAACAACATCTTGAAGGGGTTATCGGCGCTGGCTGCCATTTGCAACATGCGCGGATCAACCTTTAGGGAATCCATATCGGCATTGATTGGAAAAAATTCGATGCCATAGCTTTGAATAAATTGCGCAAAACTACGATTACCGGCAATCCGTACCGCTTTGCCTAGCGCCATCAGCTCTTGTGCCAAGGCAATATATGGCTGGAAATCTCCCCGTGACCCGGCACAAAGTATCGTAATCATCTGCCTACTCCTCATGAAATCCAACACCGTGTCGTATGTTTTCACTATAATGAATACAATCACGACAATCAACCATCAATTGTTGCCAGAATGTAGGATTTTGCCGAGGAGAATAGCATCCATGGCCAAACGTACCACCATCACCGCCCACACCAAACAAAATCTAATAGATGCGTTTTGGGTGTTGTATTGCCAAAAACCGCTGGCCCAGATTACGGTCAAAGAAATCGTCACCCGGGCTGGCTACAATCGCAGTACCTTTTATGAATACTTTCCGGATGTGGCAGCCGTGCTCAGCGCCATCGAAGACGCACTCATCCCCACCATTGATACATTGCCGCCATTTGTGGGGGAATCTTACACCATCGGGATGCCTATCGCACAATTTTTGCAGTTATATCAACAAAACGCCAAATTTTATCTGGTATTACTGGGTGAAAACGGTGATCCGGCCTTTGTCACCAAATTAAAAAACAGCATCAAACCGACGGTTTTACATTTCTATCAAATACATACTACCTACGATGCCGTGCAACGTGAAGTGGTAGTGGAGTTTATCTTGTCTGCCTTAATTGGGGTGATGAGCTACTGGTTTCGCCAGCAACAACCGCTCCCCCAAGAGCAGTTATTGGCCTTGATGCACCAGCTCATGACCAAAGGGGCGCTGACGATGCTGCAACCCGAAATCACCGCATAAAAATTCTACTCCTCGTGGCGTAATGAAAATCCATACCACAACATCCTCCCATCACAAGCAGTGATAGGAGGATGTTGTCTACGCATAGTGACCGCAAATATGCTACGGGATTGTAGCGGCAGTAGGTGTCTTAGTTGCGGTAGTCGTACTCGTATTGGTCCGGGTGTTGATTGACGTCCGGGTGTTGGTGGCAGTACGGGCGTTGGTGGCAGTACGGGCGTTGGTGGCAGTACGGGTGTTGGTGGCAGTACGGGTGTTGGTGGCAGTACGGGTGTTGGTAGCAGTACTCGTATTCGTCTTGGTACGCGTGTTGGTGAGAGTACGCGTGTTCGTAATGGTACGCGTATTGGTAGCAGTACTCGTGTTCGTCTTGGTTGCGGTGGCAGTCTTGGTTGCGGTGGCAGTCTTGGTTGCGGTGGCAGTCTTGGTTGCGGTGGCAG
>JBBAWW010000105.1:0-1728 GCA_040397035.1 Roseiflexaceae bacterium | reverse complement strand
TCTCGGTTGCGGTGGCAGTCTTGGTTGCGGTGGCAGTCTTGGTTGCGGTGGCAGTCGCTGTAGAAGTTGACGTCGCTGTAGAATTTAGTGTTGCTGTAGAAGTTGGCGTCGCTGTAGAAGTTGGCGTCGCTGTATCTGAAGCAAGTGAACCGCCAAGGTTTACCGGTAATAACGCGGCCATTTCTCCTGAGCTATTACCACGATCATTGATGTCATCATACCCTAATTGACCTGCGTCATTATTACCCCAACATTTGACACCATTAGTATCGAGGATCGCACACGTAGAATACCAACCGAGTGTGATTGCGTTGGCAGTGTGGGCACCACCAAGATTGACGGGTAAGAGGGCGGCCATATCACCGCCATTACCACCACGACTATTCTGATCATCGTACCCTAATTGACCTTCGCTATTATCACCCCAGCATTTGACACTGTTATCATCAAGAATAGCACACGTGTGCATTTCACCAAGTGAAATGGCTTTGGCAGTATGGCTACCACCAAGGTTGACGGGCAAGAGCGCTGCCATTTCCCCTGAATCATCACCAATCTGATTGGTCGAGTCATCCCCAAGTTGGCCAAATTGATTATTCCCCCAACATTTGACGCTATTGTTATCGAGGATAACACACGTGTGATAGTTGCCAACTGTAATTGCTTTGGCAGTGTGGGCACCACCAAGATTGACGGGTAAGAGTGCGGCCATATCACCGGTATTACCACCACGACTATTGGGGTCATCGTAGCCTAATTGACCTGAGCTATTATCACCCCAACATTTGACGCTGTCATCATCGAGGATGGCACATACATGCATCATACTTACCGCAATCGATTTAGCAGTGTGGGAACCACCTAGGTTGACGGGCAAGAGCGCTGCCATATCACCGGCATTACCACCACGACCATTCTGATTATCGTTCCCCAAAATACCTGCGTAATTATTACCCCAACACTTCACGCTGTTATCATTGAGAATGACACAGGTATTCATACCACCTGCGGCAATGGCTTTGGCAGTGTGGGTACCACCAAGGTTGACGGGCACAAGCGCTGCCATATCACCGGCATTACCACCACGATTGACGTCATCATCGTAGCCTAATTGACCTGCGACATTCGCACCCCAACATTTGACGCTGTCATCATCGAGAATAGCACAGGTATGACCTGCACCTACTGCAATCGATTTGGCAGTACGATTTCCCCCGAGGTTCATACCGAGGTTCACTGTCTCGAGTCTAGCCATATCACCGGCATTACCACCACGATTATTGGTGTCATCGTACCCTAATTGACCTGCGTCATTATTACCCCAACATTTGACACTATTATCATCGAGGATGGCACAGGTATGAGATTCACCTACACTGATTGATTTGGCAGTACGCACTGCTGCACCAGCAGCATAGATGGTTTGCGTACTGATTAAGCCAAGCACGCCAACAATAATACTCAACAATAGCACGCCTACAAATAATTTACGCATACAATTTCCTCCCGTGTATATAAGTCACTTACCATTTCCTATCAATAATATCATACGCAATCATTAAAAGTCAACAAAAAAATTACATTATTCAATATCTACGCCAATCTACGCCGCTTGTTGATTGTACGGCGGTGCATTGATACGCCCAAGTGTGGAAATTATCCGATTAATCTGCGATTTTAATTCGTTGTGCAGTTTCGGCAATACCTACGCCAATCTAGGCGGCTCGT
>JBBAWW010000104.1:6405-11670 GCA_040397035.1 Roseiflexaceae bacterium | reverse complement strand
CCGCGCTGATTGTCGGTCAAATTAAGGGCATCGACGGCGGGGGCGAGGTTGCTGGCAACCCGTAATAATGTGGCAGGCGAGGCGCCCCGGGGTGGGGCGATTTCGCCCGTCACCACTGTTTTCCCACTGGCGAGTTGTTCTTGGAGACGACTATAGTACACACAGGCTCCTTACATGCGTCACGGCCACCGGAATTGTCCGGTAGCCGTGTTTTTCAATACCGGAAAGTTATTTTATTGCGCAACACCCACCGCTTTGGTGAGTCCAATCATTTCCACACTGCGTGTACCATCACGCTCTACCCAGACCCCACATTCACTGCCGTCTTGGCTTTCGCCGAGGGTCATGGTGCTCCCATCAAACCGCAAGGCGGGATGGTACCACTTATAAACCTTTTCGGCTTCGCCCACCACATAGTGGCCAATCAACGAACGGCGGAAGCGGTCCGTGCTACGATTGGGCAAACTGCCGTGAATCAATTGCCCATTGAAAAACAACACGTCGCCGGCCTGCATTATCACCGGCGCCACCGCCATCCCGTCGGGCACGGGTACCGTCACATCGGTGAAGCTCTGCGTCGAGTCGGCCGCAATCGTACACAGCACCGGCAAGCTGTGACTGCCGGGGACGACTTGCAGACAGCCGTTTTCTTCGTCGCAATCATCGAGTGCAAGCCAGGCAGCAACACAGGTACCCGGCTCAACCCGTAGGTAATACTGGTCTTGGTGCAAGGCTTGGCCCCGAGCCGTGGGTGGTTTGAAATAAATCATCGACTGCACGGCGTAGGGCTCACTGCCCAAAATCGCCGTCATGGCGACTTTGAGGCGCCTATCCAACAAAAACTGCAGGGTCACTTCGTCCCAGCGATGCATTTGCAACATGCGGGGGAAGCGCTTGAGCGGGTCATGTTCGTCTTTGACGCCATTCACCTCCGCCTTGGCACGTTTTTCCACATTGAGTTGCAAGTAATGCGCTTGCATGTGGGCGACTTCGTCCGGCGTAAACAGCCCGCGGACGATGGTATATCCTGAATTCGCAAATTCATGTGTCTGTGCGTCGTACATCATTGTGCTCCACATAGTTAACCGAAATTAGTCTACGAACAACGGCGACATTTGTTGCAACTTGAGCAACTGTTCCATGGCCAATTCAGATGGCGCATGCACAAAGCGCTCGGCAGCATCAAAGACGCGGGGCAAAATATTGACGTCACCCACCGTATTCAAAAAGACCCCTTTGCGACCCAACACCCAATGGGCGGCGGTATCGATTTGGGCTTGCTCGGTCAAGGGCTCGTACCAGGTGGCGCTATAGCGATCAACCCCTTCGGCCCACGGGCGACGCACAATGGCTTTGATGGTCTGCACCGCCACATTGCGCTCGCGGCAGCGGTTGAGCAGTTTTTCAAAATCAGCGGCATATTCAAGATTTTGCATCATGATGTAGCTATAGGGCAACAACACGCTATCGAAGTCAAAGCGCTCGAGCGATTCAAAGTGGCGCTTGGCAACTTGGACGCCGTGGCCAGTCACACCGATATATTTGACCAGGCCCTCTTTTTGGGCTTCGACACAGGCTTTGAGAGCACCATCGGGTCCCATGGCGACGTCCCATTCGGCTTGATCAACTAGATTGTGCAACTGGATTAACTCGATGTGGTCGACACCCATACGCTTGAGCGAAGTGCGGATTTGGTCACGGGCGGCGGCATAGCTGCGTTCACCCGTTTTGGTGGCCAAAAAGAAGCGATCGCGACGACCATGGCTAAACCAGGGCTTGATGCGGTCTTCGGAAGCGCCGTAACTGGCGGCGGTGTCGATATGGTTAATCCCATGTTCAATCAATAATTCGAGGGTGGCGTCGGCGGTTTTTTGGTCGACATTGCCCAACGCAGCGGCACCAAAAATCGTCTTGGTGCTCATATGGCCCGTACGCCCAAATACTTGGGTTGCAATCATTACAGTAGCTCCTTTTCATTCAATATTCACAGTGTACCATATACCCGTGGTGGGCAACAGTGCCGGTTAGCGGCGCACAAAATCTTCGTGCATGATGCGATCGAAGCAGTCCAGCAAGTAATCGGCGTTATCGACATCAAACGGCATCGGTGGGCGGATTTTGACTACATTGTGGAAGGGACCATCCGTGCCCGCCAAAATCCCGTAATCGCGCAAGCGATTCGACACGTACGAAGCTTCGTCGTTGGCCGGCTCCAGCGTCGTACGGTCACGTACTAATTCTACGCCCAAAAAGAGTCCGGCACCGCGTACATCGCCCATTAAGGCATGTTTGGGTGCGATAGCCCGTAATCCGGCCAGCAGGCGCTCGCCAATCACCAAGGCGTTGTGTTGCAACGGCTCAGCGCGCAACACATCGAGCACTGCCAACCCAGCCGCCATCGAGACATTGTTGCCTCCAAAGGTGGCGAAATATTCCATGCCGTTGTTGAAGGCATCGGCGATTGCGCGGGTCGTCACCACCGCCCCCAAGGGCTGGCCATTGCCGATGGGTTTGCCCATAATCACGATGTCTGGCACCACGTCGTGAGCTTCAAATGCCCAGAAATGGGTGCCGATGCGCCCAAAGCCTACCTGCACTTCGTCGGCCATACAGATACCGCCGGCAGCCCGCACATATTTGTAGACATCGGCCAAGTAGCCGGCCGGCAAAACGATTTGACCACCCACACTAGGCAGGGTTTCGGCGATATAGCCACCCAATTGGCGCCCTTGGGATTGGATGCGGGCAATCACTTCTTGGACTTGCAAGGCGTATTTAGCGCCAGCCTGTGGATCGTTGCGTTTGAATGGGCCACGGTAATCGCAGGGAATGGGGGCGGTAAAGACCCAATCGGGCGCACCCGTGCCCCCTGGACCATCATGTTTATATGGGCTTATGTCAATCAATGTATTGGTATGGCCATGATAGGCTGCTTCGAGCACAATCATTTCTTTGCGGCCGGTAACGGCTTTCATCATACGGATGGCCAGTTCATTGGCTTCGCTAGCCGAGTTCACAAAGTAGCAGACTTCGAGTTCCTTGGGCAAGGTGGCAGTCAAACGCCGAGCGTATTCTTGCATCTGATCATTGATGTAGCGCGTATTGGTGCTCAGCAGACCGTATTGGGCCGTGGCTGCTTGCACCACCCGCGGATGACAATGCCCCACATGTGCCACGTTGTTGTAGGCATCGATATAGGCTTGACCATTGCTATCGTACAAATATTGTTGCCAGCCGCGCACAATTTTGAGCGGGCGTTTGTACGAAATACTCAGGTTGCCACCCATCCGTTCGCGCCGCTCTTGCAAACTCTGCGCCAATGGTTTTTGGGGGGCGGGGAAGCGGGCTGGGTCCATACGCAGCAACAGGTTGGGGCTGGGGGAGAGCGACGCCCATACATTTCGTTGAGAGGCGTAACCCACGCCGGGGAAGTCACGCCCTAGGTCGATAAAGTCCAATACCACTTGGAAGTGGACGTGGGTGGGCCATTTGCCATTGACATCGGGGATGCCAAAGCTACCGATGCGTTGGCCGGCGACTACTTCTTGGCCGAGCACCAACGTGCGCATTGATTCGTCGCTGAGGTGGCCGTAGACGGTATAGAATTTGTCGCCGTCGCTGGTGGTATGTTCGAGCACGGTCAAATAGCCGTAATCCAAATCCGCCGGTAGGTATTCCAGCATGTAGACGCGGCCGGGCAAGACGGCGTGGATGGCGGTGCCTGCCGGCCACCAAAAATCGATGGCCAAATGGAGCATGCGGCGTTCTTCGGTGATGCCACCCGACAGCGCATAGCGGTCGGTGGTATAGATCATACGGGGCTCGAGGTAGCCACCAATCCCGATGCGGCCATCCATGTATTGCTCAATGATCTGCGCAAAGCGGGGCATCGAGGAATTACGCGGATCGGCGCCCAGCACCGGGCTGCCCACACTCAAGTCAAGGGCGACGGTTTCGTGGGGAGCCAATTCGCGCCCCAGCAACGGCGCCGTCTGCTGCTCAGCAATCCAAGCCACGATACGGTCGTGTTGGGGTACCGGCGTGTAGCCACAAGCGTTGCGCAAGCGGTAGTGGATCATGCGCCGGTGGGTTTTGGCGAGCACGCCGAGGAGTTGCCAGGCCGGGGCTTCGCTGACGACCATATAGGGGTCATCGGGACGTTGTTGCTTGCGGATGGCCGACACCGTCACGCTAATGCACAAGCGCATACAAATCAAATCAAACAACGCCGCTACTTCGGCTTCGTTGAGCGGGAATTGGGCGTGGTAGGCGCTGGTCATCAGCATCAATGCATCGAGCGGTTGCGGATGCCGCATCATGGCGTAGGCCGCCGAGATGGCCAACTCGGCCACCACCGCGGTCTGCATCATATCGCCGAAATCCAACACGCCACTGACTTGGCGTTTTTGGTAGCCCGGTGCCCCAACCACGAGGTTGTAATCGTTGGCATCGCCGTGAATCACTCCTTGGCGCAACTGAGCGCCATGGCTGGCAATTGTGGCCTCAAAGCGGGCCAGCATGTCGCGCACTATGGTCTGCTGGGCCGGGGCGGCGATGGTGTGTATGTATTCGCCAATCCAACTCGCCCGCATTACATCCCATTCGAGGGTACGGATGGTGGCGGGGTGAGCAAAATCGCGTAAGCCGGCATCGATTTGACCAAGCAAATGACCAAGGTGCGTTACCAAATTGTCGTCGACTGGATTGGCTTCGGCAAACAACGTGCCCTCGAGATAGCTGAGCATCCAGACGATCTGCGGTTGCTCGGTAATGGTCTGGAGCGACCATTGGGCGCCGCTAATCTGGGGGATGACCCGTTGCACCGGCACACTTGCGGCAGTCTGCGCCAAATGGGTGAGGGCAGCAATTTGCATCTCGACAAAGCTGGTTGCTCGTTCGGGGTGCATGATTTTTAATACAAAACGTTGCCCATCGGGGTTAATCGCCACTGCGTTGGTGTCGTACTCACCAGGTAAACGTTGAATTTGAGGAACGAAACCGTAACAGCTCTGCGTGATGGCAATCAATTGGGCATCACTGAGGGGAATAGGCTGAGCCGCAGAAATCATAATGACCTCATTTATATAGCAGGATGCTCAATTATATCGTGAATTCGAAGGATCCACTGCAAGGAATTTTTCGTTGTCTCGCACAGCGGACGCAGAGGGCGCGGAGACATTCGTTATTGTCGTTCGGGCGTCATTCGTCGAGGCGTCATTCGTCGAGGCGTCATTCGTCGAGGCGTCATTCGTCGAGGCGTCATTC
>JBBAWW010000104.1:6215-6305 GCA_040397035.1 Roseiflexaceae bacterium | reverse complement strand
GTCGAGGCGCCCTGCTTCCGTCGTCGGTGCGTCATTCGTCGGTGCGTCATTCGTCGGTGCGTCATTCGTCGGTGCGTCATTCGTCGGTGC
>JBBAWW010000104.1:0-6115 GCA_040397035.1 Roseiflexaceae bacterium | reverse complement strand
TCATTCGTCGGTGCGTCATTCGTCGGTGCGTCATTCGTCGGTGCGTCATTCGTCGAGGCGTCATTGCATGGCGCCCTGCTTCCGTCGTCGAGGCGTCATTCATCGCAGCGTCACTGCATGACGCCCTTACGCATTTTTCATTATTAATTCTCAACGAATCGGGTATACTCGATAGATATAGACAATACCAATTGCACCACGAGGAGTTTGTGATGCCGTACCTCAACGATGTCGTCTGGAATGACAGTGCGTGGCCCGCATTAGAATCGCTGAATCACGCTGTATCGTGCGATGTATGTGTCGTCGGGTTGGGGGGATCTGGGCTTCACGCCATCCACGAATTGCTCCTACACGGCGTCGATGTGATCGGCATCGATGCCGGCATGGTGGGTGCGGGCGCAGCTGGGAGCAATGGTGGGTTTATTCTCGCAGGGGTGGCTGCTTTCCATCATGATGCAGTGGCACAATTAGGCAACCACGCAGCCACAGCCCTCTATCAGCAAACCCTCGACGCCATCGCCCAACTCAAGGCTACAGAGCCCCAATTCCGCCAAAATGGCTCGGTGCGTATTGCCAGTGACGACAAAGAATACGCCGATTGTATGGCACAATACCGCGTCATGCAGGCCGACGGATTGGCGGTGGATTTGTATGACGGGCCGGCAGGGCGCGGCTTGTACTTCCCTCACGACGGCGGCTTCCAGCCCCTCGCACGGGTACGGCGCATGGCTAGCGCCGCAATCAGCGCCGGCGCACGACTCTACGAACGCACCGCCGCCCAACACATCACCGGCGGGCAGATTTTGGCCAACGGCCACACTATCACCTGCAAGCACATCATCGTGGCGGTGGATGGTAATTTGGAGCGGCTGTTCCCCCAACTCTCCCCCCACGTCCGCACCACCCGCCTACAAATGCTAGCCACCGCCCCCGACCCGCGTGTCACTATCGCCCAACCGGTCTATTACCGCTATGGCTATGATTATTGGCAACAACTCCCTAACGGCAGCATCGCCCTCGGCGGGAGCCGTGACCGCTACGCCGACCAAGAATGGGGACACGACACTGGTCCGACGGCAACGGTGCAGACCGCCATGGAAGCCACGCTCCGCACTGTCGTCAACAGTACTGCCCCCGTCACCCATCGCTGGGCGGCTAGTGTGGGTTACCGCATCGATGATGTGCGGCCGCTGGTACAAGAAATCGCACCCCGCCTGTGGGTCTGTGGCGGCTATAGTGGCACCGGCAATCTGGTGGGAGCTATCTGCGCCCAACGCATCGCCCAAGCCATCGTGCATCTATCACGGGTGCCCCTGCGCTACTGGATGGATTAAACGGTGATTCAGCATGTCCCACTGCTCACCACCATTCGCCCCGCTACGACCTCCCCCGCGATGCCAGCCTGCGCTTCCCGCACTATTTGGCGTTGCTAGGGAGCACAACCACGACTGTTATCCCACCCCTCAACGTGATGAATCCCATGGCCAAGCCACATGTAGCCACCTATCTCGACCAGCTCATCAGTGCCGACATCGACACGCTTGCCAGCACATGGATTGCCAAAGTCGAAGCCCAGCTCGGCGATTTGGGTGATTATCAGCATGGCTTCGGGGTGGCCGACGATGTCGCTGGCGGTTGGACCGAACGGAGCGCCAGCGAAATGTGCCAGCGCGTTGCCCCACCATTCCAACACTGGCTCACCACCGTGCTATTTGCGAGTGACCCTTGTGCAATACCACACATCCATGGCCTCCTGCGCGCCACCTGCTACCGTCACTACCACCAGACGCAGCACGGCATCCCCACCAACCTTGCGACCATGCTTGCCCAAGAACAAGGGGCATTGCGCTTTGGCAATATTTTCCCCCCACTTTTGCTAGCTGATTTAGCCGATACCGATCACATCATCAGCCCATACCTGGCTGCTACCGACTATCCCACCCAGATTGCCGTGTTGTGGGGCGATGAGGTGGCGCGCCACAATGGCTTCCCTCCACTGGGATTTTCCCGCAACGCTGGACTTGCCTAGGCATGTGCCACACGATTTGCGCTATAATAACCAACCACACGCCGGTTTGCGGATGCTGCCACGCCGTTGGTGCCGCAAACTGACCCGAACAACTGCCGTTCTTGCATGTCGTTTACTGTTTTTTTGTTTAAACCATTAAAAACAGTTTTAACTTGCAAAAACACCCAAAGCATACTACTATTATGCAGGGATTCGTCATATTATCGAGGAGAACGCAATGTCGTTCACAAAAACTCGCTGGACAGGGTTAGGATTAGCAACTTGGTTGCTCGTGGTACTGCTTACGGGTTGTGGGACTCCATCTACCCCCACACCGGCAGTCGCCACCGGGAGCAATGACACATTGGTGATTTATAGTGGGCGGAGCGAAGCGCTTTTGAACCCAGTAATTGCTGCCTTTGAAAAAGCCAATCCTACCATAAAAGTGCAGTTAAAAGCAGGCAAAAACAATGAACTCGCTGCGGCTATTTTGGAAGAACAAGCCAATCCGCAAGCAGATGTGTTTATTACCACCGACATGTTGGCAACCATTAATCTCGCCAAACAACAAGCCCTCATGCCCTACCAGATACCGGGTACTGACGTGATTGCGAGCGAATACAAAGCGGCAGATGCCACCTGGACCTCGATTACTATCCGGGCGCGGATCATCATGTACAATCGTGATCTCGTGAGTGCCAGCGATGTACCAACCTCAATGCTCGAATTGACCGATCCCAAATGGAAGGGCAAAATCGCGGCCGCGAATTCAAGTAACGGCTCATTTCAGGCCCAGGTCGCCGTCATGAAACAACTGCTTGGCGATACCCAGACTACCGCCTGGCTCACTGGACTTGTCGCCAACGATGTGCAGTTTTTTGGGTCACACAGCGATGTCCGCAAAGCGGTGGGGAGTGGCGAATTTGCCTTGGGACTAGTCAATCATTATTACTACGAATTACAAGCGCATGAGCAGAGCGACAACAATGTAGGGGTCAGCTACCCTGATAGCAAAGCAGGGCAGATGGGGGTAATCCTCAATACCACTGCCGTCGGTATCATTAAGGGTGCCCCCCACGCACAAGCCGCCCAATTGTTTAGTGCGTTCTTGTTTTTACCCGAAACACAGTCACTGTTTGCCAAACTCAATTACGAATATCCACTCATCCCAGGAGTTGCCACCAGTGCAGGACTCACCCCACTTGATAGCATCAAGACCGTCCAAATCGACATGCAATCGGTGGCCACAAATGTCGCAGATGCCGTGCAAATGATGCAATCGGCAGGCATTCCGTAATGCACTCGTGGCAGACACTCATCGGTACGCTTCGGCGCCCACCATCCTTTATATGGATGGTGGGCGTGTGTGTGGCAATTATCGCATTAATACCCGCAATTTACACCGTGGTACGGGCATTTGAAGCGATCGGCAATACCCCGTTACCCCCATCCAAAATGCTCCAGTCACTCATCATCAACACCGTACTATTGGCAAGTGGGACCGCCCTGCTTAGTGGCATCATCGGCATTAGTCAGGCCTTGTTGATTGAACGGACAACCTTGTTTGGCCGGTCGGTATGGCGTATCATTGCCGCATTGCCCCTCGCAATCCCACCATATGTACTAGGAATCTGTGTGTTGGCGTTATTTCGACCCCGTGGCATCATCGAAAAATGGCTCCATACCACCCTTGATATGCCCTATGACATGTTGCCATTCGATGGGATATTTGGGGTATGGGGGAGCGCTGTAGTACTCGCACTTTCAATTTCACCCTACGTATATCTTCCCGTGGCGGCCGTATTGCGCCAAGGGAGCAATCATCTCAGCGAAATGGCTCAGTTGAGCGGCACCAAATGGTATACCCAATTGCGCCATGTGACATTGCCTATTATTGCACCCGCCGCCGGTGGCGGCATGTTGCTGTGTATGTTGTATGCCCTCGCTGATTTCGGGGTACCGGCATTGTTGCGCTTGCCCACGTTTAGCACCGCCATTTACGGTCAGTTTACCGGCCAAATCAATCGAGGCGGTGCGGCCTTATTGAGCCTGCCCTTGATTTTGGTAACCCTCGCATTAATCATCAGCGAAGAGCGACTCGCAGGTCGGGGTGGCGTACAAATCAACCGTTCGTGGCGACCCTATGTGCCCCACGCACTCGGGCTGTGGCATTGGTTGGCGCAGTGGGGACTCACCACCGTGAGTGTTGCTGCAGTGGGACTACCAATCGGCACATTGCTTTTTTGGGCTAGTCAAGCACCCAGCACAAATACTATTGCCTGGGGCACACTCATCCAGACAGGGCTTGGCAACCTGCTATTTGTGACAATTGTCGCCACCATCACTACTGGTCTCGCCATCGCCCCAGCATTGTTGTTGCGCCGTGGTGGGGTGATTGGGGTCATCCTGACACGCTGTAGCCAAGCCGGCTATGCACTACCGGGAGTTGTAGTTGCACTGAGTGTGGTACTAGTCGTCAACCGCGGATTTCCGGTGCTTGCCGGCAGTCTGCTACCGCTGGTCTTCGCTTATATCATTCGCTTTTTGCCCCAAGCTGTCCAAAGCCTTGACGCTGCATTCATGCAAATCGCCCCTGCCATCGAAGAAGCAGGGCAGAGCTTGGGACGATCGGCAGCCAAAGTGTTGCAACGGATTATGCTGCCCTTGGCAGCTCCAGGCATCCGCGCCGGCTGGGCGTTACTTTTTTTGAGTATGATCAAAGAGCTGCCGGCAACCCTGTTACTCCGCCCCGCCGGATTCGACACCTTGGCGGTGCGGATCTGGATGCCCGCCAGTGATGGCCATTTTGCCGAAGCCGCCTACCCCGCCCTGCTGCTGATTGTGGCGGCACTCCTGCCATTAACGCTTATGCTCTCAACCTATCAGCACCCATCCACATCCAAGCACGAGGAAGCCGCATGGAAGCAATCATAACCCTCACTCAGGTCTCCAAACAGCCCCCTACGGCGCGGCTCCCGATCGTCAACAACCTGTCATTTGACCTCTTGCCCGGCGAAATCTTGGTCCTGCTCGGCCCGAGTGGGTCAGGCAAAACCACCACCCTCCGCTTAATCGCGGGACTCGAAGTCCCAGACCATGGTGAAATCAGCATTCATGGCATACCCGCATTCAAAAACGGCCGCCAAAGCCCTCCCCAAGCACGCCGTGTGGGCATGGTTTTTCAAGATTACGCCCTCTTTCCGCATATGACCGTCAGCGACAATATTCGCTTTGCGCTCCACGCCTACCCCAAACCAACCCAACAAGCGCGTATTGACGAAGTGTTGCGCCTGGTAGGACTCAGTGATCTCGGCAACCGGTTGCCGCACCAACTATCGGGCGGGCAACAACAACGCGTGGCTATCGCGCGGGCGTTGGCACCCGAACCGCCAGTTGTGTTGCTCGACGAGCCATTCAGCAACCTCGATAGTGCCATCCGTGACCATGTGCGCAGTGAATTACGCACTATTTTGCGCAATGCCAATACATCGGCAATCATCGTCACCCACGATCAACACGAAGCCCTTGCCATCGCTGACCGCATTGCACTACTCCACGAAGGCGTGTTGCATCAAATCGGCACACCCGAAGCACTGTTTACCCAGCCCACTACGCGCTTTGCGGCTGCATTCATGGGACAAGCAGATTTTTTGACGGTACACGCAGTCGGCACGCACCTGCAAAGCGAATTAGGGGCGTTGCAATTTGTTACCGCGCCACCCATGCCCGACAATACCCCGGCCAGCATATTGCTCCGCTACGATGATGTGCGCTTTGTGCCTGCAACAGACGGCAATGCGGTAATCTGCCAGCGTACCTATGAAGGTTCGCTGTATCACTATCGCATCCAACTGCCGTCGGGACAACAGATTAGTTACAAAGGGAGTCACGATAGCGCCTATGCACTTGGGAGTCGGGGCATCGTCACGTATAACACACCCCATCCTTTGGTCTATTTCGCCGGCGAACAGGCAGTAGGCAGTGTGATACCACACACTTCCCACGCATAACACTACCGCAAACTACTGCTGCTTTTATTGCTGTTTATTCCAACTCAATACCTACGCCAAAACACCTCACCCCTAGCGTCATTCCATGCCAGTTGCG
>JBBAWW010000103.1:0-11901 GCA_040397035.1 Roseiflexaceae bacterium | reverse complement strand
GTCAGTGGGAATTCATTTCCGTTTTAACTGTCGCACTTCATATTACAATCCGCCACCATAGTAAAAATCCACGATATAATTGTATATCCACTTCAATCGATCTGAGGAATCACGTGACCGAACGCGACAAGCGTATTCTATTTGATTTCGTTGATGCGTGTAGTTTACCGCGTTGCCCCATCTGTACGCTGGTGCAACGAGCCGAACAGCGCACCCTCGCCGTCTATTGCGCCGAAGGTGCCGGTGATCAACAACGGCGTGCCGATGTGCGGGCCGCCCGAGGTTTGTGTGCGCCTCATGGCGCCCAACTACGCGATGCCAAAGACGCTATGGCTGCTGCGGTCACTGCCTACGATGTCCTCACCAACCTACAACGTGATTTAGTCGCGGTGCGGAGCAATCCGCGCAAGTGGGTGCGGCGGGGCATCGCGCGTCCCGAACCCTGCCCGGTATGTGTCGACATGCAACGCTACAATCGTGCCGTTTGTGCCGGGATTGTAGCCTGGAGCACCGATCTCTCACTGCAACAAGCCTTGGCAAACTCACACGGGATTTGTGGGCCACACTTGCGTACCATCAGTCGTCAGGCTGGTGTGGCAGACGAGTTTTGGGGAGCGCAGTCGCACGCCTGGCAATGCCTGCACGACGAATTGGGTGAATTTATCCGCAAGCGTGATGATCGCTTCCGCCACGAGCGCCAAGCTAGCGAAGCTGATGCCTGGAAGCGCGCCTGGCACCAGATTTCCGGTGATGTATTGAATGACATAACAAAGGAGTAGTGTTCATGAGCAATGTTGCCCTCCGACTACCCACCAAACGTGAAAGTTGGCTCTATGCCATCGCTAACCTCGGCAGCTCGATTCCCTACCAAGCCTTTGGTGCTGCGGTATTGTTTTTTTATACCGATGTCAAACACCTCGCGCCAGCCACCGCCGCTCTCATCATGACCATCTATGCCATCTGGAATGCCGCCAACAATCCCATCATCGGGCATATGTCAGACCGCACCCATTCGCGCTGGGGTCGACGCATTCCATTTATCCGCTTTGGGGTCATCCCCTACGCCATCGCCTTTGCCGCCATCTGGTTTGCTCCGTTCGATGGCAAACTTCAGCCTACTGAGCTGGCTATCTGGTTCCTTGTCACCATCGTGATTTTTGAAGGATTCGGTACAATAGTGACGGTGGCCGGCTATCAAGCCTTGCTGGCCGAAATGTTCCCCACCTATGCGTCGCGCATCGAAGTGTCGGTGCGCATGAATTGGCTGCAAACCGCCGGGTTGTTTATCGGGGCCGCTTTGCCTCCGGTGTTGGCTACCATCCTCGGCTATCCCTTGATGGGTGTCGTATTTGCGCTCGTCGCTTGTACCGCGTATTTCATCGGTTTACGGGGTATGTATGAACAACCTAGTTACGTTCCTGCCGAGATGCCCTTTTTGGATGCGGTCAAAAACACTCTTGTCAACCGTAGTTTTGTCAGCGTGATGCTGGCCCAAATGATGCGCTTTGTCTCCACCAATACCTTGACCTCGGGGATGTTTTTCTTTGTGAAGTACAGCCTAAACGCCAATCCCGCTCAAACCACGTTGATTCTCGCCACGGCGTTTGTGGCAGCCGGGTTGTTTTTGCCCATCTGGAGCAAATTTATCGCCTTGCGCTTTGGACCACGCACCACCTTGATGATTGCCTATGCGAGCATCGGCGTGGCGGTGATTCCCTTGATGTTTGCCCAGACGTTTACGCAGGCCTTGGTGGTGGCCTTCTTTCTCGGATTCCCCGTGGCCGGCTTGATTATGATGGGTGACGTGGCGATGGCCGATGTCATCGACGACGACGAAGCCCGCACCGGCGAACGCCGCGAAGGGATGTTTTATGCCGTCAATGGCGCCGCCACGGCTTTGAGTAGCACCATTGCCGCAGTCGGGTTTGGGATTATTTCGACCATGTATGGCTACAACCCTGTCAACGACATCCAGCCAGCCAGTGTTGATTTTGGCTTCCGGGTCTACATGGTCGTGTTGCCGATTCTAGGGGCGATTTGTGCCATGACGGCGCTCTATTTTTATCCGTTGCACGGGCAACGCTTGGCTGATATGCGCGCCAAACTCGCCAAGTAACGGTTTTCTTTTTTTTGGGAAAAAAACGTCGTGCTTCGGGGTGAAGCGGCTCCATCCGAGATCACTCGGATGGGGCAATTTATGGCCGCGGATTCGTGGTGTTGATTGTGGTGCTTATGCGCCCCAGGTTTTGTTGAGGATGCGCATCCAATTATCAAAGCAGAGCTTGGCCAATTCGGCATCGCCGTAGCCCCGCGCCCGCATGGCATCCACCAGATTGGGCAAGCCACTCGCATCACCGATGTTTTGGGGGATGGTAGCGCCGTCGAAGTCTGAGCCGAGCCCCACCCGATCGATGCCGATGCGCGTGACGAGGTAATCGATGTGGTCAACCATCACGCTCAACGCCGTATCGGCGTTTTGACCGCCGTCTTCGCGCAAGAACGCCACCGCAAAGTTGAGCCCTACCATGCCGTCCGAATCACGGATGGCGTCGAGCTGTTTGTCGGTCAAGTTGCGGGTCGACTGACTCAAGTTCCACACATTGGAATGGGTGGCGACGAGCGGGGCCGTGCTGAGTTTGGCCACATCCCAGAAGCCTTTTTCGTTCATGTGTGACAAATCAATCATGATTTTGAGACGGTTGCAGGCCTTGATGAGCTCTTTGCCCACGTCGGTCAAGCCTGGGCCGGTATCGGGGAAATGGTTATGCCGGAAGGGTACTCCTTCGGCGAAAATCGTGGGGCGACTCCAGACCGGTCCAATCGAGCGCAAGCCCGCTTGATAAAATACTTCGAGTGAGTAGAGATTTTCGTCGATTGCTTCGGCGCCCTCAAAGTGCAAAATCCCACTCATGGCACCTGCCGCTTTGGCTGCCAAAATATCGGCCACACTGCGGACTACTTTGAAGTCGCCGTGTGATTCGCGTTCGATTTCGAACAATTTGGCCGTCATTTTCATGGCGTGGTTGAGCGAATATTCGAGGGGCAGAGCGGCAGGTAGGCTGTCGCGATCATTGACTTTGTCGGCGGTGGGGTCGGCAGGGATGTATACCGCAAAAAAACCACCAGCCAAACCGCCACGGCGGGCCCGGCTCATGTCGATATGCCCATGGGGGCTTTCGAAGAAATTATCGCCTGGATTACGATCGGCGGTCAGTCGCAAAAGCGTGTCGTTGTGGCCGTCAAAGACCGGTATTGGTGCATTCATCAGCTTCTCCTTGGTGTGTGTCATGCATATGCTACGTGTCTGTCACGCTACTGTCAAATCAGGGTGTGGTAAAATACCACCCTAGTATGCATTTGTATGAGGAATGAACAGATGGTTACACCGGCACTATTGGGGTTACTCCGTTGTCCGAGCTGTGGCTCGCACCAGCTCGATAATCAGACCGATGCGGTGGTTTGTCGCGTTTGCCATGTCCAATATCCCAAACACCCCGGCTATATCGATTTGATGCCACGCGGGGTTGATTTTGCCTATGTTTCCAAATATGTCAGCCAAGAAGAACAACTTTCTGAAGAGCTCGATTACCGCGATCTCGCTCCACCCGTCCTGGCTGCCGGCGTACGCAACCGCACCACGGTGCGCTTGCTCAACCTCAACAAAAACGACGTCTGCCTCGACAATGGCTGTGGCAATGGCCGTTTTGCAGTATGGAACGCCAAATTAGTCAAAACCATGGTAGGCAACGACCCCGCCACCATGTTTGCCGATGCCGCTATTACCGACATCGAACTGACCCAAGCCGACTCACGGGTATTACCGTTTGCCGATAATGTCTTCGACAAGGCCTTTTCACTCGACGTGCTCGAACACTTCCCCATCGACGTCATCGATGCCTATTTGCGCGAGCAAGCCCGGGTGCTCAAGCCAGGTGGCCAGTTTTTGGCGATGTCCAACACCAAAGAAAAATCGAGCCTGCAACCACTCGTCAACATCAGCCGCTGGATTGGTCGCCAGTTCGTCAAAGCCGGCGTCTATGACTTCGAACGCGAAAAACTGCGTAAATCAGACCACATCAAAGCCCTCGAAAACTGGGATGATGTCTTGGCTGCCTTCAAACGCGCCGGCCTCAAACCCGTCAAAGTGGTCTTTTGGAACAGCGTCTTTACCAGTTTTGTGGAACATGTAGTCATGAAGCTGGGTGAAGCCTGGGCTGGTCGTGCCAAACCAGGCGATACCAACGCCAAAAGTGCTGCCATCACCGATGGCACCGACCGTGAAATTCGTGCTCGCCGGCGCTTGCGCAAACAACTCAACCGTACCAGCCCCGTCTATTGGGTGCTGCAATTCATTACCTGGATGATGGAACTCGACTTGTGGTTGTTTGGCTCACTCCATTCCGGGAGCTACTTCATCGTTGTCGAGAAGCCCCGCGTATGAGCTTGCGACCACTCTATGTATCGCCCATTGGACGGGGTGGGGTCGACATCGGCATCCAAAACATCCTGCGCGCCGTCAAGCGGGCTGGCGTTGATGGTGCCGAGTTGTTGCGCATGCCCGAGCGCTACAACTTTGCGCCGATGTTGTTGCCCAATGCTCTGCCACGTGAATGGTGGCGTGACCGCGATATCATCCAAGCCCGCTCGCGGGTGGCGTTTGCCCTCAAGCGCCCAGGGATTCCCTTGGTGACCACCGTTCACCACCTCACCACCGATCCGCGCTTGACGCCGGTGAGTAGCCTCGCGCAACGAATATTTTATCGCCTCGTTGAATCACGCTACGACGGTTGGTCAGTTGCCAACGCCGATGCCGTGGTCTGTGTGTCACGCTATACCCAGCAAATGACCGAGGCCACCTACGGCCGGCGTGATACACATTTGATTTATGACGGCATCGATACCGACGTCTTTACGCCAACGCCGTATGGTCAGCGCCTCGATGCCTTGCCCCCCAGTGATGCCCGGGTGCGCTTGTTGTTTGTGGGCAATCGTACTCGTCGCAAAGGCTTCGATCTACTGCCGCGCATCATGGATTTGTTGCCGAATGATTATGTGCTCTACTACACCGCCAGCTTTCAAGCCGGCGTCGACATCAACCCCCATCCCCGCATGATTCCGATTGGCACGCCTGACCGCGACGGGCTGGTTGCCGCCTATCGTTCGTGTGACATCATGCTCTTCCCGTCGCGGCTGGAGGGTTTTGGCATCGCCCCAGCCGAAGCCTTGGCCTGTGGCATCCCGGTCGTGACCACCAACGCCTCCGCCTTGCCCGAAGTGGTTGACCATGGCCAGAGCGGGTATTTGGTCGAGCCCAATCATGTGGCGGGGTATGTGATTCGTGTGCGCGAATTAGGCGAAGACGCCATGTTGCGCCAGCGCTTTGGGGAGTTTGGCCGTGACAAAGTAGTGCGCTCGTTTGGCTACGACATGTCGGGGCCCCGCTTCCGCGACCTCTATTTGCAATTATTACAGCGTGAGTCATACTGATTTTTGTAACACAATCCCCTCGATTGTCGCACGACAATCGAGGGGATTTCACGTGACGTTTATTGGTTGAATAAGTTACCAATATTTGTAGGATTGTTCGTGGATTGGGCTTGGGGCAGGTATTGCGCCAATGAACTAGCCAAAACCATCATCGGCATGGTCTGCAACCAGATGCGACCAGGACCTTTGAGGGTGGTCAAAAAGAGTCCTTCGCCACCAAACAAGATGTTTTTGAAGCCACGCACCATTTCGATGTCCATCGACACGGTGGGTTCCATCATGGCCACATAGCCGGTGTCGACTTTGAGGACTTGGCCAGCTTCGAGGGTGTATTCCACGATTTCACCGTCAAATGCCACAAACGCTACGCCAGGGCCTTTGAGGCGCTCCATGATGAAGCCTTCGCCGCCAAAGAAGCCGGCACCGAGTTTGCGTTGAAAGAAAATATCAAACGTTACGCTTTTTTCGGCACACAAAAACGCTTGCTTTTGGGCAATCACTTCTTGGCCGGCAACCAAATGAATGGGGACAATTTTGCCGGGGAAGTCAGAGGCAAACGAGATGATGCCCTTGCCGTTGGTCGCCGTGTATTCGGCTACAAACAGCGACTCGCCGCTCACGACACGGCGCAAAAGTCCACCGAGCCCGCCACTCATATTGGTGTTCATGGCGATGTTGCCGCTCATCCATGCCATACCACCACTTTGGCTGACAATGGTTTCGCCGGGATCTAGCTCGCAAATGACGGCTTGCATGGTGGTGCCAACGATGGTGTAGTCCATACCACCAGTCCCTTTACCTTTGGCGGCAATCGTTGGATCGGGCATGTCAATACGTTGTGGGGTTGTCATTGCAGGTGCTCCTTTGGTCAATAATGAACAATATACTGACGGTTGGGTAACCTATTCAGTTGCACGAATTTTTGCTATTTTTGCAAGTTATGGCACCAATATTGTGCGTGCAACTTGCGCATCGGCCGTAATTTGGGCGACGAGTTCTGCAAAACCACTAAAACGTTGCTCCGGTCTGATAAATGCCACCAGCGCGAGTTCCATCTCTTGGTCGTACATGTCCATTGCCACATCAAGTAAATGTGCTTCGATGCGTGGCTCGACCCCATTAAATGTCGGTCGTTGCCCGATATTGGTGACAGCGGGGTATTGCTGACCATTGAACGTGGCGATACAGGCATAGACACCGTATTTGGGCAACATCACTCTACTATCGATGGCAAGGTTGGCGGTGGGGAATCCGATGGTACGTCCCCGTTGATCGCCTTTGACCACCACCCCGTGGTAGGTGAATTGGCGCCCGAGCATGTGATTGACCTGCGCAATATCGCCGGCTTGTAGCGCCCGGCGGATGGCAGATGAGCTCGGAGCCTGATGCTCGGCGTGGATGCGCGCAACGGTATGCACGCTAAACCCAAGTGAGGTACCGATTTGGGTGAGGCGCTCTGGCGTCCCTTTGCGATCACGACCAAGCGCAAAATCCCAGCCCACCCACAGCGACGTGATATTTGTGGCGTTGGCAACCCACTGCATAAAATCTGCGGCAGACATGGCTTGGACGTCGCTATTGAATGCCACACTAAACACCGCATCGATGCCACACGCTGCCATCAAGCGCATGCGTTCAGCGGGAGGGATTAACAATTCACTCGCGCGTTCGGGATGAACCACACTATCGGGATGCGGGTCAAATGTCACCACCACGGCGAGTGCATTTTGGGCATGCGCATGGGCCACGAGTTGGTGCAAAAACTGTTGATGACCATGATGGATGCCATCAAATACCCCAATGGTGACAATACTTGACCCCACAAGGGCGTGGGCAGGGAGCCCGCTGAATTGGTGCATGTTAAACCTCGCCCCATTGAAAAACTTTGCGTGGATGCCATTGGGTAGCGTTATATTCGAGTACTGCAATCAATTGCCCGGTGGTACTGAGCGCAATTGCGCGAGGGTGCGTGTCGCTGGTGGCGGCAATTGGCATTCCTCGTTGAATGCGCACGTTGTCACTATCATTCACGGTAACCTGTAACCAATCAGCGACGGCCGCCTGGGTGGGTTGCAGATGTTGGGCGACACCGTCACTTTGTAATTGCGTGAGTGTCGCGCTATTTGCTAGGGTAAATGTGCCCACTTGGGTGCGCCGCAAGGCATGTAAATGCCCGGCACTATCGCATAATTCACCAATATCGCGGGCAATTGCGCGGATATAGGTGCCCTTGCCACACGTCACCGTAAACAACAAGTGTGGCGCTTGCCACGCCGTGACGGCAAAATCGTAGACATGTACGGGGCGAGCAGGGAGCACGGGGGCTTCGCCACGCCGCACCAAATCATACATCCGTTCGCCATTGACATGTAACGCCGACACTTGGGGCGGTACTTGCATAATATCACCACAAAACGTTGTTTCGATGCGGACCATGTCACTGGCCGTAAGCGCGGGGATATGCGCGGTGCGGATGGGATTGCCCATCGCGTCATCGCTATCGGTGGCTACGCCAAAGGTCATGCCGGCATCATACCGTTTGTAGGTATCGTCTTGGACATATTCGATGAGTCGCGTTGCTAGACCCAGCGCCACCACCAAGACCCCGCTAGCTGCGGGGTCGAGTGTGCCCGCATGACCGACGCGTTTGACGCGACTCAGTCGGCGGATTTGGGCTACCACGTCGTGCGATGTTACGCCGAGCGGTTTGTCGATGCAGAGGAATCCGTGCATAGTGCTTGTAGGTCAGGAAGTAATAAGGCGGCTGCGCTGGCGATGGTGTGGTTCGGTAAATTAATACCGGCGGCATGCGCATGCCCACCACCACCATGTTTCTGGGCGACAGCAGCAACAACCACGTTGCGTGAACGTAAGCTGATTTTTACTCCCTGCTCCCTTTCTTTAATTAACATAATGATTTCAAACCCATCAATGCGTTGGAGCATTTGCAGGGCTTCATCTGATTCATCGTCACTAGCTTGATGGGTGGCGAGCATTTCTTGCGATACCGCTGCCCAGACAATCGGCCCTACGACGGTCATTTCGCTAATCACGCGGGTTGCCAGTTGCAAGGCGTCGAGGCGGGTCGACCGGAAGACCTTTTGGACGATTTGGCGGTGGTCCGCACCAGCAGCAAACAATTTGGCGCCGAGTTGGAGTGTTTCGGCGCGGGTATCGTAGATCTGGAAGCTCTGGGTGTCGGTCATTATCCCCAGCAACAACGGGGTCGCGATACCAGCGGTAATTGTGACGCCGAGGTAGGGCAAGAATTCGGTAATAATCTCGCAGGTGGCACAGGCTTGCGAGATGATCAGGTTTTGCAGGGCAAATTGGGTGTTGGTGGCATGATGGTCGATTTGGATCATGCTGGTATGCTGGAGTGCGTCGCGGTGTTTGGCATGGACGCCACCAAAGCGGTCACTCGATGCACAATCGACGGCGATGATTAGGTCTGGCTGGGGCCACGTGCTATTTGTGTCGAGGGCGATGCTTTTGTTGACGTCGGGTAACCAGGCGAGATAGTCTGGAATTGGTTGTTGGATGACAGGAATTATGCGTGCATTGGTGATTTGTGGCAAGGCACTCAGTAATCCAATCAATGAACCAATCGCATCACCATCGGGATTGACATGGGTAATCAGCATAATGGTGTTGGCATTGGCAATGCGAGACTTCCATTCGTTCGCATTATGGGCAAATATGTCTTGACGGTTCATGGCGGCACCTTTCTGTGATGACGCAGGGTGGCTGTGCTGTAGTTATACAAACACCGGAGTATGCATAGCACCTCCGGTGTTTGTCAATCAACCTATGATTATTGGGCTGGCGGTTTGTCGCGTAGGAGTTCGCTGATGCGAATGCTATGATCGATGGTGTTGTCCAACATGAAGCGCAAATCGGGGGCTGACCGTAGATGACGGAGCTCACGAGCGACTTCGCGGCGGATAAATCCTTTGGCGCGATCAAGCGCTGCCATGGTCTCTTTGCGGGTTTCGGGTTCGCCCATGACTGACACATGCACGTGGGCCATCTGTAGATCTGGGCTCATATCGACTCGCATCACGGTACAAAAAGCCACGCGGGGATCTTTGATTTCGTGCTGGAGGAGCTGGCCGACGATTTGTTGAATTTCGCCGGCCACTTGTTCGGTGCGTTTGCTCATAGGCGATTAGGCGGTACGTTCCACCCGCTCCTTACGATAAAACTCTAAGGTGTCGCCGTCTTGTACGTCATTAAATCCATCGACGACTACGCCACATTCATAGCCTGACGTCACTTCACGGACATCTTCTTTGAAACGGCGTAGGCTGCCAAGGCGACCATCGTGGACAACCACACCGCTCCGTAAGACCCGAACGGTGAGTTGACGGTTGATTTTGCCATCGGTAACATACAGCCCGGCCACCACTTCGCGGCTGGGCAAACGGAAGGTATTGCGGACTTCGGCGTAACCTTCGGTGACTTCTCGGTATTCCGGGTCCAACATCCCGATCATGGCTTTTTTCATCTCGTCTACTAAGTTGTAGATGATATTGTAAAAG
Source organism: Roseiflexaceae bacterium (assembly GCA_040397035.1). Lineage (GTDB taxonomy): Bacteria > Chloroflexota > Chloroflexia > Chloroflexales > Roseiflexaceae > UBA965. Next base: position 1,873 of record JBBAWW010000103.1, on the reverse strand, counting down.
CGAATGTCGATACCGTGTTGTTCGGCGGCACGACGGGCTGCTGGGTCAGGACGGGCGTTGAAGCCGATGATGATACCCCGTGAGGCAATCGCCAAATTGACGTCGCTCTCGGTAATCGTACCGGTGCCACGATGGATGATTTTGATTTGCACTTCGGCGGTGTTGAGCTGACCAAGGGCGTGTTCGATAGCCCCGAGTGAACCCATCACGTCGACCTTCATAATCAAATTAAGGTCTTTGATCTTGCCTTGTTGGATGTTGGCAAACAACCCATCGAGGCTGACTGAGCGCAAATTGGCCATGGCGTCGAGGCGGATTTGGCGCTGGCGTTGGATTGCTACGCTACGAGCGACCGTCAGGTCGTCCATCACTTGCAAAATATCGCCGGCCATGGGGACTTCGTTGAGCCCGAGGATGACTACGGGGGTAGCAGGTTCGGCGAAGCGAATCCGTTTGCCCGTGTCATTGAACATGGCGCGTACTGTGCCGGTGCCATTGCCGACCAAGACGTTGTCGTCGAGGCGGATGGTGCCGTTTTGGATGAGCACCGTCGCAATTGGTCCCCGTTGCCGATCCATTTCTGCTTCAACCACGGTCCCGAGTGCTTTGGCATTGGGGTTGGCTTTGTAGTCTTGGATGTCAGCGACAAGCAAAATCATTTCCAACAAGCCATCGATGTTGGTTCGCATGCGGGCCGATACTTCGACACTGGGCACGTCACCGCCGTACGATTCGACAATCACGTTATTGACGGCAAGTTGTTGCTTGACCAAATCGGGATTGGCGTTGATGGTGTCGATTTTGTTGATCGCCACAATCAAGGGTACGCCAGCGGCGCGCACGTGCGAGATCGCTTCGACGGTTTGTGGCATCACGCCGTCGTCGGCGGCTACCACAAGCACCACGATATCGGTGACTTGGGCACCACGGGCACGCATGGCCGTAAAGGCTTCGTGACCAGGGGTGTCTAGGAAGGTGATTTTGCGGTTGGAAATTTCGACCTGATAGGCACCCATGTGCTGGGTAATCCCACCGGCTTCGCCTTCGGCGACCCGGGTTTGCCGGATTGCGTCAAGCAATTTGGTTTTACCATGGTCGACGTGACCCATGATGGTGACCACAGGTGGTCGGGTAATCAAGGTCGCTTCGGTTTCGGCAGCGATGCTATCTTTGATGTTATCAATGATACCAATCATCTGCTCGGGGACATATTGCACTGTCTCGATATTGTATTCCGCACAAATCAAGGCTGCCGTGTCGTAGTCAATCTGTTGATTGATATTGGCTAACACGCCACCTTTGAGCATGATTTTCAAAATATCGGCAGCACTGACGCTGGTTGCTTCTGATAATTCACGGACGGTCAACGAACTGCCGATTTGAATCGGACCCTTTGGCCGAATGACCGGACGCGGAGCGTTGTTGGGGCGTCCATTGGGCATGCGGGTCATCATTGATGAACCTCTGCCGCCTTTACCACCCTTGCCGCGCCCTGAACCATCGCTCTCCACGAAATCTGAAGAACGAGTGGCACTTTTGCGGTCTACGGTGTTACGTCCGCGACCCGATACGCCGCCACGGCTGCCGGGGACGGGACCACCGACACCACCGCCGACTGGCCCAGATGAAAAACCGCCGCCACCACTACTGCCACCACGGTTGCCACTTGGTGGGCCACTGCGCGGCGGGCCGCCTGCAGGTCGATCACCAAATGGGCGATCGCCCGCAGGACGTGGGGTATAGGGGCGGTCACCTAGGGGGCGGTCGCCAGCGGGACGTGGGGTATAGGGCCGATCACCCGGAGGGCGGTCGCCCGCAGGACGTGGGGTATAGGGCCGATCACCCGGAGGGCGGTCGCCCGCAGGACGTGGGG
>JBBAWW010000102.1:0-11909 GCA_040397035.1 Roseiflexaceae bacterium | reverse complement strand
CGTATCAATGCACCGCCGAACAATCAACGAGCGGCCTAGATTGGCGTAGGTATTAGATTAATATCTGCTCCAGTGGTATACTTGGGAGCGGCCACACAATGATCCGGTGGCACGCTGAGGAGATTCCACGCTACGGTTGCTATCGCAACCGGCATAGAATGACGTGGTGGTCTGGGGTTTTGGCGTGTATTGTCAATATGTATATATTTTTATTCAAATACTATGCTATATGTATGTGCAATAGTTTTTTATTTGGGAAAGCCACTTCATCATGCAACGGATTACGCTTTATATCTGTTTGTTGTTCGTCATGGGTCTTTCGATTCGTTTGTTATCACCAATCATATCCGCATCAAGTAGTGATTGTAGCCAGCGCAGTGCAGGTGTAGATTTGTCAGGGTGCAACCTCACCGGGGTCGACTTCGCTGGAATCAATCTTACTGGTGCCAATCTTACCGGTGCTAATCTCACGAGCACCAACCTAGAAGGGACGAATTTCACTGGAGCAACACTCAGCGGTGTACTATCGGGCGCGACTACCGGTACTCCTAGTGGGTTACCCACAAACTGGCTCGTACTAAATGGTTATTTGATTGGTCCATATGCGAATTTGACCAATGCCAATCTGAGTAACATCACCCTCACCGGTGCCACCCTGACGGGTGTCATTCTCACCGGCGCAATTCTGACGGGGAGCACGATGACCGGGGTAGTACTGACCAACGCTATTTTGACCGGGGCTAATTTGACTGGGGCGACGCTTACGAGTATCACCCTCACCAATGCCAATCTCGTCAATACGATATTTCGTGGGGCGACACTTACCAGTGTCAGTGCAACCAATGCATTATTGATGAATACGATCTTTGCAAATGCCACCCTCACCACAAGTGATTTCACGGGATCCACACTCACGTCTGTCGATTTGATAGGAGCAACATTGACGACGGCAAACTTCACCAATACCAATCTGACCGGAGCGGATTTTTCGGGGAGCACACTCACGACCTTAATCTGGGACAATACCACCTGTCCAGATGCGAGTAACAGCGATACGCATGGCGCGAGTTGCCTCCTATCGTTTACGCTAGCTACCCCTGTAGCGACTGCGACCTCGTTCATTATGCAACCGGTACCATCGACCGCCACATTCATACCAAGTTCGACCGAAACAGATAGGGTACAAGTCACTGCCGATACTGTTGTGTCAATTAGTGATTGTAGCCAGCGTAGTACCGGCGTGGATTTGTCGGGGTGCAATCTCAGCGGCGCTAATCTCGCTGGGATCAATCTCACCGGCGCCAATCTCACTGGCGCCAATCTCACTGGCACCAATCTGGCAGGGACGAATTTGACCGGGGCGACGCTCAATGGCGTACAATCAGGCACCATCACGGGGGCACCAAGTGGGTTACCTACAAACTGGCTCGTACTAAATGGTTATTTGATTGGTCCGTATGCGAATTTGACCAATGCCAATCTGAGTAACATCACCCTCACCAGCGCCACCCTGACAGGTATCATTCTCACTGGAGCAATTCTGACGGGGAGCACGATGACCGGGGTGATAATGACCAACGCCATTTTGACCGGTGCTAATTTTGCTGGAGCGACCCTCACGAGTATTACGCTCACCAATGCAAACCTCGTCAACACGATATTTAGCGGAGCGACACTCACCAGTGTCAATGCAACCAATGCATTATTGATGAATACAACCTTTGCAAGTGCCACCCTCACCACAAGTAATTTCTCAGGGTCAAACCTGACTGCAGTAAATTTGCGTGGGGCAACATTGACGGCGACAAATTTCATCAATACCAATCTAACCGGAGCAGATTTTTCGGGAGCGATACCTACCACCACTATCTGGGGCAATACTATCTGTCCAGATGGTAGTAACAGCGATAACCACGGTGCGAGTTGTCTGCTATCGTTTACGCTAGCCACCCCGGTAGCGACTGCGACCTCGTTCATTGTGCAAACGGCACGACCGACCGCCACGGCGATAGCCACCCTTGTAGCGACTGCGACATTCACCACAAATTTAGACGAAACAGCCAGGGCACTAGCCACCGCCACAACAACGACCGTAGGAACCGTACAAACCGCAAGACCAACTGCTCCTTTATTATTTACGAACACACCCGGAACAATCCCCGGAACAATTAATACACCCGGAACAATCCCCGGAACAATCAATACACCCGGAACAATCCCCGGAACAATTAATACACCCGGAACAATTAACATACCAGTGATTATTGTCACTTCTAAAGCAATTATTCAGATTAAAGGGGACACGTTAATTCAAACACTCGGTGCGCTGATATCTACCCAAACAGCGTTTGGGGCAACCACCATAGCCCTTGCAGGAATTTCAAATGCGGTATTGCCAGTCATTACACCCGATTTGCAACAGCAGGGAGCGATTCCAACTGTAGCTAGTGGCGGAGAAATGCGACTTTGGATAGATCGCACCATGATGGTGTTCCTTATCATTTGTATGCTATTGATTATCTTTATCTATCAACAAAAAAAAGACGCATGACTAATCGTATCAATAAAACACCAGCCACAGGATAGTTCCTGTGGCTGGTGTGTAGTACGCTAATAGTTGCGTTACATGGCCCAACGTTTGGCGAGGGCAATCATCACGTCGACACCTCGTTGCATGTCTTGGACTGCCACCCATTCCAGCGGGCCATGGTAATTATGTCCACCCGTAAAGACATTGGGGGTAGGTAGGCCACGCTCGGTCAAGCGTGAGCCATCGGTGCCACCGCGCACGGGCTCGTCGTAGGATACGACGCCGGCATCGGCACAGGCCGCCCGCAATTTATCCATGATTTCGGGGCGGTCACGCAACCAATAGCCCATGTTGCGATACGAAGCGCTAATCGTACAGCGGATATTGCTAGTGGAGTAGCTGGCCTGCAACGCTTCGCAGCTGAGTTGCAAGGCCCGCCCTTTGGCAGCGAGTTTTTCGTTATCGTGATCGCGAATAATAAAGCGCACCGTGGCAGCGGCCGTGTTGCCTTCGATATTGGTGGGGTGAATAAAACCGCCCCGGCCAGTGGTGCTTTCGGGGGCGGCAAATTCGCGGGGCAACATGCCCAACAATTTGCCGGCGAGGTGCACGGCGTTGACCATGCCGTAATCGTGGGCAGTGCCGGGGTGGGTCGAGACACCGGTGATTTCGACGACGGCGCCATCAGCCGAAAAAGTCTCCCAGCTTACTTCACCCACCGCGCCACCATCAAACGTATAAGCCGCCGACGCGCCGAGATGTGCGATGTCGAGATGATCGACCCCGTGGCCTACTTCTTCGTCTGGGTTAAAACAAATCCGGATCTTGCCGTGAGGAATGCTGCTATCACTCAACAATTGTTGGGCGGCCGTCATGATGATGGCAATCCCCGCTTTGTCATCGGCACCGAGCAGGGTGGTACCCGAAGCGGTGATGACATCTTTGCCCAAGGCCGTCAAAATATTGGCGTACATCGGGTTGCTGGGGTCGATGACTTGGCGGGGATCGTCGGGCAACACAATCACACGACCATCGTAGTTGGCGTGGATGATGGGCTTGACGCCGTCGCCACTAAAGTCAGGAGCGGTATCGACGTGTGCCAAAAAAGCCACCACAGGGGCCTGTTCGTAGCCGGGGGTGGCGGGGATGGTGGCGAGCACATAGCCGTGAGCGGTTATTTCGACATCACTGGCCCCAATACTCGTTAATTCACTATGGAGCAATTTGAGCAAATCCCATTGGCGCTCAGTACTAGGGTAGCTTTTGGAATGCGGATCACTAGTGGTGTAGATTTTGACATAGCGCAAGAAGCGCTCGCGTAACGTAGTCATCAACGACTCTTTTCACTAAAAAACATGACTGTGGCTATTATATGCCATGGCATGACGCATGTGGTGGGGATGATGCAAGCCAAAAAAGAGTTGTAGTTCACGTCACATACGTTTCACCCATACGTTTTGATTATCCCCAAAACGCTTTATAATCAACAGCATATAACAGTGTAAGGAATCGGCGTGAAGGCGTTTTTTGCAACGACAACCTACCCCGCACGGCGCTTGTGGGCTGGGCTAGTGGCTTTTTTGATTGCGGTAGGCAGCGGGCACTTTTATGCCAGCGACGAAGAAAAAATGTACGGCACCACTTTACGCATGTGGCAAGCTATTCAACATCTGTTTAACCCAGCAGTGACCGTCGACACACCGATTTTGACCCCCTACGGCCCGATGCAATCCATGCTTGCCCTATTCACGATGCCGTTCGGGACGTTTTTGGCATGGCTGGGACCAGTCGAAATGCAGGCCTGGCTACTCCGACTGCCTAGTACCTGGATCAATGCGGTGATGGTGGCGAGTATCGCCGTCATCCTCGGCTGGCTCAGCCTGCAACGCCGTCAATCTGTGGCAGTGGCAATCGCCGTGGCGTTGACCTATGCGGTGGCGACCCCAGCATTGAAGTATGCGGGCAGTTTTTTTTCGGAGCCGACGGCGGCGTTTTTTTTGTTGGTGGCCTTGTTACCGGCACTCTTGCCCAGCACCCAAACCATGGCACGCCAGCGCTGGTATATCCTGTGTGGGTTTGCCTGTGTAGGGGCGTTGCTGAGCAAAATCGCCGTTGCGCCAGCGGTTTTGGTGATTGGCATGTCAGTCGGGATCGTAGCGCTTGTTGACCGCGATTGGCGCAAATTGATTACTTGGGGCAGTGGTGCCGGTGTCAGTGCAGTAGTGTTCCTCACCTACAACCTGCTCGCTCGGGGCGATTTGTTGAGTTCGGGCTATAGCAGTCGCCAAAGTGGTTACGAGATTGATTGGGGCATGATCAAAACGGGCATCTACGGGCAATTTTTGAGTAGCGGCAAAAGTATTTTTTTGTATGCCCCGCTGCTCTTGTTATGGCCGATCGGACTCTGGTTGCAACGGCGGCAATGGCGCTGGTTGCTGGCACCACTAGGGGTGATTGCGGCTATTGTATTTGTGCACACCAATGTTATTTTTTGGCATGGCGATGGGGCATGGGGGCCACGCTACCTCGTGCTCTGTCTGCCGATGATGGTACTACCGCTCGGCGAGGTCTATACCTGGCTCGGACAACAGACCCGAGGCTGGCGCTGGGGCGTGCTCGGTCTGCTCCTGACGCTCACCGGTGCGGTCCAAATCGCTGCCATCGGCATCAACCTCAATGCCTATATCATCAATAGCCGCAATGAGCGGGCACGCTATCAAGATCCATCAGCATCACCAATTGTCGGGCATTGGCGCCAACTCAGCCTACAGCTCAGCCGCGATTGGAATACGCGCACACAGCCCGGAGTTACCTTGCACGGCTGGAGTTATAGCGAAGGGAATCGTGACCAAAACGCCCAATTCCCGCGCTTTGGCGGACCACACGCCACCCTCACCATTACACCACGCAGTGCGGATTTTGTCTTTTTAGTAGGTGATTACCATAGTTGTTTCGACACGCGTGGCCAGCTACACCTCGCCATCAGCATGGATAACAACCTATTGATTGACACCCCAGCCTGTCCGCCCCGCTTGGTGCATCTGCTCATCCCACAACGGATTACGACCATCGCATTTGATAGTGCCGGAGTCAACATCGCAGGGCTCCCCCAACACGAATGGTACGAAAAAATCGGCGTGGCAATGCGCCATTTGCGGGTCTATGATAACGATGGAGATTATCCGTTTTGGGCAAAAACGACCCCGCCGTCACGCATGCCAACGGTACCCAATGCGATGCGGATTTGGGCCAGCGATATCCGCACTCAATTCTATGACCTGTGGTGGGATTATTTGCTCTCACCACCCAGCAGTCGTTCGGCGTGGCCGGTAGTATTGGTCATCCTAGCAGTGATTATCGGGCTAGGCCTGCTGGCGAGCATCCCCCACCTGCGCCCAGGCAAACACCACCAAACAGCAGAGCAACACCCCGACGCCGACCCACGCTGATGGCGACAAATGCTCGCCGAGAATGAGCACCGCCAAAATCGTCGACGTGAGTGGCTCAAACAAGGTGAGGGTCGTCGCAGTGGTGGCCGTCACCTGTTGCAAGCCACGTACATACAACACATAGCTAATACCGGTGGGGATGAGGGCCAAATACCCCAATCCCAGCCATGCAAGTGGTGACAATGCTAGGTCGACGGGTTGGGTCAACCACAGCACCCCCGTCAGCACTACCGCCGCCACACTAAACATATAGGCCAACGGTGTGGCGGGGGTATGGTGGGGCGCCACTTGGCGCGACACAATCGCCATCAGGCTATAACAGACCCCGGCGGTGACGGCACACCCAATCCCCCACCACAGCGAGCCACCCACACTCGCCTGACCGCCATACACCAGCAAGGCCGCCCCACCCACCGCACCGAGTAATGCCAACCATTGCATGATACTCAGGCGTTCACGCAAGACAACCCCGGTAATCACGGCGGTGACAATCGGCGCACTACAAATATTAAACATGACCGCTAGGGCCACGCCGATTTGGGGGATAGCGGCAAAGTAGGCTACTTGATAGCCGGCAAAGGCCAAACCACCCACCACCAACAACAAATGATGCCGGGTCGGCATGGCAAAGCCCCACCGCCCACTCACTAGCCGGTGCCATACCAGCAACAATGGGGCGGCGAGTACCAAGCGCATCGCACCAACCAGCAATGGGGCAATGGTCAAGCTACCAAACAGCAACGATACCACCACGCCAATACTGCCCCACGAGATGGCTGCAATTGCCACTAATCCCATCCCTGCAATACTTTTTGACATGGTGCCCTTTACGCAATATGTGGTGGATTTGTTACAATCCAATATACCGGTTTTTCGCATGCGACGCCCACATAATTCCGCACACCGCTGACACACACGTCATTGGTTGCGGGATGCTAACGGAGGATTTCATGGATCGCACCATTCAGTTTTTGTATGATATGACCGCCATCGACTCAGTCAACCCCGATTTAGTCCCGGGTGGCGCCGGTGAGCAGGCCATGGCCACCTATATTGCCGAAACCCTCAGCCGCGCTGGGTTGAATGTCCAACTCCAAGAAGTCGTACCGGGGCGCCCCAATGTCATCGCTACCGCCAAAGGGAGCGGGGGTGGCAAGGCGCTCATCCTCAACGGCCATACCGATACCGTCGGCGTGGCGGGCATGACCAATCCCCACACCCCGCGCATTGATGGCAATCGCTTGTATGGCCGTGGTGCATTTGACATGAAGGCCGGCGTGGCTGCCTGTATGAGTGCGGCAATCAATGCCATGCAGATTCCCCGCCGCGGCGATCTGATTTTCACCGCCGTCGTCGACGAAGAATACGCCAGCATCGGCACCGAGGCGCTCCTACGCACCCACCATGCCGACGCCGCGATTGTGACCGAACCCACCGGGCTCGATATGGGCATCGCCCACAAAGGCTTTGTGTGGTACGCCATCGACGTCCAAGGCAAAGCAGCCCACGGCTCGCAACCTACCCTCGGCATCGACGCCATCGTGCGGGCCGGGCGGGTACTGACCCGCATCGAAGCACTCGACTTGCAATTACGCACCGGCAAGCACCCCTTGCTAGGTGGCGGATCCATCCATGCCTCGCTGATTAATGGTGGCCAAGAATTATCGAGCTACCCCGAGCACTGCCGCATCTGGCTCGAGCGTCGTACGGCCCCGCCCGAAAGCAGCAGCGAAGCTACCGCCCAACTCACCACCATATTGGCAGAGCTCCACGCCGCCGACCCCACCTTTGCTGCTAATCTGCACGTCGATTTGAGCCGCCCTTGGTTCGAAATCAGCGCTGATGCGCCCATCGTGCAACTGGTGCGCCACTGGACCAGCCAACACACCCAGCGCATCCCAGCCACGATTGGGTCATTTGGCTGGATGGAAACGTCGTTGTTTGACACTGCCGGCATCCCCACTTTGTCGTTTGGACCCGGGGGCGCCGGTGCCCATGCCGTCGAAGAATGGGCCGACATCGATCAGACCATCCAATGTGCCACGATTTTGACCAGCGTATTAACCGAGTTTTGTCAATAAAAACGCCGCCAAGGAGCGACTCATGACATCAGTGCGGCGTTTTGCCACAGCCACCAGCCAAAATCATCCCCACGGCGCCACGCTCGAAGCGATGCTCGCGGCAGCCACCCAGGCTGCCGACCCCCAACAACAAATCGCCCGCGCCATTCGCGTCGATGCAACGGGGGTCACGATTGGCGCCACGCGCTACACGCCCAGCAGTGTGGTGCTTTTGGCCGTGGGCAAAGCGGCCTTGACGATGGCGGATGCCACCATGCAGAGCCTTGGCGCACGCGTGTCACATGGACTAGTAATCTACAAAGACGATGATGGCACGTCGCGTCACCCGCAACTGGTCTATCACGCCGCTGGGCACCCCGTGCCCGATGCACGCAGCCTCGCGGCGGGGCAACGTGCCCGCCAACTGGTACAACAGACCAGTGCTAATCAGCTGATTGTGGTGCTGTTGTCGGGCGGTGGGTCGGCGCTGATGGTTGATCCGCTACCGGGGATTGATTTGGTGCAAATGCAACAGTTGACCCGCGATTTGCTGGCGAGTGGCGCCGATATCAACGCCATCAATACTATCCGCCGGCGCATTGATGGCGTCAAAGGAGGGGGATTAGCCCGCGCCGCCGGGACCACACCGGTAGTGACGTTGATTTTGTCGGATGTGATTGGCAATCCATTGGCGGCTATCGCCTCAGGACCCACCGTCGCCAACCCCGATCGTGCACTGGATGCGTGGCAGGTAGTCCAACAGGCTGGGCTTAGCAATCTCCCTCCCGCAATCACGAACGCCTTGACCGCACCACTCACGAGCGACGACACCCACTACGCTACGCCACTCATCATCGGCGACATCCGGCAAGCCATCGCGGCAGCGGCACAGGTGGCGAAACAGGCCGGCTATACGCCGCTGATTTTGAGTGACACCCTCAATGGCGAAGCGCGCGAAGTAGGGCGTACCCTCGGGCATATTGCGGCCTATCATGCCCGCCACGACCAGCGCTTGTGCCTGCTCGCCGGCGGCGAGACGACAGTCACGATTCGTGGCAACGGGCTGGGCGGGCGCAACCAAGAGCTCGCGCTGGGAGCGGCGCTAAGCATTCACGGCATCCCCAATATCCTCTGTGCCGCCTATGCCAGCGATGGCGGCGACGGTCCTAGCGATGCTGCTGGGGCAGTGATTGATGGCAACACAATCGCACGCGCTAAAGCGGCCGGGCAAGATGCCCTCGCCGCCTTAGCGCGCAACGATAGTTATTATTTTTTTGATGCCATTGCTGATTTACTCAAACCAGGAGCGACGGGCACCAACGTCAATGATCTGTTTGTGGCGTTGCTTTAGGCATTACCCAGCGCAATAGCGGCGGTGTCACCAACGTAGTGACCAGCGTCATGACGATAAGTGCCGAAAAAATCGTGCCACTAATAGCCCCTGCTGCCAGTGCCGCCCCTGCGAGTACCAAGGCCACTTCGCCCCGCGACACCATACCGGCACCGACGGTCAACGATGCCCGCCATGGCATGCCACCGCTCCGCGCCCCCAATCCACCCCCGATGAGTTTGGTAGCAATTGCCACAATGGTAATGATGGCGATGAGCAGGGGTGCAGCAAACACATCCTTGGCTTGGACTTGTAAGCCGATATTGACAAAAAATATCGGGATAAAAAAGGCATATCCTACAATCGCGGTGCCATCGTGGGCGATATGTTTGGCGTCGAGGTGGCGGGTCGCCAAAATCCCCAACAGATAGGCGCCGGTAATCGCCGCCACACTCCCTAGTGATTCAGCGGCCCAGGCATACAGCAACACCAACGCCATCAAAATCGTCAAGGCGGCTTCGCGTTGGGGCAGGCGATGCTCTAAGCGCACGAGCAACGGCAACAGCCGGTCACCAACAAACCAGGCTATGGGGAAAAAGAGCGTCATTTTGAGCAAGGTCATACCCAAATCACCCACACCGGTGATGACATTGATGACCACGGCAAAAATCAACACACCAAGCACATCATCGATAATGGCCGCACCGAGGATAACACTGCCGATTTGGGTACGCATTTGGCCCATTTCGCGCAATGTTTGCGCCGAAATACTAACGCTCGTGGCCATCAGCACCGCCCCAATCAAGGCCCCGGTCTGCCAATCAAAGCCAAAGGCATACATCGCACCTGCGCCACCCACGAGTGGCAACACGATGCCACCCAAAGCCGCCAAAAACGCCGGACGGCCGACAGCGCGCATCGCCACGGTATCGGTTTCCATGCCAGCCATAAACATCAAGAGTACGACGCCGATTTCAGCCATGACGGCGGTTGTTTCGTTGGGCGTAATCCAGCCCAAAATTGACGGTCCCAGCAACAAGCCAACCAAGAGCTCGCCAAACACCGATGGCATCCCGATGCGTATACTCAACACACCCGCCACTTTGGCGGCAATCAACATACCGGCAATCGGCAATAACGCAGCAATAACGTGATGCATGGGCAGTCCCCTTTAACGCAGTATTTGCACATACGCACAATGATTTACGCATACAATAGTCATTGTCCATTATCGCACAGGGTTATCTTATTTATCTCGCACAGAGAACGCAGAGGACGCAGAGACGTTTTTTGGGGTGGTGACCGATGAATGCCGACCTATGCGAGATGCTTTTTTGGCTCGCACAGGGCACACAGAGGGCACAGAGGCAATGACGCAATGCAATGACGTCATTTTATACAAGAGGTTTTTTCATGACGACGACCCGCAAGGCTTGGTTCGCACTTATCGCTGGAGCCATCATTATTAGCACGTCACCAATCGTGGTCAAGATGGCTGGTGTGCCAGGGACATCGTCAGCTTTTTATCGTGTTTTTATCGGATTTTTATCCTTATTACCGATCTTTTTTTGGCGAAAACCAACCAGCGTGCCGACGGGCAAGACCCGCTGGGCAATCATCGCCGGCGGACTCTTTTTTGCGGTCGACTTGGTGCTATGGAACGAAGGACTGATGCGCGCACCGGCCGCCAGCGCCTCGTTGATGGCCAATAGCGCACCCTTGTGGGTTGGGCTAGCCTCGATGTTATTGTTCAAAGAAAAACTGACCCGCAACTATTGGATCGGACTTGCCATCGCCATGGTGGGCATGGTGGTAGTGGCTAGTGGCGCTTTGCAGATTAGTCCCAACGATTTGTTTGGATTGTCACTGGCGGCAGGAGCTAGTTTTTGTTATGCGGGGTATATTTTGAGCACCCGCCAAGCCCGCGGTGGCACCGACACCATCACCTTTATGGTGTGGTCGTTGGCGATTGCGAGCATCGTGATTTATCCGATTGCCTTGTGGCTCGGGACACCGTTGTGGGGCTTTGATTTGCGCTCGTGGGCCTTTATTTTGTTCCTAGGAATTTTTACGCAAACCATCGGCTGGATCGCCATCAACTACGCCCTCGGCCATTTACCAGCCCCGATTACCTCGGTGATGTTGCTCGGCCAAGTGGTGTTGGCGGCCTTGCTGGCCGTGCCATTGCTGGGGGAGCCGATTCGGGCGAGTCAACTGATTGGCGGAGCCTTTATTTTGGGCGGGATTGTGTTGGTCAATCGTAAATAAAATTGTCTTAATCTCGCACAGGGCACATGCTCATTGTCTCGCACAGCGCACGCAGAGGACGCGGAGGTGTTTTCTATTTGGCGGATTGTCAATTCAAGTGCGACAACCTGTGGGTAAATGAATCCTGAGCTGATTGCCAGTGCACACTTTTGCGTGGGCGCTGATTTATCGCATGTAACGCTGCGGCGAGTTGTGCATCCGATATTGTCGCAAAGGCAGTCTTTTTGGGGAAGAATTCGCGTAAAAGTCCATTCGCATTCTCATTACTTCCC
>JBBAWW010000101.1:0-11949 GCA_040397035.1 Roseiflexaceae bacterium | reverse complement strand
ATTTCGAGAGTAGGAATATTGCCAAAATGCCCGTCAAATGCAATGTAGCGTAAAGGAATTTTGCCGTTGTTTTCGTGGACCAACCGCGCAATTTGGCCAAATCGGTGACGGAGGAGTAGAGCCGCAGCAGTTGCAGCAGGCTGCGTCTCTACTCCTCCACCTGGGGCAACCCCGCCATGATGGCCACTGTCTGGGTCGACACATGGATGACGCTCAGGAGCAGGTCGAGGATGTAGCGCGGGTTGCCTACCTCGCGGGCCCAATCGTTGGGGTCGTTGACGATGCCGCTCTCTTTGTGGGTGGTGACGGCGTAGCGCTCTAGCACCCACTCGATGGCCGATTTGCCGTTGACCACATACTCGTAGGCTGCGGCCGGGATGTGGCTGATGGTGATGGCGCTGTTGTAGATGATGGTGTCTTTGCGGTCCTTGGCAGGGAAGCGCATTTTGTCGACGGCAAAAAATCCCAACTCGGCGCCGGTCACCACCACTTGGGGATGTGCTGGCACTTGCTCGTAGTCGACGTGCAAGGCGGCTAGCGCCCGTCCAGCCCGACTGAATGCCCAAAAGTCAGCTGCCTGTGCGACCAACGGCAGGCGTGGCAACATCTTTTTGAGGTCGTTGGCGTAGGTGGTGCGGTAGTCGGGGCTATGCAGAAAGCCGTAGACGTAGTAAAAAATGTCTGCTTTGCTGACACTGGTGCCGTACTGGGTCTGGGCCTGGGTGAGGATCCAGTCGCTGACGCCGTCCCGGCGCACCAATTCCGCCCCCGCCGATGGTGTGGCAAACATGTCTGCTTGGGCCGTGGCGGCCGGCTCGTAGTAGTAGAGCGGGAAGCATTGGGTTCCTGCATCAAGCATGTTCAAGTCAGGAATTTGATTTGTTATAAATGCGGAATTTTCTTTTGTGCCACCTATTCCTGACACACAAATCACCAGATTGCTGGTGGTGGCGGTGGGGAAGAATGAATCCATTCTGGAGACGACATTGTTAAACTCGCGACTGAAATACAAATGTTGCTTAAAAAAAGGACGGTATATTGCCTGACGTAAACTATGTAGATCGAAATTTTTTTTCTTACCACGTTCTATGTCAGAAAGAAATGCTCTCGACCAACTGATTTTTGTGTCATCGTAAGTTATTTGGTCTGCAATTGGTAAATTTCGATTTACTCTATCACATTGTTCATTAAAATAGGAAATTGAATTATGCGCGTTGTTTGTGAGCAAGTTTACATTTGACTGGTAAGCCCACGCATCTCGAGAAGTTTCGAGGCCGCGACAGTAAAGCCCGTCTACGAAATAAGTATTTTGAGCTTCTTTCTCCGATATGGCAATCAACTCCGCGAATCCCTCATTGCGCGCATTAATCCAATCGCCATGCTCGTTGGGCGTTAATTCTACCAGTGGTAGATTGGTCATGCTGCCATAGGTGTGGATGCGCGCCAATTTTTGTTCGCGGCTGAGGTAGTCGCCGATGTCGTGATAATAAATTTGGGCGGGGTTGCGGGGTTGCGGGGTTGCGGGGTTGCGGGGTTGCGGGGTTGCGGGGTTGCTTCCGCTCGTGCTCTTTTTCACCAACAACGTGATAGCGATGGGGGTACGTGAGCCGCTCCCAAAGATTTTGCCCCCTTCTTTGCGCGACAATTCGCCACTGGTGCGCTGATTTCCCCGCAAATTAAAGACATAGATGCTATCGAATTCGGCTTGTAACGATTTGCGCAGGCCGTCGGCGCTGTTGCCGTCTAGCCAGGCGCCGTTGCTGACGAAGCAGATGATGCCGCCGGTCTGGGCGTCGAGGCGATCACTGCTCCAGCGCAAGGCCTTGATGTATGAGTCATACAACGAATTTTTGTTGGTGGCGTCCGTCATAGCCGCATAGGTGGTGGCAATACGGTTGTCGAGCCACGGATATTTTTGATTCTGGGCATTATCATTGGCGCTCTTTTGTCCCACCGAATAGGGCGGATTGCCCATGATAACCCGCACTGGGGCTTGCTTTTGGGCTTCGACACGGGCCGAATTGTGTGGGAATAGCTCGGCAAATAGCTGATTGTTGGGCTCACCTAGCTGGAAGGTGTCGGTCAGACGAATCCCCTCAAACGGTAGGTATTGGCTACTGCCACTCGCATCGTGGAAGGCGTTTTCGATGTTCACCGCCGCAATGTAGTAGGCCAGTAACACCATTTCGTTGGCGTGGATTTCGTGCTGGTATTTGCGGCGCAGGTCGGCCGGCGCAATCAGCCCGCTCTGGATGAGCCGCGTGATAAAGGTGCCGGTGCCCGTAAACGGGTCGAGGATGTGGACGTCGTCACTCAAGCGCTTGCCAAATTCACGTTGCAAGACGTCGTCGACCGAGTGAATGATGAAGTCCACTACTTCGATGGGCGTATAGACAATCCCTAGTTGCTCGACCATTTTGGGGAAGGCCGTTTTGAAAAACTTGTCGTATAGCTCGATGATGATGCGTTGCTTGCCGGCGGCGTTGTCGATGCCAGCAGCCCGCATTTTGACCGACTCATAAAACTTCTGGAGCGTTTCGCTGTCGCCGGCCACCGCCTGGTCTTCGAGCAGGTCGAGCATGGTCTGCATCGACTGCGAAATGGGGTTGCTGTTGATGAACGAATAACCCTCAAACAGGGCATCAAAAACCGGCCGCGTGATGATGTGTTGCGACAACATTTCGATGGCTTGGGTCTGGCTGATGCTAGGGTTGATGTTGGATTGCAGGCCTTTGAGGAATTGGCCAAACACTACTTGGTGGCGCGTGTCGGTGTTGACGAGGCGCGTGATGCGCTCGACTTGGCGCTCGGCGATTTCGGCCACGTTTTTGGCCCATTGCTTCCAATAGCGCCGATTACCTACTTTTTGCACCATGCGGGCGAAAATAGCATCTTGGAGATTTTTGAATTCCAATGGCATGGAGATGGTGTATGGTGCTTTGGGGTCACGAATACGTGTTGATTGATCACTTTCACCAGTTCCGGTTGCTGGGTCAATAATAATCTTGTCATGCGGCAACGTTTTATTCAACTCAATTTTGTTTACCGTAGCGTTGAAGCGGTCGTCGTGGGCGCGCAAGGCGTTGAGCACCGTCCAGACCACTTTGAAGCGCTCGTTGTCGTTGAGCGCCACCTCGGGTTCAACGTCGCTAGGCACCACGATGGGGATGATGATATACCCATATTTTTTGCCCGGAGCTTTGCGCATCACCCGTCCCACCGATTGCACCACGTTCACCTGCGAATTGCGCGCCGACAGAAAGAGCACGGCGTCGAGTGAGGGCACATCGACCCCCTCGCTCAGACATCTGACGTTGGTGAGCATGCGGCATTCGGGCTGCGGGGTGTCGGCTTTGAGCCAACTAAGCAATTCGTCGCGTTTGGGGGCGTTCATCGTGCCGTCGATATGCTCGGCGTCGATAGCGATGAGTTTGGCTTGCTGGGCGGCAGGCAGGCTGGCAATGTAGTCGTGCGATACTTGGTCAAACATGGCAGTGATGGCTTGCGACGCCTTGATACTGGCACAAAACGCCACCGCCCGGCGCATCGGCTCGGGATCACTGGCGGCGATGCTACCGTTGTCGCCGACGATTTGCTTGGACAGGGCGTTGACGCAGCCCATCAATTTGAGGGCATCGGCGCCGGCGATTTCGTACTTCCCCGCCCCGAGCAAGGTTTGCATGTGGGCCGGGATGGTGGCTTCGCTGACGGTCAAAATCAAGACCTTGTAGTCGGTGAGCAGGTCGCGTTCGACCGCTTCGCCGAAGCCAATACGATACATTTCGGGGCCATAGAGGCGCTCGTCGTCCATCGAGCAGAGGATGGCGTCGGCCTCTTTGGCTTTGCTTTTGGCGTCGTCGCTAAACAAACGGGGCGTGGCGGTCATATAGACGCGCTTGGCGCCGGCAATGAAGGTGTCGTCGTGGATGCGAATGAAGTGCGACTCGTCGTAGCCGGTTTTGTCTTTGTTTTCGAGTGCCACGCCGGTGGTGCGGTGGGCTTCGTCGCAGATGATTAGGTCGAAGCGCCCAAATTGGGGCAATTCGTGTTGCAGGCGTTTTTGGGCGGTGGCAATCACATCAATCGATTGATAGGTCGAAAAAACCACCGTCATGCCTGGGTGATTGCCGTGGGCGCGGCGGCGAAACTGGGTCACGATGTTGTCGACATTGGTCGAGGCGGGGTAGGCCAAATCGACGACGCTAAACAAATCGGCATCGTCGTCGCTCTTTTTTTTGATTTGGGTAATGGCCGGATCCGAGCAGATACAAATGGGGTGGATGGGCACTGTGGCATCGGCGGCCCATTCACGCAGCGATTGTCCGAGCAGGGCAATCGAGGGCACCAAAAAAAGAATCAGCCCCTGCTGATTGGTCTGGGCTTCAGCCAACCGCAGGGCGGTAAAGGTTTTGCCGGTACCACAGGCCATAATCAATTTGCCCCGATCAGCCTGGGCGAAGTGCTGCACGGCGCCGGCGATGGCAGTTTGTTGGTGGGGGCGGACTGTTTTCTTGGCGCGTTGGGCAGCACTGCCGTGCATGTTTGCGTCGAGCTTGAGCCAATCGACCGGGGCGTCGATCAGATCGGTCAAGTTGACCCGGGTAACGGGGGGATTTTGATTTTTGATAGCCTCGGTGGCGTTGCTCGACCAGTGATTGGTGGTCGAAATCCACAAGCGTTGCGCAAAAGTGTGTGTGCTACCATCGGCAACGGTAAATGTGTGGCTCGAGGTGGCCAGGAATGAGTCGACCATGCCTTTTTCGATGCTGGTATTGGCATCAAAGCACTTGCACTGGATGGCCCAATAATCGCCGCTGTGGGTGAGGGCCACTAGGTCGATGCCGGTGTCGGTGGCGCCGAGAGAAGCGCGCCCGGGGAAGTCCCGCCACAACCAGACATGGGCAAAATCAGCGGTGTATTTGGGGTCGGTGCGCAAGTAGGCCAACATCAGTCGCTCGAAGCGATCGCCTTTGTTGCGTTCGGAGAACGAAATATTGCGGTATTTAGCCAATATATCATTGAATTGCATGGTGCAGACCTTTTTACGTAATAATTGCTAGGTAGATTTTTATTATAGCACCGCCCCGAAACAGTTCACCCCACCCACGTCCGCAACGCCGGCAATACTTGCGTGCCGATGATGTCGATGCCGGTGGCGGCCACGCTGACGCCGTGGGGCGTGCCCAGTTCGATGCGGTCGACGCCTGCGGCAAACAAGCCTTCGCACTGCGCAATAATATCGTTGGCGTTGCCACTAAAAGCAAATTTGTCGAGTAATTCGTCCGAAATCAAGGCGGCCCCGCCGGCGAAATCGCCACTGTCGGCGTGACGTTGCAGGCGCTGGATTAATTCGGGGTCGACCTGCACACTGGGGTCGAGTGGCGCCACCACGGGCAGGTAGAGTACTGCCGCTTGGCGGGCCATCGCGCGCGCTACCACCCGGTCGTGATCGACGACCGTCACCGCCCCGAGGGCGATGTTGACACTGCCACTGGCGCGGCCTACCTTTTTTTCACCAACGGCAATATAGTCACGGATAAACGGCACCACCGCCGGGTTGGCAGAGCCGCCTACTTTGACTTCGTCGGCCAATTCGCCGGCCACCGCACACAAACTGCGCCCCCACGTGCCAATCATGATCGGGATGGGCTGGCTGGGCAAGGGATAGCCGGCTTGGACGTGGGGGGCGATGTGGTAGCACTGCCCCTGATACCCCGCCGATTGCCCGCTCCAGAGCAAACGCATGATTGCGATGGTTTCGCGGATGGCTTGGATGGGTTTGCTGGGCTCGCTGATGCCGTGATCGGCCAACCACGCCCCGCGCGCGATGCCTACGTACGTGCCGGCTTGGGCGACGTCGGCCAGCAAGGCGGCGTCGGCGGCGATGTCGATGGGTGCCATGCGGGCTGGCGATACCGCCGCACAGCCGAGCCGCGCGCGGGTGATGTGGGGCGCCATCAACAGCAAGGGGCCGTAGCTGGTATGGTAGGGGGCATCGCAATAAACGCTGACCGTGGCGAAATCGTATTGATTGACCAGTTTGGCCAGTGCGATATAATCGCTGGCGCGTTTGTTGGTTTGGAAGGCGATACTGACCGTAGGCATAGTGCGCTCTTTAGGTGTGATGATTACGGGAATTTTTGCCATAAATCGGTACTGATGAGCTCAGAACCAACACTCGATACGTGATTGGTATCGAAATACCACGAGACATCATTGTGGATGACGGTACAGGATGTCGCCGTGCACATTTTTGTCATAGGATCATATTGCGCGACCATGGGGTAGTCGTTGAGTACGATTGCCGTATTGGTTTTGTATGCCATAAATAGTGTATCTACCACCTGTCGCGAAATCGTACATTCACGTTGCTGGGTGCGAAATAATTGCCAGCGATTGCAACTTTCGGGGGTGAAATTTAATTCGGGTACCTGATGCATAAACACTACTGTCGTGTTTGGGAGCGTCGTGAGTACGGCGAGGGTGTTGCGTAATCCTTGTTGGAATACCTGGTTGCGATCGACTGCTTCGGGTGGTTGGCGCGGCCCTGCGAGCTGAAAGTGTACTTGTTTACTGAGTGCCGTATCGGATAGGTTTTCTTCGATATACGAATAGCGCGAGACCAACACAATCACCCGCTTGTTGGGTGTGGATTGGGTGCGTAATAACTGCATAAACGCCGTTAATCCGCTGGGATTATTACATCCATAGGGCTCGATGGATGCGCCCGTGTATCGTTCAATCCCTAAAAACGGCAGACAGCCAAAAACGGAATAAACGGTTAAATGTTGCGGAATCGAATGGTGCATACCATAAATTGCGAGGGTATCGGCGTGACTATCTCCGATGAAGTAATACTCGGTGCCGCTACTGTGTGGCGGGGTGTTGCTCCAGCAGCCTGCAAATTGAGTCAGGGTGATTTGGGTGCAAAGTGAATCAGGCACAGATGGTATGCGATCCTCGGATGATTCCGCGGCACCTGCGACGGTGATGGTCTGATTATAGGGTTGGATGATACCTGTATGAATCAACCCATAGCCAACTATGCCAATGGCGAATGTAGCGAATGCAATGCCGATGGAGGGGAATGTGCGGTATTTACCAAATCGTAGTGGTTTTTCGACAAACAAATACGTGAGGGCTGCCAAAACGATGCTCACTATCACAATCCCGGCACTTACGAGCAATGGGAGCTGCATGCTCGAAAACAAAATATAAGCAAACGAGAGTAATGACCAATGCCAGAGATAGAGTGGGAAGCTGATTAACCCAATCCATACCAATACTCGGTGGGAGAGGAGCACCCGATTGACCCAGGCATCGGCGCCGGCACGAATCAACAAATAGGTGCCAATAGTTGGCGCTAAGGCACGATAGCCAGGGTAAATCATTTGATCGGTATACCATACAATGCTGGCTCCGATTGCCACTGCTCCAAGGATCGCTTGGAATTGGGTGTTTTGCCACCACGGTAACGGAGTGGTGGTAGGTGACGAAAAGAGCGATTGATAGGCCAATAATCCCCCAATGGCTAATTCCCAAAAGCGACTCATTGGCCAATAAAATGCCGCATCTTGGTTGGTTTGTGTCAGCATGATATTGGTGACAAACGAAATACCGGCAATGGTGATAAGCAATGCGGGGATGGTAGTAATCCGGCGGCGAAAGAGAATCAGCAGGACAGGCCAAATCAAATAAAATTGTTCTTCGATACCGAGTGACCATAAATGCAGGAGTGGTTTGTACACCGCGTTGATGTCAAAATAGCCAATGTCGTTATACAGTTGGAGATTTGCCACAAATCCTGCGCCAGCACCCACTGCCCGCCCTAAATCTGCATATTCGTTTGGCAATAAACAGAGTGCTCCAAATAGTAACACCGCGCCAAATAAGACAAATAATGCGGGGAAAATACGCCGGACACGACGACTATAAAAATCGCGAAAAGTGAATGTATGTAGGGTAATCTGCCGCAATAAAATCTGCGAAATTAAATAGCCTGAGATGACAAAAAAAACATCAACGCCCACAAACCCGCCACGGATATAGGTCGGGAAGGCATGATACCCAACCACGGCCAATACCGCGATGGCGCGTATGCCATCAATGTCTTTGCGGTATGTGGTGGTTAGTGCAATTGTAATCGGTAGCTGATAGGTGGTGTCACACAGCCAAGCTAACCATGCCAACACAATGATATACCCGTACATCCACCAGACACCAGTGATACCGAGGAATGAAAGTATACTTAAATAGGTAATACTCGCCCCATAAAGCAAAAAAAACTGCCAATTGCGCATACGCCACGCCCACAAAACTACCATAGTGTAGACAATGATTAACCACATGTTGGGGGATGGTAGGGTGATTGGCGCAAGTGGGACGAGGCTCGCCTGAGTCATCCCTACACTGATTTCACGGCGCTTGAGTGATGGATTATCATTGTGAAAAACGACGGTAGTGTGCGAGTAGCGTGCCGACCACGAAATATTGGTAATGATTCGATACGTCCGGAATTGATTGGGTTGAATCGTTGCAATCCCAATGTCGTTATCATTAATGCGAATGTTCATATGATTGGGAAGCGGTGTTGTTGCCGTAAAAGTAAATATTTGCATGCCGACACTGTTATAGGGAAATATCAATGTTGCGTCGTTGGCTGCCCACCGAAACTGCAACGGTTGCTCGGTGCGGGTTTCGACTTCATGAAAATAGACCACATTGGCGTCTGGTTGGATGACATCAATTGTATTTATATGAGTACCAGTAAATAACAATATCACTACACAGACACTGATATATATGCATGTGGCTATGATACGTTGTGTAATCTGCATTGCACATGGCTCCACTAAAAATGGATCTTTATAGTTCGTAAAACACGCCAATTATATCATGCCAGTGTTTTATTTGTGCTTGAGGGCATTCTATGCATTAATCAATACACAGTGAGTTGCGAATGCGCAAATATATCGATATCGTGGTGGTGGTACATGTGTGATCAAGTTACGTAGATTGTTTTTGTTGGGTAATTGGTGCGCTGTCTCGAGGCGTGCTGTCGTGCTGAGATTATGGGAAGCGCGTATAGAGGTCAGCGGCAATCCGTTGCGCTCCGGCAACCGAGACGTGGGTTGCGTCCAAATACCAATAGTGGTTTTTGTCGAGGGCCGCACAGGTGGTGCCATCACAAAACAACGGCAGTGGTGCCATCACAAAACAACGGCAGCGGATCATAGACTTTCACGGCCGGCAGTCGCGCCAATACCGGGGCAACCACTGCTTTGTATGGCGCAAAAAAATGTGTAACTGTTGCGTGGGCGGTGGTACACGTAAGCGTACTGTTTGGCAACGCCCGTAGCGGATTGTAATAACACTGCTTTGGCGAAAAATCAAGCTCGGGAACTTGGTGCACAAACACGACGGTGGTATTGGGGAGTGCACTCAAACGCCGTAATGTCTCGTAGAGTGCATCGGCGAGTACCGTGGCTCGTTGGCTGTCACTGAGTTCTTGGCGTGGACCGGCGAGTTGCAGGTAGCGCCGGCGGCGTTCATTGGGGTTGAGATCGCCGGTTTGGAGCATGCTATAACGTCCCAGTACAAAAATAGTGCGGTGGCGGGTACTGGCTTGGGTTTCGAGCATGCCAAATACACCCGCGAAGCTTTGATCATCATCACACCCAAATGGTGTTTGATTGAGTTGCTCATAAAAATCAATCCCTACCGCGGCATAACAGCCGTTACGGCTGATGGCCGTCACGGTATGGGGGGCCTGGGTATCAACTAATCCGAGTGCGAGGGCATAGGCGTGACTATCACCGATGATAATGTAATCGCTGGCCGTTGATTGCTGGCCGGTGTGTTGCATACATACACCTGCAAATGGTTGTGCCAGTATCGTCGTACAGGGGACGATTTGGGCTTTGGCCTGTTGGAATGCGAAGCCATCCGCAAGATTACTGTTGCGTGAATTCCACCGGCCGTAGGCCATACTCACCCCGATGACTCCTACCACCATTGTCGTTGCCAAAATTGCCAGTGGTGGGACATGACTCCAGCGGCCATGGCGCAGTGGTTTTTCGACAAAAAGATACGAAATAAGTGCCAAGCCCACACTCAGGGCTAGCAAAAGCAGCGCCTGTGGCAGGGTGATGGTCTCGCTAAATAAGCTCCCAAATCGCAACACTGGCCAGTGCCAGAGATAGAGTGGGAAGCTAATCAAGCCAATCAGTACCATCAGTCTGCGAGCCAAGAACTGTTGGTTGATGAATCCATCGGGTCCTGCGGCGATGAGTGCGGTGGCGCCAAGTACCGGGATGAGCGCCCAATAGCCAGGAAACAAAATAGTTTTGTCAAAGAACCAACAACTGGCGATAATGGCAATCACCCCAAGCACCGAAAGGGAGTGTTTTTGATTTGTGCTGAATGGCGTATGTGGCGTGAGCGCCCGTAATGCCAGCAACCCACCGATGGCTAATTCCCAGATGCGCGTAAACGGCAAATAAAAGGCTGCATTGGGGTCGCGGGCCACCAGCATGATATTGCTGATAAATGAAAGCAACACGATGCCCACCATCAAATAGCCGATGTTGCGGCGTTGCCGATAGGCGACGGCTAGGGCGATGAGCCAGCCAATATAAAACTGCTCTTCGACTCCCAACGACCAGAGATGGAGTAGTGGTTTGTAGGAGATATCAGCGTTGAAATAGTTGACGTCCGTGTAGAGCAAAATATTCGCAAAAACCCTACTCCTGCTACCACGTGTCGCCCCAGTTCTTGCCATTCTGTTGCTGCAAAAAAGACCCAGCCTACCCCAATCGTCATGAGTAACATGACGGTGACAGCTGGCAGAATCCGCCGGATACGCCGCACATAAAAATCAGCAATGCTCCATTGCTGGGTGACTAATTTACCCAAAATAATTTGCGTAATCAGATACCCTGAAATCACAAAAAAGACATCGACCCCTACATATCCCCCCGGTAATTGCGTCGGGAAGAAATGATAGATTACCACCGCAAGTACGGCCATGGCACGTAATCCGTCGATATCGCTACGATACCTATGCGGTGCTGGCGTCTCTGTGAGTGGTGTCGCGAGGTTGAGGCGATCGGCAATCCAAGGGGTCACGGCGTAGGCAGCGACACCTAATCCATACCACGGCAGCAACCAATGGGGTACTCCGAGCAACCACCAGATGAGGAGCATACTAATACTGTGGCAGGTATAGAGCGAGATAATCGTGCGTGGCGTCTGCTTCCACACATAGCTACTCACAATAGTGAGCAACACAATGGCGATTACCGGCCAGAGCGTGATGTTGGGTATCCCCAAGCGTGTCGCTGCGTGTATGCGAAATTGACTCATCGCCACGGTCAGTGTGCGTTCATTGTCGAGGACGACATGCTCGCTATTGAGGGTGATGTGGGTGTTGCTATTCGCGGATTGCCACGGAATATTCGCGAGAATGTGATATATCCGGAATTGACCTGGCTGAACCACATGGGTGGCGATTGGGTGCTGATTACTGGTCAAAACCAGCGTGGTGGGTTGTTGAGCCGTGGTTGCCACATAGTCAATCATCACCAGCCCGACTAGGCGGTGCGGCACAATGATTCGGGCGTCGGGCATGGCCCAACGAAACACACGTTCATTCTGCGGCTGATGTTCGATGGCAAAAAAACCAATTAGGCTACTGTTGTCACGAATATTAACGGTATAGGCAGGGAGCGTCGTGGTGCCAAATACGATACACCCCAACACAATAAATATCAGGCTGAACCAACAATACCTACGCCAATCTAGGCGACTCGTTGGTTGTGGGGCGGTGCATTGATACGCCAAAGTGCTGGAATTGTGCAATCAATCTGCGATTTTAATTTGTTGTGCAGTTTCGGCAATACCTACGCCAATCTAGGCGGCTCGTTGGTAGTGTGGCGGTGCATTGATACG
>JBBAWW010000100.1:0-12313 GCA_040397035.1 Roseiflexaceae bacterium | reverse complement strand
AGCGTGGAATCTCCTCTGCTTGCCATACAATGACGGGGGCGCCCTACAATGACGCCGTACGAATGCAAATCGAGTTTTGAAAAGTGCTCCCAACGTCATTCCATGCCGGTTGCGACGGCAACCGCAGCGTGGAATCTCCTTTGCTTGCCACGCAATGAGGGGGGCGCCATGCAATGACGCCGTACGAATGCAAATCGAGTTTGAAAATTGCTCCTAGCGTCATTCCATGCCGGTTGCGACGGCAACCGTAGCGTGGAATCTTCTCTGCTTGCCATACAATGACGGGGGCGCCCTACAATGACGCCGTACGTACGAGCTTCAGCGTCCTCTGTGTGCGCTGCACGAGCGAATGACAATTCGAGATATATGCTGTTTGTAATCGTTTTGTTTGTTTTGGTACGTCAAAATCCATGTTGTTGTGCTATGATTGGAGCAATCGGTGACAACTTCATGACAACATATTGGTATTGATGACAAAACAATGACGCAACGAATGCAACTAACTTACATGTGTGATATGCCGGCAGCAGAATTGGCTGGTTTTTTCGATGAAGCGTTGATCGCCCACATTGGGGTGCATCGCCTGCGCTTGTGTCTGACGATGCGTGATTTTAGTCCATTACGCGCAGAGCTGGTGCGACGCTTGAATCGGGCTCGGATTGTGGTCGTGGCATGGATTGTGCGTGACGAACACGATAGTGCGCGTGATTACCGTATGCACGATGCCGCACTTGTGGGTGAACGATATCGTGAGTTTCTGCAGTGGAGCACGCAACATGGGCTGGGCTGGGATGCCATCGGCATCGATATCGAGCCCGATATTCGTGACGCAGTGCGATTCGGAGATCAACCGACTGTCGATGTCAATACATTGGTACGCCGGATTGCCGATCGTTGGCATATCGACGCCGCTACCACTGACTATGCCACGGTGGTGACCCAAATGCGAGCCGATGGGTTTGCCGTTGAAAGTTACGAAATTCCCTTTGTGCGCGATGACCGAGTCAGTGGCTCGACTATCGCCCGCCGTCTGTTGGGGTTACCCGATCTCGCTGCGGATCGTACGGTAATCCAGCTCTATAGTAGTAATGTGCGCCCCTATGGTCCTGGATTGATTGCGACCTATGCTCCTGAAGCGAGTAGTGTATTGATTGGCAGCATTGCCGCCGATGGACATAATCGTCCGTTGAGCGAAAGCGAATTGCTTCGTGACCTCGGTCACGTGGCCGCCTGTGGCGTGACCCATATTTACATCGCTGATATGCAGGCAGTATATGCGCTGCCAGGCTTGGCCGACGTGATTGTCGCCCAAGCCTGGCGTAATCAAACACTCCCCCCTACCAATGAAGTCCACCATCAAGTGTCGCGTATGCGGGCGGGTGTGCGGGCGTTGTTGTGGGCTGGCGCACGCCCTGCAGTGTTGTTGCCGTTGTTAATCCCTGTGCTATTGTTGATCCGGCGGATGTTGCGTGTGTCAGCAAATCACAATACGGGGACCACAGAAAGAAAATCACTGTGAAGATGAGTGATTTGGCTACTGTGTGGGATTTACCTGCACCGTGGCAAATTGAACCAATGAGTGGTAGCGCCCACAATCACCTAGCACTGATTGTGGCAGCGAATCAGCAGCACGCAGTACTGTGTACCTATAGCAATGATGCGCCTGCCTCGTTTGGGTATATGCAGGCGGTATTACAGGTATTGACTGCCCAAAAACTGCCGTTTGCACTGCCACTGCCAATGCTCACCCGTAGTGGCGTGAGTCTCTATCGCCACGATGACGGCTATCGGACATGGGTCATGACGATGTTGCCGTGGTTTGCTGGTGACCATCCTACCGTTGATGATGGCGCTGTCTGTTTTCATGCGGGGCGGGTGCATGCCCAATTACTCACTGCCTTGGCAACAGTCACCGTCAGTGAGTCGTCGCCACCTCCGTATATGACATTACAGCGCATCCACCCCTATATCATTGACCCGTTAGCGGCCTTGCGGGTGGCGCCACTCTCAAACGACCAGATTAAACAGTTAGTCCAGCTTGTCGAAACGCTCCAAGCCGAGTTGCCTGCGTATTATGATGAATTACCGCGCCAAATTATCCATGGTGATTTTGTGCCGAGTAATGTGTTGGTGACCCACGGCATCGTGTCGGCAGTACTCGATTTTGAATTGTGTCGTAGTGATGTGCGGGTGCTTGATGTGGCCTTAGCCATGTTGGCATGGGGTGGATTTGGTGATAACTATGATGAATCGGCTATGCTCCGATTTGGTCAAGGGTTTGCCCAAATCATTACGTTGTCTGATGCCGAAATTGCCGCTATTCCCAGCATGATGCGCTTGGTCCACGTGATCCGCGTATTGTCGGCGCTGGGACGTTTCCAACAAGGTTTTGACCGGAGCGTGGCGGTGGAACGGACCAGCATGTCGTTGTTGACCCTCGATACCTGGCTTCAAGGCTATGGTGATACCTTGATTACTGATGTCCAACGTTGGTGGCTATGAGAATTCGGGCGTTGGCACATCCTGCACGCCATGGCTTCTTGCGGGCCTTGCGCTTGCCGACACCAGATGTCATCGAAGCGGTATTGTGTATCGCATGGGAAGACCAATCCCGTGATCGCCGTGCGCTCATCTATGATACGCTCGAAGCAATGACGAGTGCCTTGATGCCGCAAATCCGGGGCAAATTCACCCTGCCAGAAAAAATCGCCATCATTAACAATTTTTTGTTTGTTGAACAAGGATTTACGGGTAACCACCAAGAGTATTACCATGTCAACAATAGTTATTTTGATCAGGTTGTACTCACCAAAACCGGCCTCCCCATCATGCTGTCGTTGTTGTATATTGCGCTAGCGCAACGTGTAGGGGTGATTTGTCATGGAGTGGCCTTCCCTGGGCACTTTATGGTGCAATGTAGCGATGGCGTGCATGACCCGTTGGTGATTGATCCATTTCGGGGCGGCCGTGTGTGGAGTATGGCTGAATGTGCCGCTTTTTTGATTCAACAAGCTGTTACTACGTCACTGTCAGATATGTTAACCCCACCGGCGCCTGCGCTCGTGATTAGCCGGGTACTCCGTAATCTCAAAGGAAGCTATGTGGCACAGTCGGATTTTGCTAATGCCGCTAGCACCCTTGAACGGCTATTCGTATTAGATCCGAATTATGCTCCCGACGTGCGTGATTATGGGTTGGTGTTGGGGCGACTGGGGATGCCACATATGGCGATGATTTACCTCGAACGCTACGCCAAACTTGCGCCCACTGCAAGTGATATTGCCAGTATTCGCCATCATGCCAAAATATTACTGGGTCAGGTCGTATCGTAGCCGGCACTGCACTGTATGCGACACGCCACTGCACAGAATATGCAGTGGCGTGTGTGTGTTGTTGGCCCGTGCGTTGATTTAGTACAATTTGCCTTCGCGTTTGGCACCGGTATAGTCGATATAGACGGCTTTGGTTTCGGTATAGAAATCAAAGACCTCTGTCCCTTGTTCACGGGGGCCGACGCCGGTGTTTTTCATGCCACCAAAGGGCATTTGGGCTTCACCGCCGAGGGTGGGGGAGTTGACGTGGGTAATGCCCGTCTCGATTTCGTGGATATAGCGGAAGGTGCGGCTCAAATCACGCGTATAAATGCTCGATGTCAGCCCAAATTCGCTATGATTGGCGACGTCGATGGCCTCGTCGAAGCTTTCGACCCGGATAACCGACAACACCGGTCCGAAGATTTCTTCGTTGTGGATGCGCATGTCGGTACGCACTTTGTCGAAAATCGTCGGTTCCACAAAGAAGCCATTGGCATATTCGCCACTCGAGATGCGATTGCCACCGGTGAGGAGCTCAGCGCCTTGGTTTTTGCCGATATCGATGTAATCAAGCACGGTTTTGAGTTGCGACGCATCGACGCTCGGACCCATGTCGACATCGGCATCGAGGGGATTGCCGATGTTCATTTTGTTGACTTGCGCCAACAAGCGCTCGAGGAAGGCATCGGCCACGCCGTGCTGGATGATGACGCGGCTGGTGGCGGTACAACGCTGGCCGGTTGAACCAAAGGCGCCGTTGTAGACGCCGGAAACGGCCAAATCGATGTCGGCATCATCACAGACGATGACGGGGTTTTTGCCACCCATTTCGCATTGGGCGCGGATGCCCCGCCCGGCGGCGCGTTTGTAGATGCCCAGTCCGATTTCGGTTGAGCCGGTGAATGATACCAAGCGTACATCGGGGTGATCGACAAAGGTGTTGCCTACTTCACCGCCCGAGCCGATGACCATGTTGAGCACACCGGCGGGCAAGCCCGCATCGACGAAGCATTGCATCAGTAATTCGGCCGTGGCGGGTACAAGTGAGGCCGGTTTGAAGACGACCGAATTGCCGGCCACCAGCGCCGGGGCGATTTTCCAGATAGGAATGGCGGCGGGGAAGTTCCACGGAGTAATGATTGCCGCCACGCCCACCGGTTCTTTCATGGTATAGCCGACGTTATTGGCCAATTCGAGGGGGATGACTTCGCCGTTGAGACGGCGGCCATGGGCGCCACAGAATTCAGCAATGTTGATGGCGCGTTGCATTTCGCCCATGGCTTCGCTGAGAAGTTTGCCTTCTTCGCGGGTCAGGGTGCGGGCGATTTCGGCTTTGCGTTCGTTCATGATTTGGGCCGCTTTGATTACGATGGCGCCCCGTTTGGGGGCGGGCATGCGACGCCAGCTTTTGAAAGCGGCAGCAGCGGCTTCGACGGCAGCGGCGGCTTCGGTTTTGGTGGCCAAAATCGCCTCGCCCAGCACATCGTTGGTGTTGGCCGGGTTGGTATTGGCGAGGCGGCGGGTGCCTTGGGATTGCACGAATTCACCGCCAATGAAATTACGATAGACCTGCATGATTATTTCCTTTTATGCCAGACTGGCATCGATGATGTCGAGCCCGCGATCCATGATTTCGAGCCCTTCGCGTAATTGGGCTTCGGTGATGGTAAGGGGTGGGTTACAAAAGAAGGTATTCCAGCGCACAAAGGTAAAGACGCCGTTTTCTCGCAAGAACTGATTAAAGGCCGGCATCGGTCCCAACTCGGTGGGCTTGGGGTTGTAGGGCACGAGTGGTTCGCGAGTGTCGCGGTTTTTGACTAACTCGACAATGCTAAACAACCCAATCGAGCGCACATCGCCGACGGAGGGGTGTTTGGCCTTCATTTTTTCGAGCTCGACAGACAAGATGTCACCCATGCGGGCGGAGTTTTCGATCAAGTTATCCGATTTGTAGACGTTGATACAGGCCACGGCAGCGGCACAACCCACCGAATGGGCGTTGTAGGTCAGGCCGGCGAGCAACGGGCGATCTTCGAAGTATTCGGCGATGGTGTCATTGACCACGGCGGCGCCGAGGGGCACATAGGCCGACGTGAGCCCTTTGGCCATGGTGATGATGTCGGGGACGACGTTCCAATGGTCGACGGCGAACCATTTGCCGGTCCGGCCAAAGCCGCTCATGACTTCGTCACAAATCAAGACGATGCCGTATTTGTCGCAGAGTTGGCGCAGCCCTTGCATGTAGCCTTCGGGGGGGATGATGATGCCGTTGGTGCCCACTACCGATTCGACGATGATGGCGGCCACGGTATGCGGGCCTTCAAACATGATGATATCTTCGATGCTGTTGAGACAGTCGAGGGTACAGCCACTCTTGCTACCACAAAAACGACAGCGGTAGCGGTAGGGGTCTGGCGCACGCACCACGCCGGGGATACCGGGCTCGGCGCCCCAGCGGCGGGGGTCGCCGGTCAGGGTGATGGCACCGGCGGTGGCGCCGTGGTACGAGCGGTAGCGGGCGATGATTTTGTGGCGGCCGGTAAATGCGCGGGCGATTTTGATGGCGTTTTCGTTGGCTTCAGCTCCACCATTGGTGAAAAAAGCTTTGCTCAGATTGCCGGGGGTGATTTCTTTGAGCAAGCGGCCTAATTCGGCCCGCACTGCCGTGGTGGCGGCGGTGGGCGCCACGTAGGCGATTTGTTTGAGCTGGGCGGTAATGGCATCGATGACCCGTTGGTCGCCATGACCGATGTTGACACACATCAACTGTGAATTGAAGTCCATGTAACGTTTGCCGTCGACGTCCCACAAATAAATACCTTCGGCGCGGTCGATGACCATCGGTTTAATTGCTTTTTGGGATGTCCATTCGTACAGCGTGGTCTCACGTGAGAGATCGAGGATCTCTTGACGGGTACGGTATGGTGTGGTCATGATATGCTCCTCCCGGGTACGCTAACAGGTGATAGTATTGCTTCATTGTACGAGAATAATGGTGAAAGCGTCAATGGAAGGATGCAGGTGCGATTATGCCCGCGCACGTCCACCAATCGTCGCGCCCAATGCACATACGAATCATCCCAACGATGGGCCAATCGCCCACATCATCCTACCGATGGGCCAATCGCCCACGAATCATCGCATCGATGGGCCAATCGCCCGTGAAATCATCCGACGGCACACCACGCTTGCGGTATGATGTGCGTACACATTATTCATATGCGCTATATCAAAGGAACATGCGATGAAAATCACCGGTATCGAGCTATTCACCGTCCCGCCGCGGTGGCTTTTTTTGAAAATATCAACTGACGAGGGGATTAGCGGCTGGGGCGAGCCGATTGTCGAAGGGCGTGCCGCCACCACTGCCGCCGCCGTCAATGAACTCAGTGAATATTTGCTTGGCCGTGACCCCAACGACATCGAAGACATCTGGCAAGTGCTCTACCGCGGCGGCTTTTATCGGGGCGGCGCCTTGGCGATGAGTGCCATCGCCGGTATCGACCAAGCCTTGTGGGATATCAAAGGCAAGCGCTATGGCGTCCCCATTTATCAGCTGATGGGTGGTGCGGTGCGTCATTCGATCCGCGTCTATTCATGGATTGGTGGCGACCGGCCTGACGATATCGCCGAATCCGCCAAAAAAGCCGTGGCCCAAGGATTTAGCGCCCTCAAAATGAATGCCACCGAAGAATTGATGTACCTCGATACGCCAGGCAAAATCGATTTGGCGGCAGAACGGGCAGCCGCCGTGCGGGCAGCCGTCGGCCCCGATGTCAGCTTCGCGATGGACTTCCATGGCCGGGTGCATCGCCCGATGGCCAAAGTACTGGCACGCGCGCTCGAGCCGCATCAATTATTGTTCATCGAAGAACCAGTGTTGTCCGAAAACTACGAAGCCATCCGCGATATCGTCAATGCGGCGGCCATCCCGATTGCCCTTGGCGAGCGCTTGTTTTCCCGTTGGGACTTCAAACGCATCCTGGCCGACGGCTTGGTCGACGTCATCCAACCCGATTTGTCGCATGCCGGTGGGATTACCGAATGCAAAAAAATCGCGAGTATGGTCGAAGCCTACGACGTCGCCATGGCGCCCCACTGCCCGCTCGGGCCGATTGCGCTGGCGGCGTGTCTGCAAATCGACGCCACCTGCCACAACGCCACCATCCAAGAGCAAAGCCTCGGGATTCATTACAACAAAGGCAATGATTTGCTCGATTATTTGGTCGATCCAACCGTGTTTAAATACGAAAACGGTATGGTCAAAATCCCCAATGGCCCTGGTTTGGGCATCGAGATCAACGAAGAATATGTACGTGCCAAGGCCAAAGAAGGCCATAACTGGAAAAATCCGGTCTGGCGCCACAAAGACGGTGCCGTGGCCGAATGGTAAATTGATACCCGTGTAGAGACGCTGCCTGCAGCGTCTCTACAGGCAGCAGCGTCTCTACACGGGTATTTTTGTACTTATTTTTTGACGATTAAGGGGTACAAACCACCGGCGATGGGTTGGCCTTCGACCAATCCTTGGTCGTTGGTGATGATGTGTGGTTTGCCATTGAAGGTAGTACCGTCGGGGAAGAAAATCAACGCCAATACGCGCCGTGGTTGATCGGAATTGTTGGCGTGGGCATAGTGGAAGCAGAGCCCGTTGTGGAAGGTGATTGAACCGGCTTTGAGCGGTACTTTGACGGCGCTATTGCGGTCAATCCCTTTGCTCTCCTCGAATTCAAAAATATCTTGGGGATTGACCAAATCGACGCCGGTGAGTTTGCCTTTGGTGTGTGAACCAGGCACAAACATCATACAGCCGTTGGCTTCGTCGACATCGTGCATGGGAATCCACGCTGATAGCGCACCAGATTCGTTCATGGGCCAGTAGGGGAAGTCTTGGTGCCACGGGGTGGGTTTGGAGTCGCCGGGCATCTTCCACAAGGCATGGTCGTGGAACAAACGAATCCCACTTGCGTCAGCGAGTTGGAGTGCCAAATCAGCCAGGCGGGGGTGCAACGAATATTTGGCCATGACGCCATGGTCACGCCACGTATTGACCCGTTGGTTGAGGACTTTGTAGTAATTGCCACCGGCCCGATCGGTTTGGATCGAGCTTCCTTCGTTGCTGGTCATGATTTCGTCCATGGCGCCGGCTAACTCAGCCAGCTCCGCAGGGCTAAATACATTGTCGATTTGTACGAACCCATTCGTGCGGTAAAAATCAATCTTTGACTGGGGCAGTTGCATCATTGCGACGGTGCCTTTCTTGTGTGAGTATTTACGACGAAACCGGGGTTATTGTAACACGGGTGCATTCCTATTTATAGAAATGCACCCGTGAAAAGGTTATTTTTTCGTAAATATTGCTAATGGTGTTTCGTTTGCGCCAAAAATCGTTAAGGTATCGGTGGTGGCGGTGATATGTAAGCTTTTGACGAGTGTCGCAAAATACTCCGATTCGAGATCCATCAGGGTGCTATCTGCGCAGGCTTTTTTGGTGGATGCAATATTCCCAATGATAATTGAGGTTGCGCTCCCTTCGTAGTTTCCTGAATAACTATTACAAAATGCCTCACCGGAAATCGACATCATATTAGCAAAAAAAAATCGTCGGGGCGGGTGATTGAGTAATCGGCTTGCCATTGAGTTCGGTTAATTGCCACGTGATGTTTTCGATGGGGGCACTATTCGTCACCATCGGGGTTGCCGCTGATTCGATTGGAATTGCAATCGTCGTCGGTACTTGGGTTGGTACGGCCGTTGGGGTGGCACTTGGTTGACTACAGGCTACCAAGAAGCTCAACAGCCCCACCAAAACCATAATCTGTTTCATAGCCCCTCCTTTTGAGGGTATTATTTTTCAAAAACGAGAACCACCGTATTATTAGCATCTAGCAATTGTAATTGGGTTCCGTTGAGTGCGACGTGGGTGGTGGCGGTTAGGGCTGCGAAGTAGGCTTGTTCTTGTTGCATCACGCCATCTCCTACACACATCTTACGGGTCGAGGCAAGATTATCGAGTTTAATGGTATTACCAGCGATTATTAGCAGACCATGGTACGAATTACAAAATCCTTGCCCGCCAATAGTCGTATCGGTGAGTTGCATGGTAACGACGGGTGTGGTAATTACTGTGCCATTGAGTTGGGTCAGATGCCATTCATCAGTACCGATGATCTGGGTGGGATTCGTGTTGGTCGTGGTGCTACAAGCCATCAAAAACAGGCTCATAGTGAAGATTGCCCAAAAAAAACGATGATTCATGGTGAATACTCCTACGAGATTTGGTGAACATGCGCATCACAGCGCATAGAGATATAGACGTATTATGGGCGGTTTTGTTTCAATACAAAACACCGCACCTGACAATGCACGTGCGGTGTGTGGACGCTGAATCGATTGCTTATTTGGCGCTGATGTCGGCACTCGCGAGTAGGCGGCGGGCGGCGTAGCGATACGCCGTAAATGTTTCTTCGTTGAGAAAAACAAAGCGCACGAGGGTGATTTGGGCTTGTGATTCGAGGAAACGGGCAACCGTGCGGATGGCAATGGTGGCGGCTTCATCGAGGGGGTAGGCAAAAATCCCCGTGCTAATCGAGGGGAAGGCGATGGTAGCGACGCCGTTCTCGCTGGCCACAGTCAGGGCACTACGGTAGGTTGATTCGAGTAATTCGGCATCGTCTGCGCGGCTATGCCAGCGCGGACCCACCGCATGCACGACATATTTGGCTTTGAGTTTGAAGCCGGGGGTAATCCGCGCCTCACCGGTAGGACAACCGCCTACGGCTTTACAGGCCACGGTTAATTCATCACCAGCGGCGTAATGAATCGCGCCACATACGCCACCACCGGCAGCTAATGATTCATTGGCGGCATTGACAATTGCGTCAACACGTTGATCACAAATGTCTCCAGAGACGAGTTCAAGCAGATTTGCTCCGCATTGATATTGCATGTACTTACCTCACATGAGAAAAGTCTTTGCAGGTGCGCCACGACACCGATTGCCGTGTGACGCGTCATTGCTGTCAGTCGCAGATGTCAAAGAGTTTGATGTTCCTGTGGGCGAAATTATACGGGTGATATGCCAATATTGTCAAACGATTAATAAACAATTGGAAGTGACGACCGCTGCCAACACGCCGTAATCGGCTATCCAATCACCGTAATAGACGTAATCACAATCGCTGGGGTGAGGCTTTGTTCGTGTTGGGGTTGCTGATGGATTATCCGTACCACATCCATCCCGTGGGTTACCTGTCCAAATGCAGCGAAGCCTTGGCCGTCTGGGTTGCGCGTCCCACCAACGTCAAGCTCGGGTTGATCGCCAATACAAATAAAAAAATCTGCCTGGGCCGAATCTGGCGCAAATCGTCCCATCGAAATCGTGCCGTCACGGTGGCGGAGTCCGGTGGTGCTGGTGCGTTCGATAGGGATGGCGGGTAATTTGGTGTAGCCGTCGGCGCTGGTCGCCTGAATCACATCGATTTTGACGCTACTGTTGGGTTGGTTGTCGGGGTTGGTCACGACGGTGCGCCACACCCGTCCATCGTGGTAGGCATGGTCACGGACATACATCAAAAAATTAGCCACGGTGAGTGGGGCTTCGTGCACGGCTAGTTGGACGCGAATTTCGCCAAACGGCGTGCTCATACAAATAGTGGTCATAATGCCTCCTCGAGGGTGATGTAATGGCTAATCGGACAGCTCATGGCGATGGTGGCATGCACTGGACAATAGTTGGGCACGAGGTGCCACGCTTGTGCCATCCGCTTGGGGTCAAGTGTATACCCAATTACCTGCATATGCATCGTGATGGCGGCAAAAATCTGCGGATGGGCGTTGCGTTGCTGGGCGGTCAGCGTACAGTGGTAGCGCTGGACGGTTTGGCGTTGGCGTTGACAGATATTATGCAGTGTGAGGATGGTACATTGTCCGAGTACCACCAACATCCCTTGCATCGGGGCTGATGCTGTATCGGGAAGCCCGGCAAACACGAGAGAATCTGCGTGTGGGGTGGCGCTGAGGGTAACTGAAAAATGCTGTGGCGGCATAACGGAGGTGCACTTTCTAGGCTCTTGGAATCTCGACAAAACGCTATTGGAATGTTGACAAAAGAAGCGTATAATCGTAGCATACTAAAGTATAAAATACATTTGTCCATACGCATTGTATTGTGGCAAACACCTGTTACACACTTCCATTTCTTATGGCATCGATGGTCGTCGTGTGGGCATGTTTTGGTTTGTACGTATTTCTTGTAAAACAGCATACGCAAGATGGTCTTTGGGTTCGTTTTATTGCGTAATTGTTATAGGGAAGGAGTTCCTCGTGAAAATCTCAGGTACTGCCACGATTAATGCCCCCCAATCCCAAGTATGGGCTGCCTTGAATGACATTGACGTGTTGGCCCGGGTTGTGCCTGGCTGTGAAAAACTCGAACAAATTGCCGAAAATCAATTTGAAGGAGTGGTCAAACTGGGTATGGCCGGCATCAAAGGGGTCTATAGCGGCAAAATCCGCTTGGAAGATGTCGATGCTCCACGCTACTACAAGTTGGTCGCCGCTGGCAAAGGCTCGAACGGCGTGGTCGATGCGGTGGGTACCGTCGAACTCGAGACGTTGCCCGATGGTAAAACCCTACTGAAATACGGTGGTGACGCCCAAATCGGTGGTATGTTGGCGAGTATTGGTCAACGCCTCATCGAAGGTGCGGCGAAACAATTGATTGGTCAAGCCATCAAGGCCCTCGAAGCCCAAATCGCCCAGCGTATTGCTGTGGCACCCGAAGCCCCTGCGGCACCGGAAGCTGCTATGGCTGCCGATGCTCCGGCCGTTGCCGATGCGCCTGCGGCACCAGATGCCCCTGCGGCACCGGTAGCCAGTGAGCCAGTCCGGCGCAGTGTGGTGCTCAGTGAAGCTGAGCAACTCAAGCCCGAGACATTGGTTGCCGGCATGGTAGGCGAGTGGTTGAATTCCACCATCGGCAAAGTCGTATTGGTGGT
>JBBAWW010000099.1:0-12489 GCA_040397035.1 Roseiflexaceae bacterium | reverse complement strand
AACCCGCATGGAATGACGTGGGGGGGGGTTGCCACGGCAACCCGCATGGAATGACGTGGGGGGGGGGTTGCCACGGCAACCGGCATGGAATGACGTGGGGGGGGGCGTCATGTAATCACTTATTATTGCGGAGTGGTGTACAAACGTAACCAACGATCAAGTCGTTCAAACGTCATTGTGCCTTCTTCATAATTGTTATGAAGAAATTCCCATATCTGATCTGCATCAGCAACAATATCAATCCCATTTATCGCCAAAAATGTATATGTCGCAGCAAATGCCACTCGTTTATTTCCATCAATGAATGGATGATTTTGTGAAAGGCTATGCCACAATGCCGCTGCTTCGGCAATTATGTCCTGATAGTAGCTAGATTGTGGCCGGAAAATTGCCGCTTCAAGTAAACCATGATCTCGTACGCCATGTGAACCACCATAGCGCTCAATCAAATCAATATGAATAGCCAAAACGTCAACTACAGATACGTAATCGCGCATTATTTTGCTAAACGTTGATACAACGACGCAAAGCGTTCATAGCTTTGCTGATAGGCCGCCAACACCTGTGGGCGTGCTTCTGCATGTGTCGATTGTGCAAACGATTCGAGCACGGTTGCCACCAAATCCGCCAGTGATTGCCCTTGTTGATCCGCAATCGTGCGTAATGTTTCGGCAGTGGCCCGATCAACTTCGGCGTAGAGCGTTTCGCGATCAGTCGTCATCATCCATCTCCCAATGAAATAGGAAATATTGTCTCCATCAATTATACCGTAGAGCCGCAGCTTGCTGCGTCATACTGCATCTCCACCATGCCACACATGGTGATGTATAATCAGGCGACACACTTACAGGGAGTCCCCAATATGGCGAATTTTTTCCGGCCGTCACGCACCATCCCCGTGACCACGTGGACTGCGACCTCACGCTGGGATTTATCCCTGCCCCGCCTCGCAATTTTGGCCGCCGGCTTGTTTTTGTTTGGGCTAGGCGAGGCGTTTTTTGTACAATCCAATCAAGGTAACTCGCCATGGGCCGTGTTTGCATCGGGCATCACCAATATCACCGGCTTGTCGCTAGAATGGGCCACCTTTGCAATCGGCGCCGTGATTTGTCTGCTGTGGATCCCCCTCGGCGAAAAGTACGGCATCGGGCCCATCGTCAACACCATCGTCGTGGCCTGGGCCATGGGCATCGGTCGCTCATTTATCCCGTTGCTTGATTCCCAACAATACGGCTTGAGCCTCATTTATATTTTGGTGGGGCTGAGCTGTATCGGCTTTGGGTCGGCATTCTACATCACTTGTGGGCTGGGTGCTGGCCCGCGCCAAGGGGTCATGGCCGCCTTGCACCGCATCACCGGCATCCGGGTATCACGCATTACCACCGCCATCGAAGTGGTAGTCTGTACCCTTGGCGTGCTGATGGGTGGCAAAATCGGCTTCGGCACCTTGGTGTTCGCCATATTGGTGGGCCAAGCAGTCGCCATCGCCTTTGGGGTCATCGGCCGTCTCGGCGCCGTCACCCCCGTAGCCAGTGTGCCGAGTGACGACGATAGTGCTGCCAGTAGTGCAGTAGACGGTTAGTGTTTGTTGGTAAAAAAATAACCCTACACGACAATCCCCCCAATACCATAGGCGTATTTCGCCAAGGTTTTGGGGGGATTACACATCTATCTCCGGTCCGACACTCGGTGCCGCGGGTCGCCATGAATGGCGCCCCACGACACTGCTCGCCAACCACTTACCGCGCCCGCCAGCCAAATGCAACCATGCGTCTGATGCCGCGCCGTGCTTATTTGAGGCGTTGCTTGCGCTCGCGTTTGCTGGCACCGACGGTGGCCAAGGTCTGCCCCAGCTGTTCGACACTAAGCAGATTGTGTACCGGCAAGAAATCGTCGATATAGGGCAAGGCCGCCTGCATCCCTTGGGTGAGGGGCTGATAACGGGCATTACCCAGCAATGGATTGAGCCAAATCAAGCGGTGGCACGAGCGTTGCAGGCGGGCCATTTCTTTGGACAACAAGCTGGGGTCGCCCCGATCCCAGCCGTCGCTGATAATCAGCACCACCGGCCCGCGTGACATCACCCGCCGTGACCATTTGACATTGAATTCGCGGATGGTATTGCCGATGCGGGTGCCCCCCGACCAGTCCAGCACTTGCTTGCTGACCAAGGCCACGGCGTCATCAACATCTTTGGAGCGCAACAAGCGGGTCACCCGCGTCAAGCGCGTGCCAAAGACAAACGATTCGACCATACCCACGCCGTCGTTGAGGGTATGCACAAACTGCAACAACATACGGCTATAACGATCCATCGAGCCACTAATGTCGCACAGCACCACCAGCGGGCGCTGGCGTTGGCGGGGACGCCGGTAGGCCAAATGCACCGGCTCGCCGCCAAAGCGCAGGCTATCGCGGATAATCCGGCGCATGTCGACGCGCCCGCGCTGTTTGGTGCGCTGGGTGCGGCGAGTGCGACGCATGGCAGGGCGCCAGCGCATTTGGCGCATCATGACGCGGGCTTGCTGGACTTCGTCGTAACTAAAGCTCCCGAAATCGCGGGTGCGCAGGGTTTCGCTGGCGGTATACGCCAACGTCACCCCCACCTTGTGCTCTTCGGTATTGCTACTA
The DNA here is from genome assembly GCA_040397035.1 of Roseiflexaceae bacterium. Lineage (GTDB taxonomy): Bacteria > Chloroflexota > Chloroflexia > Chloroflexales > Roseiflexaceae > UBA965. The sequence goes on along the minus strand of JBBAWW010000099.1, from coordinate 9,858 downwards.
TCGTCGCCAGGGTTTTCGCCGGCCACAGGCTTCTTGCGGGGGATGCGCAGTGGTCGTTGCGGGATGCGGATGATGGGGATTGCCATTTGGGCCGGATCAAAGCCCGAAATTGGCCGGAAGTAGAAGCCAAAGGCGGCTTCGAACAACGGCAAATCTTCGGGTTTGGTAATCAGGGTACAGCGGGCCGCATCGTGCAAGGCTTCGCGATCGGTCAGCGACACAAACGTCAACCCCTGGGCGAGGTCGATGAGTTGGCCGCTACCGACTTGAATGCCCATGCTCCGCAACAGATGGACAAACCCGACTAAATGGGCACTGATGTGGCCGTCGCTCATAGTGAATTGACTCGCGCCAACAAGGCTTTGACCGCCTCACCTTTGACTTGTTGCAAGTCGTCTTGGTATTTGAGGATGGCGCCGAGGGTGTCGTCGACAGTCTCGAGGGTCAAGGCGGTGGTATTGAGTGCCACCAAGGCATTGGCCCAGTCAATGGTTTCGGCTACACCGGGGATTTTGAACAAATCGAGGCGCCGCAGCTCTTGCACAAAGACCACAATCTGACGCGCCAAAGTTTGGTTGATGTTGGGCACGCGGGCAGCCAAAATGGTCAACTCTTTGTCAAGGGTGGGGTAATCGACCCAGTGGAACAGACAACGGCGCTTGAGGGCGTCGTGGACCTCACGGGTACGGTTGCTGGTGATAATCACGATGGGGGGATATTTGGCTTTGATGGTGCCTAATTCGGGGATGGTGATTTGCCAGTCCGACAACAATTCCAACAAAAATGCTTCGAATTCTTCGTCGGCGCGGTCCAGCTCGTCGATCAGCAACACGGGGGCTTGGGTATGCCCGCCGTCGATGGCATGGAGCAAGGGGCGCTGGATGAGGAATTCGCGGGTGAAAATATTGGCGGCCTTGTCGCTGCCTTGGGTTTCGGCCATGCGAATCTGCAACAACTGCCGGGGGTAATTCCATTCGTAAATGGCCGTCGAGGCATCGAGACCTTCGTAGCATTGCAAACGGATTAACTCAGTGCCGAGAATGGCGGTTAGTGTTTTGGCGATTTCGGTTTTGCCGACGCCCGCTTCACCTTCGAGCAAAATCGGTTTGTGCAACTTGAGTGCCAAAAAAAGCGCCGTGGTCAACGAACGATCGGCGATGTAGTTGTGCTGGGCCAAGGCCTGTTGCAAATCATCTATGTGGTCAAATTGCATGGGGAAGCTCCTCGTATGCGGCATGTAGGTATTGTATCAAATTCCGCGCGTTATAGCGCCCCCCACGAACTGTGTGCACCGCACGGGTGTGTTATGTCAAATTCACCGACCGCACCCCACGCATTTTCCCCAAAAAACAACAACTCACAACGGCTGACTGGCCCGAATAATTTGGTAGGCGGGGGTGGTAGCCACGCTGGTGACCTCGCTAAATGCGGTGCTGAGCAGTGCGCGATAGGGCAAAAAGGCGTTGGCCACCAGCCAAAAGGCGCCGTGAGGGGCGAGGTGCTGAGCGGCGGTGGTCACAAAGGCCCGCACCATGGCGTCGTCGCGCTGTTTGCCGGCGTGGAAGGGGGGATTGCTGACGATGACGTCGTATTGTTGCGGCCACGGCAGGCCGTCGAGTACGTCGCCCCAGGCCACCCGCACCGCAGGACAATCGGCAAAGGTGCGGCGCATGCTGGCCACGGCGTGGGCATCGACATCGATCAGGTCGACGAGTGCGGCACCGGCATCGAGGGCCCAGCCCCCCAAAATCCCCGCCCCAGCCCCCAAATCAAGTACACGCTGATCGGCCAGTGCCGGCAAATGCTGGCACAACCAGGCGCTACCGGCGTCGACGCGGTCGTGGGCAAAGACACCCGCTTGGCTGACATAGCGCCGGCCGTGGCAGTCGATGTGGGTCCAGCTGCCCACCGCAATACCGGGCTGGTCAAACCACGCTGGCTGACTGGCGAGGGCGGCGGGTTTGATGGTAGTCACGAGGCGCTGGTGGTGCTTGGATTGCTCGTTGCAACGCCCAAATAAAGCCTTGACATCGCTCGCAGCGATTTTGCCACCGGCGTCGTTGGCGCCACAAGCCACCAGCACGCCCCCCGGCGCCAACAGTGCCCAGGCCTGGCAGAGGCGCTGGCGCCAGGCTTCGCGGGTGGGAGGCACTTCGATAAGGATGGTCTGGTAGTGGCCGGGCATTAGGGTGGTGGCATCTGCCTGAAGCGTGACGGCCGGCGCGGTGTGGGCGATACTGGCGGCCATCCCGGCATGGCGGGTTATGACGTCGATTTGGCGATTGGGGAAGGCCAGCGCCGGCAGACTAAAGGCCACATCGACACATAGCACGGGGTCGGTGTATTTGGCGCATTCGTGGGCCAGCAATAGCGCCGCCGGCGATACGTCGAGCCCGCCGGGCAAGCCGGGGCGGGCGTGATATGTCACAACGCGCCCCGCCACCGTAGTGGTCGAGGCGCGCCATTGGGAGTGGGACGAGGGTTGGGCGGTCAATGTTTGGGCTTCCCCAGTTCAATCGAGCGTTCAAAGGCGGCCCGCACACCATCGCTGATGGCACTGCGCAAGCCGGCTTTTTCCATGGCGTTGAGCCCAGCGGCAGTGGTGCCTGCCGGCGAGGTGACATCGTTGCGGAGCTCGGCGGGGTGTTTGGGGCTGGCCATGGCGTAGCGCATCGAGCCGAGCAGGTTTTGTTCGGCCAGTTGTTTAGCCAAGGGGCGGGGCAAGCCAATCGCCACGCCGGCGTCGATCATCGCTTCGAGGATTAGGAAGACGTAGCCGGGGCCACTGCCCGAAATGGCCGTGACATGGTTGATGTAGTGTTCATCGTCGACATAGACGGCCTGGCCGAACGATTCGAGCACCTGTTGCGCCAAGGCTTTTTGGCTGGCGCTGACGGCCGGCGCGGCGGTCCAGCCCGAAATCCCGGCGCCAATCATGGCGGGGGTGTTGGGCATGGCACGCACCACGGCGGGGTGGTTGAGGCCGTCGCGCAGGGTGGCGATGGTGATGCCCGCCATAATCGACAAGACCACGGCGCCGACGGGGACGACCCCCTGTAATTCGAACAACACACTTGGCACCATTTGGGGTTTGATGGCAAACACCACCACATCGGCGCCAGCCACGGCTTCGCCGTTGCTAGCCACCATGGTAATGCCGTATTGGGCATGCATGACGGTGCGACGGTCGGCGCGGGGCTCTGAGGCAGTGATGTAGTTGGCAGGGATGCCGTTGTTGATGAGGCCACTAATCATGGCTTCACCCATCATGCCGGCACCAATCATGGCGATACGGGGGTGCGTCATGGTTATACCTCGATTCCCACAAAGTCACCGACGGCCGGCACGGGGAAGCCCTGACACAATGCAACTACTTCGGCACGCACCTGTGCGACAACCTGCTCGTCGTTGATATGACTAATCACACGATCAATCAGGGCTGCCACAATGTCCATGTCGGCAGCCTGCATGCCACGGGTGGTCATGGCGGCGGTACCAAAGCGAATCCCCGAGGTAATCATGGGGGAACGGGGATCATTGGGGATGACGTTTTTGTTTGCGGTAATGTGCGCGCGGTCGAGTACTTCTTCGGCTTGCTTACCGGTGACGTTTTTGTTGGTCAAATCAATCATCATCAGGTGGTTGTCGGTGCCATTTGACAACACACGGAAACCGCGTTGCATCAATGCGGCAGCCAAGGCTTGGGCATTGGTGATGACGGTGGCGGCGTAGTCTTTGAAGTCAGGGCGCAGGTTTTCGGCAAAGCCGACGGCCTTAGCGGCCACCACATGCATCAAGGCGCCCCCTTGGGCCCCGGGGATGACCATTTTGTCAATCACTTCTGACATCATCAAGGTACGACCACTTTTGGCGGCCTTTTGGCCAAAGGGGTTCTCGAAATCTTGGCCCATCAAAATAATCCCACCGCGTGGTCCGCGCAAGGTTTTGTGGGTAGTCGACGTGACCACGTGGGCATAGGGGATGGGGCTCGGCAGGTGGCCGGCGGCGATCAAGCCAGCGGGGTGGGCGATGTCGGCGAACAAGTAGGCACCCACTTTGTCAGCAATTTCGCGAAAAACCGCATAGTCAATGGCTCGTGAATAGGCACTTGCCCCCACGGTAATCATTTTGGGGCGCTCACGTTCAGCCATTTCGAGCACGTGTTCGTAATCAATAAATCCCGTTTCGAGATCAATGCCGTACTGAACAAAATTATACATGCGCCCAGAAAAATTCACTGGCGAACCGTGGGTCAAATGGCCACCATGGGCCAGATTCATGCCCAGCACTTTGTCGCCCGGGTTGAGGAAGGTGAAATAGACGGCGGCATTGGCTTGGGTACCGGAGTGGGGTTGCACGTTGGCATAGGCGGCACCAAAGACTGCTTTGGCACGGTCACGGGCGATGTTTTCGACTTGGTCGACCCATTCACAGCCACCGTAGTAGCGGTTGCCCGGGTAGCCTTCGGCATATTTATTGGTCAACACTGACCCTTGCGCCTCCATCACTGCGCGACTGGTGTAGTTTTCGCTGGCGATGAGCTCGAGGCCATCGCGTTGCCGGATAGCTTCACCGACAAGCAAACGAGCAATTGTGGGATCAGACTGCACAAGGTGATCTAGTGGTGACATGATGCTCCTCAACATATAAACAACGCATAATCATTATATAACATATGAAAAGGGCGCCATACAATGACGCCACGACGAAGTAGGAAGCATGAAGTCGGAAGTATGAAGTGAAGTCGGAAGTGCATATCGCGCAAGCAGACATGCATCGGCGCACAACAATCAACAACACGTCTCTGCGTCCTCTGTGTGCTCTGTGCGAGACAAATGACATATCGCACAATCAGACATCCATCGGCACACAACAATCAACAACACGTCTCTGCGTCCTCTGTGTGCTCTGTGCGAGACAAATGACATATCGCACAATCAGACATCCATCGGCACACAACAATCAACAACACGTCTCTGCGTCCTCTGCGTCCTCTGTGTGCTCTGTGCGAGACAACGAGTTCCCCTGGCTCATTCCTCAAACACGCCAATATGCTTGACTTCGAGGGCAAAGGGACCAAACTGCTTGAATTCAATCAGCAGGCTGAATGAGCGGATGGTGCTGGGGTCGAGGGCAGGGGCCAACACCACCTGACCAAAGCGGGTCGGCAAAAAATCGCTCCAGGCCAAGCGCACCACTTGCCATGTATCAGCGCTGGTCACAAAGGTGGCTTGGTACACGACCGAGCGGTTATCACTGCGCAAGTAGACGCCGTATTGTTTGCCATCACCTCGGACGCGCAATTGCAGGCCGTCATACACCTGCAGATTGCGGGCAGGGGAAAAATCGGTCTGGACGGTAGCGAAACCGCCGTTGTTTTCGGCGCGCACCACCCCTTGGAAGGTGGCACTGCCCGTGTCACTCACGACCATGGTACTCTCACTGATGCCGCCCATCACATCGTCATTGCGGCTATACCAAGCGTTGACGGCGGTCGTATCTGCAAAATCAATCATCACCATCTCCTGTTCGATTGTCGCCGTCGCCCCGGTCTCGGTTGCGCCTGGCTCCGCCACAATCGTCACGTCACTCGCGACGGGCGTTGTGCCGAGTGGCGCCGGCGCCGGTGGGGGCGACGCAATAGGCTGATTGAGAATCGGCGCTGGCGTCGGCAGCACGAGCCCACGCACGAGGTCCCATGCAACATACCCAATCAACACGGCCAACACGATGCCATTCAGCCACATACGCATCTTCACCCACCCCGCTCTGCATGACTCTCTATCAGTATTGTAGCCAGATTTGCATGAGCAGGGGGTGAGTGTCATGGCGATGCCATGACGAAGTAGGAAGTGTGAAGCATGAAGGAGGAAGTGAAGTTGGAAGCGTGAAGGCCGCGCACCCTAAATCATCCGACAAAGGGCGCCATGCAATGACGCCCGGACGCCTCGCACCCTAAATCCCCTCTGCGCGGCTGGGCGCGTGAGCGCCTAGACAATCATTTAAGCCTCGGAATGATGCGGGTCGAAATAGCCTCTATTACTACAATTGCATAATTCGCTATGCATACTGTAGTAATAGAGGCTATCACATTGAATATTCTATTTGTACTTTTGAGCTATTTCATCCATCAGGGATAGTGCAATTCTTGTATATTTCTCAGCCTTAGCTACTTCATTTTCTTCATAGGCTTTGATAGCCATACCAATTACTATATATGCTTGATTGTCACAAATATCACCTTCAAACATTTTGTTGTGTCTTGCTTTTGCTCGCGAAATCTCTCCTGTCTGTAGATCGTAGATGATGAGCGTAGCTTCTTGTAACCACGCGTTACAGGCTATTTTTGCTTGCGTACGATTTTCTGTCGGCTTTACCTCAGGCTTGTCTGTCGGTAACTCAGGCACTGCCGTATCTACTGTATCTGCTGTATCTACTGAAGTATTACTATTAGTGCGTGCGGTAGAAGCCGAATTATTGCGCGTGAGATTACCAAAAATCACGATTGCAATCAAAATGAAGATAACCATTTTCCATATCGGATTAATTGTCGTACTTTTAATTAAGCCATATATACCAACGGGCCAACAAAAAATAAACCAAACAATAACCCAGATTTTTTTGTCATACCATGGTGTCTTCTGTTCAGTAGTCATATTAACTCCGTCACTAAAAAGATTTCTTAGATAATATCATATATACGTCACATCGTCAATGCAACACAGAGATTCCACGCCACGGGTGCTATGACACCCGGCATGGAATGACGCTATGCGAAGTCGGAAGTATGAAGTCGGAAGTATGAAGTGAAGTTGGAAGGAAAAAATCCGAGACACAGTCTCGGATTTTGATGCATGCACTATATGCACTATATGCACTTAGGGCCAACTTGGGATAGCTTGGATGGATCGCCTAATACACTACCCCCATATACCGCGAGGCACAGCCTTGGCAGATACGATCATCAAACATATGACCAACATTATTGGCCTGCTTGCAATAAGCACATTCCCGAAAAAAACGTGTATTGCGCAATGCAGCCTGGCGTGCCCGTGTCAGCATATCGGGTGTGGGAGGCTTTTTCCAGCGCCGAAACGGCGTGAAATAGATGCTAGGCCGATACGGGCTTCCCCATTTGACACGTCCCACCCAAAAAATAAATGGTGTGCTGTCATTGAAACGGATATCAACAGGTTCTAACGTTTCGAGTCCTACCAACATTGCTTCATTGAACGTGGTGGTGAAACGAAAAAAATCGTCGTACGTTTCGACATCTTCGATAGGATCATCATCGTCCGATGACTGTAATTCTTTATAGAGTACTTGCAAACGATGGAGCGCTGCGGTAATCACGCCGGCAACAAGCAGATCCCCTGTGCTGGAAAACCCAAACCGCTCGCCACGGGTACAGAGCATCAGCAGGCGACGAATTTGATTTGCACTCGCCGTTTGCATGGCCTCAATCGTACCAAACTGCGTAAAAATAGCAGAACTTTCTTCAACCTCTGGCCCATCTTCGGGGAGGCGCTTATAAGGGTGGATGTCTTTACATACGTCCATATAAGTATCACGAAACGCGCGCACCGTACCGTTGTAGTGCAATGCATTAAAAAAATCGTAGGGCTGCGATGGTCCCCATGGTTCATAATTTTTGGGGGTAAATGCCGGCAAAAACGCCAATAATTCATCCATCTGTGCCACCGTCATCTCGGGCGGATTGTACTCCATGGTTTTCTCCTTCCTATTTTTTATACTATATCATAAATACGTTTTACTGCTCAAAAAATCGGTGGCATAACGCATCAGCGCCTAGACAATTATCTATGGCACCCGGCATGGAATGACGCTGGGGGGGAATCGCGACAACCGCGCCCCCCAATCGCACGTGCATGGCATGCCTTGCACCCTAAATTCCTCATGCGCGCCCCGACAATCATCCGATGGACAACCGCGCCCCCCAATCGCACGTGCATGGCATGCCTTGCACCCTAAATTCCTCATGCGCGCCCCGACGATCATCCGACAAAGGGCGCCATGCAATGACGCCCGGACGACGGCGCCCCCTAAATCCCCCCTGCGCCCCGACGATCATCCGATGGACGGCCGCGCGCCCCCAATCGTACGTGCATGGCATGCCTTGCACCCTAAATCCTCCATGCGCGGCCGGGCGCATGCCTCGCACCCTAAATCCCCCCCTGCGCGGCCGGGCGCATCAGCGCCCCGACAATCATCTATGGCAGAAATGCACAACTCGATTACGCCGGCGGAGGCAACTCAGTACCACGATTCAACACGGCGATATAGTCCGTATAGGCATAGGTACGATTACGTTTTTGGGCGGTATGCGGTTGGACGATACCCAGTGCTTGGAGCTGTACCAACGCTTTGTTGACCGTCATAGTAGTCAGACCAGTGCGTTCGACCAGCCAACGGGCATTACTAATCGGGCGCTCGCTGAGGGCACGATGCACGTGGAGGCACGATAATCTAATCCGCTGGAGTTGGGTAATCCGCAATCGGTCTTGTTCAAGCAATTCCAATAACTGCTGTGCTGCTTCTACGGCTTGTGTGGCAGTGATAATGACGGCTTCGGCAAAAAAATCAAGCCACTCTTCCCAACGCCCTTCGGTACGCACCAAGGTGAGGAGCTCGTAATAGCGATTGCGCTGCGTTTTGAAGTAGAGACTCAGGTACAACAATGGTTGATGCAAAAACCCTTGCTGTAACAAAATCAAGGTAATCAAAAGCCGCCCAAGTCGCCCGTTTCCATCCAAAAAAGGGTGGATGGTTTCGAATTGCACATGCACCAAGGCTGCTTTGATGAGCACGGGAGTCTGCTCTGGGATATCATTGATAAACTTTTCGAGATCCCCCATACAATCGAGCACGAGATTTGCCGGTGGTGGTACATAAATAGCGTTGCCTGGGCGCGTTCCGCCAATCCAGTTTTGGCTCCGGCGAAACTCACCAGGCGTTTGGTCGGCACCCCGCCCTTGTTGCAGGAGCATCGCGTGGATTTCGCGAATCAGCCGCAACGAAATCGGGAATCCATCGCGAATCCGCATAATCCCTCGTTCCATGGCGGCCACATAATTGCTGACCTCACGCACATCATCGAGGGGCACACCAGGTACTTCGTCGAGTTCAAACAACAATAAATCGGTCAACGATGATTGCGTACCCTCGATCATCGACGACAACACCGCTTCTTTGCGCACATAGGTATACAAAAACAAGGTAGTATCGGGCAACAACATCGCCATGCTATCGAGCCGCCCCAATGCCAAAATCGCTTGATCGAATTTGTTCCGCAGTTGATTCGACCATACAATCGCTGGGTCTGGCGGCAACGGATGGGGCACAAATGTGCCGTAACGCTCATTCCCAATCCCTTGTGGAATGGTATACCCTTGGATGCCTCGCTGCATGGATTCCATCCTTAATATACGAAAACGCATTATCCTATATTAGTATACTGCTTTATTATAGGATAACATCATTCTTAATATAACAAAAGCCATTATCCTATATTAAGAATCTCACTAATATAGGATATACAAAGTCTTATTATAATAAAAGCCATTTTCCTATATTAACGAAGAATCATGGCATCCGGCGCCCCGACGATTATCCGACAAAGGGCGCCATGCAATGACGCCCGGACGCCTCGCACCCCAAATCCCCCCCTGCGCCCCGACAATCATCCGATGGACGACGGCGCCCCCCCAATCGTACGTACGTGGCATGCCGCGCACCCTGAATCCCCCTGCGCCCCGACGATCATCCGACAAAGGGCGCCCCCACAATCGCACGTGCGTGGCATGCCGCGCACCCTGAATCCTCCCTGCGCCCCGACGA
>JBBAWW010000098.1:0-12657 GCA_040397035.1 Roseiflexaceae bacterium | reverse complement strand
GTGACAGCAACCAATACCGCGACGGCAAGCAATAGCGCAACATTGACCAGAACAAACACGGCAACGATGACTAGCTCAGTGACAGCAACCAATACCAACACGGCGACAATGACAAGTTCGGTGACCAAAACAGCTACACCGACAACAGCCTGTACCCCAGTGATAGAACGAAATGCCACCGCAACCTATATATTTACCAATACGACCACCTGTACCTGGACAGTCCCAAGTAATGTCAACAAAATCGACGTGCTCATGACTGGTGGCGGTGGCGGTGGTGGTTATAATGGCGGCGGCGGCGGTAGTGGTGGCCAAATTTGGTATAGTCAAAATATAACCGTGGCTGGTGGCAGTACCATTGATATTATCATTGGGCATGGTGGAACAGGAGGCAATACTTTCATCAAAAGTGGCTTTCCCGGCGGAATGACGGGTACTACCATAGGTAGCGCACTTGGCGGAAATGGGGGTATACCCTGTAACTACTCGCTGGGAATCGCGTCGTGTCCCAACAATAATCGCGGTGGTACGAGTGTTGCAGGAGCAGGTAACGGAGGTGCGCCACAATCAGGCTACGGCGGCTTTGGGCGCAATTTCCTTGGTAATAACACGGCTGCAAACGCAGGCGGTACTGCCTATGTCAATTCAGTGATGGCACTTGCCCCAATGCAATTTTCAGGCGGTGGTAATGGTGGCGATACTGCCGCAGGGAATAATGGTGACGGTTATGGTGCTGGCGGCGGTGGCGGAAGTTTCACTTCTATCCCAGGGACATCTGCCACGTGGAACGGACGTGCAGGTATCGCGGGTGTCGTCGTGATTCGGGAAGCAGGGTATAGTACGCCGGTAACAGCTTCACCGACCAGCACGAACACCGCGACCGCAACAAATACGGCGACTGCAACAAATACAAACACGCCAACCAAAACTGCAACATCGACCAATACAGCCACATCTACACGGACAGCAACACCCACGCCAACCAATACAGCAACCCGGACACAAACTAGTACTATTACGAGTACAGCAACCAATACGCTGACTGCGACGAATACGACAACCAGAACAGTAACCAGTACCAATACCAATACGTCAACGCGTACACTGACGCCGACCAATACAGCAACTGCAACCAAAACTCCAACCAGCACGATTACCAACACCCCTATTATTTTGTTACCCACAGCCCAACTCGCAGCCCTAGGACAAAGTGGCAAGTTGATTTGGTGGGGTGACAATGCGCCCTATCACCTCAATGAATTCCCTAATTTCAATAATATTGATATAGCCCAAGTCGCAATGGGTGAACATCACGCCCTCGCCCTCACCAAAAGTGGATCCATCTATGGCTGGGGTACCAACATCAAAGGCGAATTAACCATCTCCTCCATAGCTCAAACCGGTGTCGTACAAATCGCAGTCGGGCAATACCATAGTGTGGCACTCAAAGGTGACGGCACCGTATATATGTGGGGCAATAGTACCTCACTCACCCCACCAAGCGGTGGTCTACTGACCAATATTAGCCAAATTGCCACAGGAAGCAATCACACCATCCTGCTCAATTCCGCTGGTCAGGTGCGCATTTATGGCACAAGCGGGCAACAAGTAGCATCGCCCATCCCGGCAGGGAGCGTCATTGTCGCAGTGGCAGCGAGTGGTAACAACTCATTGGCACTCAGCGACAAAGGTGCCGTCTATCAATGGGGGGATAGCACGCTCACGACACCACTTAACGCATCAGTTAATATGACGCAAATTTTTGCCCATGGCGGAATTTACGGAGCATTGCGGCGTAATGGTGATTTGGTGTTGTGGGGTGCGGTACAATCACTGACATTCGATAGCAGCGCCGTCAGCACACCCAAATCGGGTGATAATGCCTGTCCGTGTGTGACCATTGCGAGCATGAACGGCATCCGGAGCATCACCACCGCGCAGTGGGGTTTGACCATCACCAAACGCTCCGGCCAACGCCTTACCTACAAATATACCAATGCCCAAGTTCCTAGTAGCCTACCCATTGGTGCCATCCAGTTAAGTAGCTACCCCAGCTACACATTCGGTATGGCTATCATGCCCAATAGTGCGACGTTGAGCACACCGACTCCCACCCAACCAGCCAATTTATCGATTCGCGATCTCCAAAACAACACTGCCCTCGGGGTACTAAGTGTATGGGGCAATTACCCAGCAGTCAGCACTATCCCTGATGCCGTCAAACCACCCATACAATTAATCCAAGTCGCGGCCGGGTATCGCCATCTCGTGGCACTTAAGCCCGATGGTATCGTGGTGGCCTGGGGTGATAACAGTTATGGGCAGGCAACGGTTCCCAGTGCGCTCACCGTCAGTCGTACGAATGATGATCCACTCCGTGTGGTAGCGATTGCTGCCAGCGCATTCCATTCCATGGCGTTACGCGCCAACGGTGGTGTGATTGCCTGGGGTGATAACGTCGCAGGCCAAACGAACATCCCATTCGCCATATCAGATAATAATCTGAATCCGGCAGCGACAGCGACAAATACTCCTACCAATACTGCAACGAGTACTACTACTGCGACTAGTACAAATACGAGTACAAGAACCGCTACCAGTACTAGTACAAGAACCGCAACTCGCACAGTAACACCAAGTGCTACTACAATTGCTAATCCCTATGTCGTGCAAATTGCCGCAGGCATGCGCCATTCGGTGGCATTGCTAAGCAATGGCACGGTACAAAGTTGGGGCGATAATACTTACGGGCAAATAAACACGCCCTATATTGCAGGGGTGGTCAAAATCGCTGCCGCCGGCTGGCATACCGTTGCACTCCTACGCAACAAAACTGTGGTAGCCTGGGGACGCAATAATTATGGCCAAGCCGACGTCTCCACACTCACCAATGTCGTCGACATTGCAGCAACCCAAGACAATTCCATCTTTTTGTTGGGCAATGGCCAAGTTGTCATCATCGGGAGCAATGCGTATGAACAGCGCTACGTACCAGATGGCAACTACCAGCGGATTGGTGGCGGTGTCTATCATATGTTGGCCATCCAAGCGAATGGGTCGATGAATGGCTGGGGATTTAATGCCAACAACCAACTCGCAATCCCGAGCAATCTCGTATTCCCCTACCAAGTGGTGGGTGGCTTCAACTTTAGTGCGGCCTTATCGCAATCGATTGGCAGTGCCGAAATTGTGGCGGCCACTGCTACTGCCACAATTCCCATCATCCCCCAAATCGCCACTTCATTGCCTGCACTAAGCCGCACCAATCTGATTACCATCGCCAATGGCACGGCCGCAGCTATCACACCATTTACCGGCAATGGAATCTCATTTGCGAATAACGTAATGGGGACCCTCGCGCTCGATGGCAGTGTGAGTTTCACCTCACAAACTGGGGCGACATTGCGCTGCGGTGATGGCAATGTCATCCCCACCAGTCTCGCAAGCCGCACCGATAATTATCAACTCTTGCTAAGCAACGTCTATGGCATGACCCTCAGTCGTAGTCGCACCGTGCGCGTGTGGGGTTGTAATGGATCAGTATCGAGTGATCTCACCACAACGCTGATTCCCAGTGCATTCCAAAACAATGTTGCCGAAATTGCATTGCGTGGCACTCATGTAATGATATTGACCGTCGATGGCCGGATTTGGTCGAACCAATTCACCATCCCACCCCAACCCAACATTCGCCATATCGCAGCTGGAAGTAATTTTGCCAGCGTGTTATTGAGTGATGGAACAGTACGGGTCTGGGCACTCAACAATCTTGATGGGATTTTGGACATCCCGACTACTGCAACAACCCTTACGGAAATTGCCGCTGGCGACTCCCATATCGTAGCCTTGCGCAGTGATGGCCGGAGCATTAGTTGGGGAGCCAACGCCAACGATGTCGGTCAAGCCGATACACCGTTTGTAGTTAATTCCAATGTCGTCGCTATTGCCGCCGGCGACGAGCAAAGCATGGCACTGCTACGCAATGGCGAGGCTATTGCCTGGGGTAATTACCCTGCCGGCACGAGCAATGCCCTCGACACAATTAATACCAACCCCAATTACTTCATCAATGGATTTGCGACCGGTGACGGTCGCATCGCACTCTACATTACCAGTGTTACCCCAGGCAATGCCTTACCAACCGTCATCTCCACAGCCACCGCGGTGGTTGTCCCCACCATGACACCCCGCGCACTCAACATCCGTGACCAAGTCGCTTGGTACACCATGGATAACACCACAATTAACGCAGTTAATTTCAGTTGCGAATCACTCTATGCCTGCCCCGGTACTATTTTTGATGGCGCAAATGTGCTCAAATTCAATGATAATCGTGGCGACGAGTTAGTGAGTAATAATTCGCTCAATCTCAACAGCACGGCGTTTAGTGTGCGGGCACGGGTGCGACGTGACGCAGTCGACCGTGCCGATGTCATCATGAGCCTCGGCACTCCAGGTACAGTCCGCGGCTATCTTAGTTTCGGTTTTGACCGTGAAAATCGCCCGTACTGTGGATTTGGCCAAGACGATTTACGCAGTACCACCTGGTATAGCGATACCGAGTGGCATCAATATGCCTGTAGTTACGATCCCGCTTCCCGTGAGCGTACCCTATGGCGTGATCAAGCCATCATCGCCCGTGATACCATCGTGCAACCATTCACCCCCGACGCCAATGCCAAAGTTATCATTGGACGGCGCTATGACACCATGGCAGGATTGTCGGGGAAGTTGAGTGATTTCGAAATCCTCAACCGTGTTATCACCACCACCGATCTCACCACACCCAGTCAAATCAGTACCGGAAGCAAGTTGTTGCAACTCCAACTCGAAACCCAAATTCCCAATTTGGCACCGAGTCAGCTTAATTCCCGCTGTGACATGAGTACGTGCCCCGCCTTTGTATCGCAATTCTTTACTGATGACGGTCTCAACATTGCGCCCCATGATGGTATGGCAGCGCAGTTTTGTAATCCAAATATCCCCGTTGCCAACCCAGCCTGTAATAGTCGTATGGTGATTAATCCGCCCCCTGCGCCAAGTTTCACGCTTTCGTTTTGGGCAGCCAGCAGGAATCGCAATACAAATGCGAGTGTTATATCGCGGGCAAATAGCGACCCAAGCAATAGTCAGCGCACCACTTCAGGGCTGTTTATGAGCCTACATGATAATCCCAATGGCACACCAAGCGCCAGATGTACGTGGGTCGATAATTTCTCGCAAAAGACAGTATTGGAATATCAGTTCACACCCCGTATTGGCATTGTGGCATCATTACAAAACTGGCAGCAATTTGCCTGTAGCTATGATGCCAGTCAATCACCTGAACCTGCCAAAATTAGTTTTTATGTCAACGGGCAATTAGTCTCCGACACCGTCGTCGCCCCCATCGCGCCGATTACTGGTCCAATCGAAATCGGGTATAACAGCTGGAATCCGATGATGGGAGATTCCAAATTCAATGGCTATGTCGATGATGTAATGGTCTATAATTCGGCTGTTTCGGCAGACACCATCATGCAAATCTACAATGCCACTACCCCCGATCAACTCCTTGCAACCGCAATTCCCACTGCGTGCACCGGTGCATGTGTCGCTACCACAACGTTTACGCCAACGCGGACGTTTACCAATAGTCCTACCCGCGTTTCCACCAAGACACCGCTCCCAGCATCATCGACTCCCAGCATGCAGATCCTCCCCTCGAAGACGCCAACCATGACCAGTACGCGCACATCCACCACGACCAGAACCACGTCGCCGACGTCAACGCTCACTTCTACGACGTCCCCAATGGCAACGGCGACTAGTTCACGCACACGGACGCTTACATCCACCCGTACGCCACTCTTTATCACCCGCACCATCATGGCAATCCGGAGCCCTACATACTATAAACAAACCCAAATTGCCGGCTCGTGGACACGCACGCCCTCTACAACGTCAACAATTACTGTAACGTCAACGGTCACCAATACGAGTACAAGGACAGCAACGCCACTGCTATCACCGACGACATACCCATACCCAATCGCAGGATCAGCGGGCAGTCCGCGTAATATCAATAGTCAACAATCCTCGCTACAATCATTGGTGCAATGGATGGCAAATCTCTTCCGTTAGCACCCTGTTTACAAAACGAGCCCCCCAATATGCCACGGCTTCGCGTGATATATTGGGGGACTTGTTTTTATGTGCACCAAAACAACCATCAGCGGCCATCATCAAAAACCACTGTCATTACAACAACGACTTGAGCTCCTCGGCGCTTTTGCGAGTCATGCCAGGAATCGCCGCAAGCTGGTCAACCGTCGCTTGGCGGATGGCAGCGAGCGACCCAAAGGCTTTGAGCAAGGCTTGGCGGCGCTTGGGGCCAATGCCGTCGATTTCTTCGAGGGTAGAACTTTTCATCGATTTGGCCCGCAAGGTACGGTGATAGTTTTTGGCAAAGCGGTCAGTTTCTTCATCAATCGTCTGTACCAATCCCAGGGCAGGGCTCGACCGTTCGAGCACAATTAATTCACTTGCCCCAGGCAGCAACAAATCAAAGCGATCGCGCTTGAGCCCTTTCACGACACCGACGGTGGGAATATGCCCAAATCCCAGTAATTTCAAGGCAGCGCAGGCCGCATTGAGTTGGCCGGCGCCGCCATCAATCAAAATTAAATCGGGTAACAAGGCCCACGCTTCTTGGTCGCGTTGTTGGGCTTCGCTGGGCTGGGTTTCGTCGGGCAAATCATTGACCGACAAGGTGACCGCTTCGCCGAGAGCCGCTGCCGCCCGTTTGAAGCGCCGTTCGATCATTTCGCGGATGGCAGCCACGTCGTTGGCACCATTGACACTTTTGATGCGAAACTTACGGTAGTGTTTTTTTTGGGCATCCCCATCTTCAAACACCGTCATCGCCCCCACGGTATTCGTGCCTTGGGTGTTTGAGACGTCGAAGCATTCGATGCGATGGGGCGGCTCGCTCAAATTCAACAAGGTTGTCAATTCACGTAAACCGACCAAAGCTCTTTTTTCGGTATCGAGCCAGGCGGTGCGCAACTCAGACAATTTGCGTTGGGCATTGGTGGTGGCCATGTCGATGAGGTCGTGTTTTTCGCCCCGGCGGGGCACACTTATTTCGACTTTGTGGCCTCCTTTTTGCGACAACCACTTCTCGATAATCACTGGTTCTTCGATGTGTTCTGCCAGCAAAATATTGGGGGGGACTTCGGCTGCATTATCATAAAACTGCGTTACAAACGAGGTCAGAAGCTGGGTGTCGTCTTCATCTTCGGTGTTTTGCAAGGCAAAGGGCTCAGCGCCAATTAATTTGCCGTTGCGAATATAAAAAATCTGTACCACCGCCGAGCCCTCTTCGCGGGCAAAGGCAATCACGTCTTGGTCGGTATTAACCGTACGGAGCACTTGTTGGCGTTGACTCATCTGTTCGATGTCGCGGATTTGGTCACGTACAAAAGCCGCCCGCTCGAATTGCATCTCGGCTGCGGCCGCCTGCATGCGCTTGCGCAATTGTTTGAGCACGTCGTCGCTTTTGCCTTCGAGGAAGCGACAGACGGATTCGATGGTTTGGCGATAGTCTTTTTGGGATACCAGTTCCGGCACACATGGCGCCAAACAGCGGCGCATATCGTGGTACAAACAGGGCTTGCCCATGCGCTGGTGGCGCTGGAAGCGGTCATCGCCACAATCAAACGGTGGCCGGAAGGCAAACAAACGGTTGAGCTCACTCAATGTACGCCGTACCGACCCTGCCGCCGCATAGGGCCCAAAATAACGCGATCCATCGACCACCACATGCCGGGTAGTCAAAATCCGCGGCCAGGCGTCTTGGAGGGTAACTTTGATATAGGGGTAGCTGCGGTCGTCTTTGAGCAAGACGTTGTAGCGCGGGCGGTGTTGCTTGATGAGATTCATTTCGAGCAACAACGCTTCAAGCTCGCTATTGGTGACGATGATATCGAAATCGGCGATTTTGGCAACCATGCGCCGGTTTTTGTTGGAGAGTTGGCCGATATTGAAATAGGAGCGCATGCGGTCACGCAACGCTTTGGATTTGCCGACGTACAACACGCCCCCTTGCGTGTCCTTCCAGATGTAGACACCAGGCAAAAGGGGCACCCCTTTGAGGCGTTGCTCGAATTCATCGGGGTTGATGACAGCAGTGAAACGGAGATTGGCCATGATTTACCCCCACCCCAAATCATCACCGGCGCGTGATTTGGTGCCATTTGGGGCATCGCCGTCGAATTCTTCGTCAATCATCTGGTCGACCATTTCATTCCAATCACCACCGGCTTCTTCGCCCATGGTTTGGCCCATTTGTTTGGCCCATTTAGCCACGGCGCGGGGATCGTTTTCGTCAACCCCTGCCAACATACGATCATCACCCAACGCCTCGGCCCGCTGGGCATCAGAGCGCAACTGCGCCACTTGTGACACGCGCCGTTGTACGCTGGTGGCGTGGCAACGTGGGCAAGCTAAATCGGCGGGGTCACTGAAGCCCCGTACTAGTTTTTGGAAATGACCATGGCATTGTTGACATTGGTATTCGTATATGGGCATGTGTGCCACCTATTTGTTTTTGTAATCCATACGCCTATTGTACTCTCGTGGCGCGCATCTCATTGCAACGATTTAAGCACCTGGGGAATCAACGGCAGGGCGTCACTTGCTAGCGTACCGGCGTCACCGTGCTGGCTACGCAGGATTCGGGCGACGTGGCCTTGGATGTAGACACCCACGCCGGCAGCCGCCCACGGCGACAATCCTTGGGTCAAGAGGCTAGCAATAATCCCAGCCAGAATGTCGCCACTACCGGCAGTGGCCAAGGCCGGGTTGGGGTGAGGCCAGATCAACAAACGCCCGTCGGGGTGGGCAATCAGGGTGGTACTGCCTTTCATCACCACGATTTGTTGCCACGTGGCGGCACAGTGGGTGGCGATTTGGTGGGGGAGCAAATCAGGCAATGTGCCCCCACACAAACGGCATAATTCGCCGAGGTGAGGGGTGAGCACATAGCGCAGTGGCGTGAGACGGGTGTACCAGCGGGGGTCGCGACCGAGCAACGCCAACGCATCTGCATCAAGCACCGCAGGGCGGTCGCCAATCGCATTGGGAGCGAGCACCGCCCACAACAAATCGGCCACGGCCTCGCTGCGCCCTAGACCAGGACCAATCAACAATGACGTAAAGCGATCATCGGTGAGGGCCGCACAATCGTGGGTCACATCGCCATTGAGCATCGTCAAGGTCGATTCGGGCAAGCGCCACAGCAAAGGAGCAAGGGCGCTCGTCGTCGCGAGGCTGACAATCCCCGCCCCCACCCGCGCCGCCGCCGCACTGGCCAAATAGGCGGCGCCGGGGAATTGGGCCGAGCCCGCCCAGACACTGAGTGTACCGTAGGTGCCTTTGTAGGAATCACGAGGACGGGCGGGACGCTGTGCCTGCGCCCACGCAGCAGTAAGCTCGTGATACGGTAATTGATCGGTTGCAACCCCAATATCGACAGCCACCACCTCACCGGCGGCATCCATGGCAGGCAATTGACTAAGTCCGATTTTGCGCGGGCCTGTAGAAATCGTAAGCTCAGCCCGCACCACAGTGCCCAGCAAGGCACCACTATCGGCCAGACAACCACTAGGCAAATCGATGGCGACACACATCACCTGGGGTGGGCGCTGATTGACGGACTGTACGATGGCGAGTACGTCGCCACTGAGTGGGCGATTAGTACCCAGTCCCAACAAGCCATCGACGATGATGGCATGGCGCGCACAGGCTTGTACGAGCCAATCAGCATCCCAATCAATGATATGTTGCACGCCTGCATCAGTCGCCGCCAAAAGCCACGCGTCAGACTCACGGCGCCAGCAGAGTAGCGTTATTTGTCGCCCCTGCTGCGCCAGCTGGGCGGCAACCACGAGGGCATCGGCACCGTTGTTGCCGTGACCAGCCAGTACCAGCACGGTTAGTTGGCTGGGGAAGCGTTGCAAGATAACTTGTGCGACAGCCCCACCAGCACGGGTAATCAGAGCGTCAGGTGTGGTAGTGGTTGCAAGCAGTTGTGCTTCACAGTCACGCATTTGCTGGGCGGTCACAAACGCCGTCAGTGCAGTATTCATGTAATTATGCACGTTTGCGAGCAGCAATCAACGCCCGCAAACCCTTCCAATAATAGCCATTAATCATCAACATAATGGCGTCGAGTAAGGGCAGGCTAAACACGCCATTACCGAGCATCAACAAGCTCCGCATCGGCATTTCTTTGGACATCGATTCAAACATAATCGCGGTGGGTGACTCGGGATCATGGCCACTCATTTTGCGAATTTGGGCATACATCTGGCGATGGAGCAGGCGCGCCAGCCATGAATCGTGCATATCTGATATGGGCGTGTTGAGTGTGTATTGGCCACGCATCAAACGTGGCACGCGAATGTCGCGTCCACACAGGGCTGCAAATGCTTCGGCACCAAAGGCACCACGCTCAGGCTGGTAATAGGGTTCGAGCAGGGGTGTGCGGGCCACTTGCACCGGCGGCGCACTCACATCGACAAGCGCCGTCAAGCGGATGTCGCGTGAAGAAGCGCCGATTTGTACTTCGAATTGTCCGGCTTCAACGACCCAATCGGCTTGGGCAACGTCGTAGTAGGCAAAACTGCGTTTGTTGAGCACAAACTGTACCTGTTGTGATTCACCTGGTTGGAGCAACACTTTGGCAAAGTCTTTGAGCTCGTGCTGTGGGCGAAACACCGTGCTGGCCACATCGCGTACATAAACCTGTACCACCTCGGCACCAGCTCGTGTGCCGGTGTTGGTGATGGTGGCGCGCACGGTGACCGTATCTTCAGCATTGATCGACGGCGCACTCACCACAATATCACTATAGGCAAACGTGGTATAACTCATGCCATAGCCAAATGGGTACTGAACGGGAGTAGCGACGGTGTTGTAGTAGCGATAGGCCACATAGATACTTTCGCGGTATTCGACTGCTTGCCCCGACCCGGGGAAGCAGGTGTGGGCAGGGTGGTCTTGCCATTGGAAAGGAAACGTCTCGGCTAGCTTGCCACTAGGATTGACGTCACCATACAATACATCGACAATCGCACTGCCGGCAGCTTGGCCCCCTAGATAGGCCTCGATGATCGTCGGCACCTGCGCCTGCCACGGCATTTGGATAGGGGCACCATTGCTCAGTACCACCACTACCTTGGGATTGACGGTTGCTACCGCAGCAATCAGCGCGTTATGTGAATCTGGCATGGCCATGGTGGTACGATCGACCCCTTCGGTCTCATCGATGTCAGGCAGCCCCACACACAGCACCACTACGTCGGCGCGGCGGGCTACGTCGACCGCTTCAGCCATCAAATCGGCTTGGATGGCATGTTTGCGCGGGATATAGCCAGCGGCATAGTGCACGGCATCGACACCCAGCCGCGCCACCATGGTGTCATAGACGGTGTCGAGCTGACTGGGCGCAATCAATGAACTGCCGGCACCTTGGTAGCGGGGTGTTTTGGCGAAGGCCCCAATCACCGCCACCGACGTCGTGGGAGCGAGTGGCAACAATCCACCATTGTTTTTGAGCAGCACCATGCCCTCGGCTGCCGCACGACGGGCCAATGCGTGATGGGTGGGTTGGTCGTAGGGGCGGGGGTCGGCATAGGCCGGTAGCGACTGGGCGATCATCGTCAAAATCCGCGTCACCGTCTGATCAAATACGGTCTGTGGCAAGGCACCTGAGGCCAAGGCAGCAGCGATATCGGCATCATGTGCGCCACCACTACTAGGCATTTCGAGATCCATACCAGCCAAAATACTAGGCACCCGCTGGTACACCGCACCCCAATCGGATACGACGGCACCCTTAAAGCCCCACTCTTTGCGCAAAATCGAGGTAAGCAAGCGGTAGTTTTGGCTACAGAGTTCGCCATTGAGGCCATTGTAGGCACACATCACCGTCCATGGTTGGGCGGTGGTGACGGCGTATTCAAAGCTGGCGAGGTAAATCTCACGCAGCGCGCGCTCATCGACAATGGTGTCGATGGTCATACGACGTGCTTCTTGATTGTTGGCGGCAAAGTGTTTAATCGAGGTACCGATGCCATGTGACTGTACACCATTGATATAGGCGGCGGCCAAATGACTCGACAGCATCGGGTCTTCGGAGAAATATTCGAAATTACGGCCGCCCAAGGGTGAGCGTTTGATGTTGACCCCAGGTCCAAGCACCACACTCACCTGCATAGCGTGGGCTTCGGTCGCAATGGCAGCACCTATGTCGGCCAACAATTCGCGATTCCAGCTACTCGCCAAGACCGCAGCGGTGGGGAAGCAGGTAGCAGGGATCGTATTGTCGAGGTCGATGCCTTCGGTGACGGCTTGTTTGCGCACGCCATGCGGGCCATCGGTGATATACAGCGAGGGAATCCCAAGGCGGTCTATGGATGGTAATTGCCAAAAATTAGCCCCTGAGCAGAGTTGAATTTTTTCAGCTTGGGTCATTTGGGCAAGCACACTTGCCACATCAAAGGCGGTATTTGATGACATCAATTACTCCATCATATAAATTTATCGTTGTTACGATTCAATACCTACGCCAAAACACCTCATCCCTAGCGTCATTCCATGCCGGTTGTGATA
>JBBAWW010000097.1:0-12930 GCA_040397035.1 Roseiflexaceae bacterium | reverse complement strand
GTTTCGGCGGAAGTAATTTTAAATCACCCGTGTGTTTTGGTGCAACAGCAACCGCAGTCGTTATTTTCCGCGCGCGTATAGTGCACAGGGTCCGCAACGGGTGCGGAGTCGCTCCCCCTTTCTCCGTCATTCCATGACCACGATCGTGGAATCTCCTACTGAGCGCCACACACCGCCGCGCGCCTATGCGGTGGCAAGCCCCGGGAGATTCCACGCTACGCTACAGACGCAGCCTGCTGCGTCTCTACGGTTGCCATCACAACCGGCATGGTCGCACTTGAATTGACAATCCGCCATACCAAAGAATAAAACGAGAATAATGTGAGGAAGCATGATGGAGCTGTGTAACCTGCTGCCTCTCCATCATTGCGTCTGCTCACCAATTTATACGATAGCCACGTCCACGTCTGTGTTTACAAGTCGTTGTGCCAATATCGGTAATCCGACAATTAGCGTATCGACCCCTTTGCCAAATTCTTCGATACTGACATGCTCGTGGGCAGTATGATCGAGGCTCGAATCCCCCGGTCCATAAGCGATAATCGGGCATTGCCAGATGGGCGCCACCACATTCATATCGGCAGTGCCGGTTTTGCGTAGGTAGCCTGGTTTGCCACCTACCGCGCGTATCGCGCGGATAAACGCCGTGGCACAGGGGTCGTTTTTGCCGGACTGCCAAGCCCGACAGGCATCGCGGAACAACAGCGTCGTATGGTTATCGCTCAAATGGGCGATATCATCGATGAGGAAGTCTATCATCGCCGCCGGGGGGATGCGAATGCCCACCATGGCCCGCGCCCAATCCGTCAGTCCATCGCTTCCCGAGCTCATCTGGCGGAGCGAGGGCAAAATCTGGTCAAACAACAACGGCTGGTGTTGGTTGTGCTGGGCACAGTACTGCTGGATGCGTTGCCAAACAGCCATGCAGCGCTCTGGTGCCGAGGGCTCGGGCCCCGCACTATGGGCGCTGCCTTGGGTGGTGCTGATGTCGAGCAGCACCCGTCCTTTGTAGCCCAATGTGACTCGTTCCCAGCCACTCGGCTCGCCGATGATACAGGCATCTGGGCGGTGGTGGTGCGCCACATAATGCGCCCCCCGCGACGTGGCGTATTCTTCTTCGACGGCACCGACCAGTGTTAAGCGAAAAGGGAGCTCACCTTGGGCCGCGAGCGCCGCTGCCGCACAAATGAACGCCACAAATGGGCCTTTGGCGTCGACGGTGCCGCGTCCATACAAGTTGCCGTCGCAGATGGTGACGGGAATGTCACCGGGTACGGTGTCGATATGCCCCAGCAACATGATTTCGGGGCCGTGATCGCCGATATGGCCGACCGCATTGCCCACCTTGTCGACATAACTGCGTAGTCCCCGTTGCGCCATCTGTGTCACCAAAAACCGTGCCACGGCGGCTTCGTGAGTCGACACACTAGGGATGCGGACGGCGTCTGCCAGCAATGCAATGTAATCGTGGTAACGGTCGGTGCTCATGCCAGTACCTCACAGATGATGGCGAGGGCCTGATCGATTTCGGCATCGCTAATCACCAGCGGCGGGAGTAGCCGCAACACATTGGGGCCGGCAGGGAGCGCCAGTACGCCCCGTTCCATCAATGCTACCAGCGTGGGCTGGACTCGTTCTTTGAGCTCGATGCCAATCAACAATCCGCGCCCGCGCACTTCGCGCACCTTGCTGAGCTGACGCTGGTTGAGGTATTCCATGATGTACTGCCCTTTGCGGGCTGCCTGGGCCGGCAAATCGTCGTCAATCAAGGCTTTGAGGGCGGCACGGCCAGCGGCGCAGGCCAGCGGATTGCCGCCAAAGGTCGAGCCGTGGCTGGCCGGGGTAAAGCCCCCCAGCGATTCGTGGATGGCGATGGCCCCCATCGGTACGCCCCCTGCCATCGATTTGGCCATAATCAGCACATCAGGGGTGACGTCGTCTTGAGTGACGGCAAACAGACTGCCGGTGCGCCCAAAGCCGGTTTGGACTTCGTCAACCAGCAATAGCGCCCCCTGCTGGCGACAAATCTCGGCCGCCGCCGCCAAATAACCGGGCGAGGCGGGGCGTACGCCTCCCTCGCCTTGGACCGGCTCGAGGATCACGGCGGCGGTTTGGTCGCTGACGGCGGCAGCAAGGGCTGCGATTTTGTCGTAGGGTACGTGGGTCACGCCAGGGATGAGCGGCTCAAACGGCTCGCGGTATTTGGGTTCATACGTGGCCGACAGTGCCCCCATGGTGCGGCCGTGGAAGGCCCGCATGGCGGCGACAATCTGGGTGCGCCCCGTATGCAGGCGGGCAAATTTGAGCGCCGATTCGACCGCTTCAGTGCCCGAATTACACAAAAAGAGCCGCCCCATGCCGGCCGGCAACGCCGCCCCCAGTTCGTCGAGGTAGGCGGCGCGCTGATCGTTGTGGAATATTTCGGGGCAACTAATCAGCTGGCTGGCTTGGCGTTGGATGGCGGCCACCACGGCGGGGTGGGCATGGCCCAGATTGGCGGCTCCTTGGCCACCCACACAGTCGATGTATTGCTTGCCATCTGCATCCCACAGCGTTGCGCCCAGCCCGCGCACGATGGCAATGCCGCGCTTCCCATAAGTTCCGCTGGTGCGCACATCTTCGTGGCTGATGATTTCGGCGTTGGATTGGAAGGGTGATATACTCATGTTTGCTTCCTCCGCTGTGGGGCGATTGGTGCGCCCATGCCAAATACGAGGTGTGAAATGACCCAAGAAATTCCAGCCATGGTAGTTGAATTGTTGCAACAGCGCCAAGCGATGCTGGCTACCGTGCATGAAGGGAATCCCCATGCCGGCATGGTGGCGGTGGCTGGTGTCAGCGACGGTAGTGCCGTATTGCTCCATCTCAGTCACCTCGCGGCGCATACCCGTCATCTGCTGGCCCATCCCGCACTAGCGTTGCTGTGGTGTGAGCCCGATCACGTCGACGTGGCGGATGTGCAAACCCTCGCCCGCCTCACGCTGTATGGTACGGCCCAATTGGTGGCCCGCGACGATGCCGAATATGCGTCATTGCAAGCGCTGTATTTACGTCGATTACCGGCAGCCACCATGCTGTGTGATTTTCGTGATTTCAATCTCTTCAAGGTCGTCATCGACCATGGTCGATTGTGGGGGGGTGGCCAAGCATTCAATCTGTCGACCGCCGACATGCAGTTGGCAGTGGCGACTGCCGTTAGGCAATGGTCGTCCCGTGACCATTCAGGGCCTGCGTAATAGGGTTTTGGATGCGGGCATCGGCCATAATCACCCGACCCACGCCGCCGGCTAGTGCTTCACCGGCGCCCATCACTTTTTTCTTCATCCGTCCTTGCGCCACCGCCATGTAGCGCTGGATGTCGGCTCGGGCAATACTCGGAATCAACGATGATTCGTCGGGGAAGGCACTGAGCAAACCAGGCACACTCGACAGCAACAACAGACTGTCGGCCTGGAGGGCGATGGCGATTTGCGCGGCAGCCCGGTCTCCATCCACATTCAGTGCGTCTCCTTGCTGACTACAGGCGATGGGCGCGATGACGGGGCAGATATTGTGGGCCGTCATCACTGCCAGCATGTGCGTATCGACCCCCACAATTGTGCCGGTGCGGTCATCGCGGATCATCATCTGCTTGCCGTTTTCGACAATCCGCAGGGTTGCTTTGCGCTCAGCCTGCAAAATTCGCCCATCCAGCCCGCTACAGCCAAAGGCGTTGATACCCCGTTGTTGGAGCAGTTCTACGATGCGTTTGTTGATTTTGCCGGCATAGACCATCATAAACACGTCCATGGCGGCTTGGTCGGTGTAGCGACTGACATGCCCCGACGCCGTGGTGACGAAGCGCGGCGGCGTTCCCAGCGCGGTGGCCACGCGGTTGGTTTCGCTCGACCCCCCATGTACCAGCACAATCTGTTGCCCTTGGCTGCCGAGGGTGGCGATATCGTCGCAGAGCGCAGCGTAATCGATATCAGCTCCTCCCCCTACTTTGACGACAATCATACTGCTTCCTTTGGCTATTATTTTGGAAAAAAACGTGCTGGCACAGCGGTGAATCAGTGTTTTTGACCGATGGTTGCTAGTGCCAGCGCCCCAAAAATCAGCGTCGCGCCGATATACAACCCCGGGCTACTCGGCTCTTGGAGTATGAATAAGCCGATTAGCGACCCTACCACCGGTTGGATAAACAGCGACATGGCCCCTAGGCTCGATCCGGCGCTCCGCAATACGGTGAACCAAATCAAATAACTAATCACCGACGTGAAAATAGCGACGTATGCAACAGCCGCCCAGGCATCCCATTCGACAGACGGAAAAATGCCAGTGGCAAGATGCCAAACAATGATGGGCACCCAGATGATTAGACTACCGGTATATGTCCAGCGCATCACGGTGAGTGGGTGGAATCGTTGGGCTATATTCGCCCCAATCACGGTGAAAAGTGCTTCACAAAAGAGGGCGGCAAGCACCAACGTATTCCCGAGCAGCCGGTTGGGGGCGTATTCGCTGTTTGGGGCACCGCCGAGTGTCAAAATCACTACCCCCACGATGCCAATGACGAGACCGAGCGCTCGTTGCCAGCCGAGGTGCTCTTTGGCGATGAGCACTGCGAGCACCGCGGTAAAAATAACCTCGCCAATAATCATTAGTGACGAATCGGTCGAAGTGGTGAGTGCCAGCCCGCTATAGTCGAGCATTTGCGCGGCGCCTACCGCAATAATCCCGAGTGCGGCAAGTTGACCACGTTGCCAATGAGAAATGTGCTCTGCGGCAGCGACGCGACCGATGCGTAACCCCCAGAATATGCCGGTGGCGATGACAACCCGCAACCCGGCGAGTAAGATGGGGTCGAAACTATCAGTGGCTAATTTGCCGACGGCATGTGATGCCCCCCAGATGATGTTGGCGATGGCGAGTAGCAACAGTGCGGTTACTCGACTCATTGATTGACCTCTGCGATAATTGTGGGAGTGGCTGGTTTTTGGGGGAGACTCGTGATAACTAATGCACTAATTACAAGCACACCGCCACTAACCAATGGCCATGTGATAGGGTCGCCGAGCATGGTGATGCCGAGGATCGCACCAACCACGGGCTGAAAGAGCAGTGCCACGCCCGCTACGGTGGCTCCTACGTGCTGTACTGCATGGAACCACAAAAAATAACAGAGCACTGATGGTACAAGCGCGAGATAGAGGGTGCTCAATAGTGTGGCATTGTCGAATTGCGGGAATTGCCCACTCGTGATGTACCAGACAATGATTGGGACCCAGACAATCATACTTATGCCATTGACGAGGAGCATCATGCTAATGGAATCATTGCGTTTGAGCAAGAGACCACCCCGCACGGTATAATAAGACTCACATGCGAGACAAACCAAAAAAAGCAGATTGCCGAGTAGGCGATTTGGGGCAGCCACAGTGTTTTCACTTGCAGTACCGCCAATCAAGATAATTGCCCCTACCGTGCCAATCACGATGCCAATCAGCCGGTTGCGTTCAATCCGCTCATGGAGCAGATAGTAGGCCAAGATGGCCGTAAAAATAACTTCGCCGATTATCAACAACGATGCGTCTGACGACAGGGTCAAATTAATGCCACTATAGCCGAACACGAAGCTTGCGACGACGCCAATCATGCTGAGTCGTGCCATTGGCCAGCGGTCTGATGTTGCCACCGCTTGGCGTTTGGTGAGCAAAAAAATCAGACTCAAGACGGGAATCGTGATGCTGATTCGCAAGGCACCAAGCAAAAACGGCGGGACGGTTTCGAGTGCCGCTTTGGCGATGGCATGTGAGCTCCCCCACAAAATACAAGCAATAATCATCCCGGCAAAAGCCAAATTCGCGCGATTCATGCAGGTCAAACTTTCCAGCTAATAGGGGTGCAAACCAATCATCTCGAGGGCCGTGGTTTCGGGGTAGTCACACATCAGATTGAGGCACTGCACAGCACTGCCGGCCGCCCCTTTCATCAAGTTGTCGATAGCACAAATACTCACGATGCGGCCGCTCGCTGGATCGAGGTCAAAGCCCACATCGGCCAGATTGGTGCCACCCAGCAATTTGGGTTCAGGCAGGCGGTGGAATCCAGTGCGTTCGCGCACGATGCGCACAAAGGGTTCGTCGCGGTAGCAGGCGCGATACGCCCGCCACAACGTTTTTTCATCAACGACGTGGCTCGGTAGACAATGCACCGTCGCCACCGCCCCCCGCACTAATTCCACACTGGTAATACTGAGGTGGACGTTGCTCAGCCCGGTAGCCTGTACGATTTCGGCGGTATGGCGGTGACCCGTCGGCGCAAACGAGCGCACCACGCCACTCCGTTCGGGGTGGTGTGAGCCATCGTTGCCTTGGGCGCCTCCTTCAGACGAGCCTACTTTGACATCGCTAATCACCACGTCGTTGCCGGTGATGATACCCGTTTTGACCAGCGGCAACAACGCCAAGTTGGTAGCGGTGGCATTACACCCGACGCCACTGACGTAGTTGGCGCCGCGCAGGGCATCGCGGTTGAGCTCGGGCAGCCCATACACAAAGCGCTCTAGCCAGTCGGGGTTGGGGTGGGCTTCGCCGTACCATCGGTCATAGTCGGCGGGATTACGCAGCCGGAAATCGGCCGAGCAATCGATGATTTTGGGGGCGAGTTGGGCGTATTCAGCGATGCGTTTGGCGGCCGAGCCATGCGGTAACGCCAAAATCAATACATCGCAGGCGTCGAGTTGGCTTTGACTGGTAAAGCTCAAATCAGTCACCCCGCGCAAATGGGGGTGGGACCCACTGACCGGTTTGCCCGCCAAGCGTTCCGAGGTGACTTGGTGGATGCTGACATGGGGGTGACGCAGGAGTAGGCGCAATAATTCGCCCCCCACGTAGCCACTGGCGCCCACAATCGATACACGCGTCATGGTGTACTCCTTGGCGCAATGATGCCCCGTTGATGGGCGTCGGCCCACAACACGGCGGTGAGCGTCAAGCCATCACGGATGGCGTTTTGACCAATCAAATCCCAGATTTCACTGGGCATGACCCAGCGCGCCGACATGATTTCGTTGGTGTCGCTAATCACACCGGTTTGGCGGGCATCGTGGCCGATATAGACATGGAAGGTCTGATTACTACTGCCGTTGGCAGGGTGGTATTCGCCGAGGTAGGTATAGCGGTCTGCCACACAGCCACTTTCTTCCCACAGTTCGCGAGCGGCGGCGGTGGCATGATCTTCGTCGGGGTCGACCCGTCCTGCCGGGACTTCCCAGTGGGTGAGGTCGACAATAAAGCGGTAGTGTTCGACTAACATGATGGCTCCATCGACGCGCAGCGCCACTACCCCCACCGCTGGGCGGGGGTAGTCGACCACATGGTGCCCGACGATGATGCTGCCGTCAGGGAGCTGTACGTCGTCTTGGTGCAGGCTGACCCAGTCGCTTTGATGCACCGTGTGGCGCCGCAACACCTGCCATGGTCGTTGGCTCATAGACCGCTCCGTTTGCCTTGGGCCACCTCGATGGTGTATTCCACGATACGGCCGGGGATGTTGACGCCGGTAGGGGTGATGCTATTGCGGAACTCCATGGTGTAGTTGACTTCATTCACCAAAATCTGCCCATCGCTACTTTCGAGCAAATCGATGGCCACCACCCCGCCCCCCACGGCTTGGGCGGCAGCGATACAAATGTCGGCTATGGCGGGGGTGATGGGGCAGACCGAGGCTTGACCACCGCGAGCGGTATTGGTAATCCAGTGGGGGCTGGTACGATAAATCGCGCCGATACACTCGTCACCAATCACAAATGCCCGGATGTCGCGCATATTGGGTTTGGCCACATACTCTTGAATATAAAAAATCGAGTGGTGGTACGATCCGAGTACTTCTTTGTGCTCGAGAATCGCTTCGGCCGCTTCGCGGTCGTTGACTTTGGCGATGAGGCGCCCCCACGAGCCGATGGCTGGCTTGAGCACTGCCGGGTAGCCCAATTCTTCGATGGCTTTGACGGCTGATTCTGGTGTAAACGCCATTAGGGTGCGTGGTGTGGGGACTTTGTGTTTGATGAGGGCCTGCGTAGTGAGGAATTTGTCGCCACAAATGCGGGCGACATGGGCGGTATTGACGGTGGGGATGCCCGCATCGTTGAGGGCGTGTAACGCATAGAGAGCCCGTGAATGGTGGATCGAGCGTTCGAGCACCACATCATACGGGTAACGGCCGGTATTGAGGTCAAAAATGAGCTCGTCGTCATTGAGCCGCACATATTCGATGCCTCGGGCCGCTAATTCGGCAAAGATTAACTTTTCTTCAACCCGAATGCGTGAGCAAAGTACTCCGATGCGCATGGCATACTCCTTGTAGGGGGTTATTCGCCCCAGTCTTCGCCAACCTCCGGCGCCAATTCGAGCGCAGGCGGATTGACCGAGGTGACTTCGAGTTCGGCCGCACAATCAGGGCAAACGATGATTTCGCCCGTAATCGTCCCCGCCTTGAACACAATCTCGGCGTCACATTCTGGACATACTGTAGCCATGGTAGGGCTCCTTTTCGTTACAAAAAACTATCTATCGCCACCGTCTAGCCTTGAATGGCTTGCCGGAGGTCGTCTATCAAATCGTCGACGTGCTCGATGCCAATCGACACCCGCAACAAATTCTGCGGGGTGGTGCTGGTGGGTCCTTCGATGGACGCACGGTGCTCAATCAGACTTTCGATGCCACCCAAACTGGTGGCCCGGGTAAACAACTGCAAGCGGGCCGCAATCGCCATCGCCTGCTCAGCCCCACCCTGCACATGGAACGACAACATGCCACCAAAGCCGTTGGTCATCTGGCGGGCTGCAATCGCATGCCCGGCATGGCTATCGAGCCCTGGGTAGTTGACCCGTTCGATGGCGGGGTGATCGGCCAAAAACTCCGCCACGCGCTGGGCGCTAGCCACTTGCTGGCGCACCCGGAGCGCCAAGGTGCGGATGCCCCGCATCATCAGCCAACAATCAAATGGTGACGGTACGGCGCCACCGAGGGTCTGTACCATTTGGGCGCGGGCGGTGACCTCATCGTTGCGCGCAAAAATCAACGCACCACCGAGCACGTCGGTGTGACCGCTGATATATTTGGTGGTGGAATGCATCACGATGTCGGCACCGTGTGCGAGAGGGCGTTGTACGAGTGGTGATGCCCAGGTGTTGTCGGCGACGACCAGCGCCCCGTATTGATGGGCAATTTCGCTAATTGCCTGGATATCGCTGATGGTGAGCAACGGATTTGAGGGCGTCTCGATCCAAACGATTTTGGTTTGGGCAGTCATGGCTGCTTGCACTGCCGCCAGATTGCTCATGTCGACATAACTGGCCGTAATACCGAGGTGCGAAAAAATCTCACGCACTAATTTGGGCGTGCCAAAGTAGGTTTCGTTGGCGATAACTACGTGGTCACCACTTTTGAGCATCTGGAACACCGCATTGGTGGCTGCCTGCCCCGAACTAAACGCCAAGGCCCGGGCGCCCCCTTCGAGGTTGGCCAGGGATTCTTCGAGGGCGTGACGATTGGGGTTGTCACTACGGGTATAGACATAGCCACTAGGGAACGAGCCGTCGGCTTCGCGGGCAAAGGTCGTCGACAAGACGATGGAGGGAACGACGGCGCCAGTATGGGGGTCGACGTGATTACCCATGTGCACGGTTTCTGTTTCGATGCGACGCTTGGTAGGTTTGTTCATACAAATACACTCCATACTGCGGCAATCCCAAAGCCGCCAATCAAAATTCCTGAAATCCGATTCATCCAACGCAGGCTATTGGTACTGATATCACGCCCCAACCAAGCGGCGATGCTGGCCAGCACAAACCACCACATCGCCGAGCCGAGTCCCACTCCCACGACCAGCATGATGGCATCATTGGCACCGAGAGCGCTGACGCCACTGACGCCGGCAAATAAACTAAGAAACACCAAAATGGTGGCAGGGTTGGTAATGGTGAGTGCCAAGGTCGAGAAATACATGTTGCCGGCGCGTACATTGGCGACCTTTTGTGGGATGCTGGTGGCGGTTTGGTAGGCCATCCAGAGCAACAAAAAACCGCCGATAACGGCGGCAGGTTG
Source organism: Roseiflexaceae bacterium (assembly GCA_040397035.1). Classification (GTDB taxonomy): domain Bacteria; phylum Chloroflexota; class Chloroflexia; order Chloroflexales; family Roseiflexaceae; genus UBA965. The sequence goes on along the minus strand of JBBAWW010000097.1, from coordinate 2,839 downwards.
CTGGAAGGTGGCGAGTACGGTAATCCCAAAGGCGGCCAACAATCCATACATGGTATCGGCGGTGGCAGCGCCTAACCCCGACACAAATCCGGCCCGCCAGCCGTGCGCCAGCGTGCGCCGGATACAGAGCAACCCGATTGGGCCGACAGGGGCTGCAATCGCAAACCCAAGCATCAATCCACGGAGCAACAACAGCATGACGCATCCCTTTGTGGTAGTAAAAACAGAAACCCCGCGCCACCTGTCTGGTGGGCGGGCTTGGTCAACCGACAACAAGCAAGCTCAACCAGACAAATTGTCGGGTTGCTTATTGCGCTTATCTTGCTTCTTGGCGATGAACATATGCATGAAAAATCCGTTATTGGGAATATGCACAGCAATATACGTGATTTTGGTAGGGTTGTCAAATTGGTTGCCATTGAGCGATCAAACCCGTTGTCATTGTGTGTGACACAAACATGTGGTATACATGGATTGGTATTGCATATACGAGTGCTAGTCTAGTCTAATCGTTCAGGATGGTTGCTCACTTGTTTTTGTGCTGTGTCGACTGGTTGCGGCGTATGGTGAGGTGAAATAGCAATGTGGCGTCAGACTGGTCTATCAAGGCGGGTGGTGCATCCCACACAGGTGTTGGTACTTGGGTTTTTGGGAGTGATATTGCTTGGTACGTTGGCGCTCACATTACCAATAGCGACCGTTGATAATCATGGTCTACACTGGCTCGATGCATTGTTTACTGCAACATCGGCTGTCTGTGTGACGGGTTTGGTCGTCGTCGATACGGGGAGTGTATTGACCCGCTTTGGTCAGATGATTGTTCTCGTGTTGATTCAAATCGGCGGATTAGGCTTCATGTCGTTGGCGGCCATGATTGCCGTGCTGCTCGGCAAGCGCATTACTATCAATGAGCGTGTCATCTTGAAAGAATCACTCAATCATTTTTCATTACAGGGTATTGTGCAACTGGTACGGTATATTGTCTTTTTGACGCTGGGGATTGAATTGGTAGGGGCGTTGGTATTGGCATGGTCGTTTGGGCAACATATGCCCTTCGGCGATGCGCTATTTAATGGTGTTTTTCATGCGGTGTCCGCATTTAATAATGCTGGTTTTGATTTGTTTACCACGAGTCTGATCACATACAATACCAACCCGGTGGTGTTGAGTTGTGTCATGCTGTTGCTGACGATTGGTGGTATGGGTGTGTTGGTGTGGCTCAACATCATTAATCATGGCTGGCAGGTTTCGAAGTGGTCGTTGCACACCAAAATAGTCATGCTTACCTCGGCGTTGTTGCTGTTGCTGGGGAGCCTGTTGGTGTTTGTTTTTGAGTATCATGCGCCAGCGTTTGCTGATTTTACATTGGGTGAAAAAATCCTGAATAGTATATTTCAGAGTACCACAGCGCGCACTGCGGGGTTTTTTAGTGTGACCATGACGTCGCTTACCACCGCAACCATTATGCTGATGGTGGTGCTGATGTTTATTGGGGCGTCACCGGGTTCGACTGGCGGTGGTATCAAAACAACCACCTTTGCCCTCGCCATGTTAACCGTTTCGAACGTGTTGCGTGGGCGCAACGAAATTCATGTCGGGCACCGCACCGTTACCGCTCCACTCTTACTCAAATCGTTTGTGGTCATCGTTGTAGCGATTTCGTGGGTGATGGTTGCGACGCTTATTTTGACGGTGACCGAATCAGCACCGTTTTTGTGGTTGGTCTTTGAAGTGGTGTCGGCATTTGCCACTGTGGGACTCAGCCTTGGCGTCACCCCTGAACTGAGTGATATCGGTAAATTCGTAATCATTACGACCATGTACATCGGACGCGTGGGACCACTCACATTGTTTTCTGCACTGATGCTACGCAGTAGCGTGCCACGCTACCGGTACGCCGAGGAACAAGTATTGATTGGCTAGAAGAGGACGACATGAAACATATTGCCGTGATTGGCTTGGGGTTGTTTGGCACGAGTGTGGCTGAAACATTGGTACAACAAGGGCATTATGTGTTGGGGATTGATATTGACGAGCAACGGGTGCAGCAGTTGTCGCGCCAACTAAACCAATGTGTGTCAGTAAGCAGTGTCGACGAAGAGTCACTGCTGTCACTTGGCATCAAGGAATACGACGCGGTTGTGGTGGCGATTGGTGATATCGAGGCTAACATAATGGTGGTGCAAACACTGCAAGAGCTGGGGGTCAAACGAGTGATGGCCAAAGCAGTGAGTCATCGCCACGGTCGCGTGTTGCAACGCTTGGGTGTGACACAAGTGATATTCCCGGAGCATGATATGGGCGTGCGGGCCGCGCATAGTTTGAGTGGTGACCGCATCATCGATTACATTGAGCTTTCGCATGAGTACAATATTATCGAAGTCCAGGCACCACCGCAATTTGTAGGTAAAACACTCGCGGAAATCGATTTGCGCAAACAGTACCGGGTTTCATTGATTGCCATCAAAATCGCACAAACAGTGCTGATTTCGCCTGTAGCAGAGACTATCATTCCCGCACGAAGCGTGTTGGTAGTGATCGGCAAAAACGAAGATTTAACGCGCTTTTATGATTAAGCGAAACTGGTGCCGTACACGGAAATAACCGGCGTTGCTTGGTTGCTGTCGCAACATGGTCCTTGCCCTGATTATTGCAGATGGTTTTATCGATTACGGAGGTAAACACGGTATGCTGTGCAGTGCTGGCTGCATTGCGGCACCGGTACGTAGCAAATTGTTGTCAACGCGGCAACCTGTAGCTTTTGTGTACGTAAATAATAGTAAACCAATACCTACGCCAATCTAGGCGGCTCGTTGATTGTTCGGCGGTGCATTGATAC
>JBBAWW010000096.1:0-12981 GCA_040397035.1 Roseiflexaceae bacterium | reverse complement strand
ATCAATGCACCGCCCCACAACCAACGAGCCGCCTAGATTGGCGTAGGTATTGTAAGATTGGTATGGATTTGGTGGAACAAAATGCAATTACCAAACGTCGGCATAGGAAGATAGTAGTTGCATTTTGGTATTTGACCATGAAAGGTTGGTTGTTATGGTATTACGCGTACGAATAAAAACTTTGGTGGCATGGGTGTTGTTGCTGGCATTGCTCGCACCGGCATTTGTGTTGGCCGAGGAACGTGATGTCAGTGCCGTAACTGATACTACCCCGTATACTGATCAGATGGTGGTAACCCTCAAAAGCACTACTGCCCGTTCTGCAGTCGATACAGCGTATTGGCGGCAATTTGGTGATACATCGCAACGCAGTGGTTTGGCCCGCGCCAGCTACAAACGGGCCATGAGTGATACTCGTCACGTGCTCAAAGTGGAACGATTTGTCAGTCAGGCAGAAGTTGCGCAACTCCAAGTCGCATGGATGAGCATCGCTGATGTGGTGAGTGTTGAACCAGACGTCATCGCTCAAATCACTGCGGTCCCCAATGACCCTGAATACCCCAGCCAATGGCACTATTTTTCGCCAGCAACGCCAGTTGGTGGTACCACGTATTATGGTGTCGATGCGATTGGTGCCTGGGACCAAGGTGCTACCGGTAATGGGGCCGTGGTTGCTGTATTAGATACCGGCATTACGCCCCATCCCGACTTGGGATTATCCCAAGTTGGTGGGATGGTGAGCGGCAATAAACTCGCCGGACAATATGATTTTGTCAATGACGCTACCATGGGTGGTGATGGTAATACCCGTGATAGCAATGCCCGTGATGAAGGCGATTATTATAATGGTAGCTCGAGTTCGTGGCATGGTACCCACGTGGCTGGTACGATTGCTGCGGTTACCAACAATGGCATGGGTGTCGCTGGTATTGCTGGCGATGCACGGTTGTTGATTGGGCGGGTATTGGGAAAAGGCGGCGGCTATAGTAGTGATATCGTCGATGCGATTCGCTGGGCTGCCCGCTTGCCCGTTGCAGGTGTGCCGTTGTTGCCAGCTGATGCAAAAGCCAACGTCATAAATCTCAGCCTTGGCGGTGGTTCGGCAACGTGTCCGAGCTATTATGCTGATGCGATTACCGCAGCAACTAATGCCGGTGCGATGGTGGTGGTGGCAGCGGGCAATAGTGACATGCCCGCCGAACAATTTACCCCAGCCAATTGTGTTGGTGCAGTGACCGTGGCGGCCGTAGGACCGACGGGCAAACGCTCGTACTATAGTAACTATGGTAGTGTGGTCGATATTGCCGCCCCTGGTGGTGATGCGGTTATTGGCGACAGCCTCGCGAGTGGTCGGATCCGGTCGACGTGGTTTAACGGTGCGACGACCATCGATACTGCCACCCCAACCTACGGTAATATGCAAGGCACGAGTATGGCCTCCCCCCATGTAGCTGGTGTGGCTGCGTTGCTGTATGGGTTATTGCCCAATGCGTCGGTGGCGACGATTCGTCAATATTTAATGGGGGCGAGTAACCTGACGGCGTTTCCGAGTGATTCTAATGCGAATGCCTGTGCTACGCTTGACACCTGTGGACCTGGGATTGTAAATGCGTCCAAGTCTGTCCAAGCTATTTCGGTAGTGGCACCCACAGCAACAATTACGCTGACGCCAAGCATCACACTGACGCCAAGTGAGACAACCATACCGCTGACGCCAACAAGCACGTCAAGTCCGACGGTGTCTGCGACTGCGACTGCGACCCGAACTACTACGGCAACTATGACGCGGAGTGCGACCCGTTCTCCCAGCAATACCCGTACATCGTCATTAACCCGCACCGCATCAGCTACGCGTACTGCGACCCCATTACTCAATAATACGCAGATATTTAAACAGACATTTGATGACGTAACCACGTTTCAATCAACACGTTGGCGCTTGAGCACGACAATGCGGTGTGTAACCAGTACGCTCGTATGTGTCGATGAAGTCAGTGATGGTGTACAAAACAAAGCCGTCTATTTCGATGGAAGTCGTAATAATGCCTTGACTTCGGTGTCGTTTTTGTTACCGCGTACTCCATCTAACACCTTGGTAAGTGTGTGGGTACGTACGACCGACAATAATGTCAACATCATGCAAAGCATGGGTAAAAAACTGTATCAATTCACAATGCAGATTCGTGCCGGCAAACTTGCGTGTGATTTCAACAGTGCAAGCGCCACTGGCGGGATTGATGTCAATGATGGGGCATGGCACCATTTGGCATGTTTGCAGACACCAGGCAGCAATGGAATCATCGCAACCTACGTCGATGGACATTTGGCAGGGAGTGCAAATGGTGTCACGAAGACATTTTTACCGGCAAAACTACAAATCGGTGTAGTCAATGGCACATACAGTTCATTCGATCTCGATGAATTGTGGGTCGCTTCAGGCAATGTGGGTGCCAATGAAGTCCAACTGATTTACAACAAACAAGCTCCTATTGGGTCAAACCTGATTGATACGCAGACATTGACCCCATCAGCGACGCTGACGAGTTCACGGACAGTGACAGTATCAGCTACACCCACAAGTACGCGCACCGCGACGAGTACGCGTACCGCGACAAGTACGCGCACGTTGACACCATCGATGACGCCATCATTGACCGTCACTCCCAGCCCCACATTTACTGGTGAAGGCATTGTCAATGGGAACTTTGAAGACTACAAAACGGGCTGGACCGAGAACTCTTCGCTGAACTTCGCGATTATCGGCTCGTGGTCGAATTTCGCTGCCTGGACCGGCCAATACGTGGCATGGCTGGGTGGGATGACCGGTGGCGTCGATACCATCGAACAAACCGTTACCATCCCAACCGACAACACATCACTCTACATTCATAGCGGATTCTATTCGTGGGAATCGACCTGCAATAGCGATTTTGCCCGGATCTACGTCGATAATACCCTCGTCAATCAGTGGGGCATGTGTAACCAGAGTAAATGGTCACCACTGACCCTCTACAATCAACAGGTGATTGATGTAAGTGCGTGGCAAGGTCAAACCGTACCAATCCGCTTTGAATTAACCAACGACAGCTTCAATCCCAGCTCATGGATTATCGATACCGTTAAATTCGGTCCTACCATCAGCAATACCACGTTGCTCAATGCGGACTTTGCCAATGGCGCCGATGGTAGCTGGAACGAAGATTCCCGCAGTGATGGCCAACGTACGGGCCAATTCATCGCCAATGGTGTGGCCAAATTGGGTGGTGTGACCCCTGCCCGCAACCTGACCAGTGATCGCATCACTCAGTATGTGACATTGCCTGCCGATGCCCAGCGCTTGTTGTTTGACGTGAGTGTAAATTCAGACGAAAGTTGCACCAAGTTCTATGACACCATGACGATTGCAGTCAATGACACCCTTCTCGGCACGATGGATATCTGTAGAGATATCCGACCAGACCGAGCCAGTGTCGACATATCCGCCTATGCCGGGCAACGAGTGCCTGTCAGCATCTTTTTGACCACTGATGTATCGATGGGGAGTGAAATCACGATTGACAATGTCGCGATTAGCAACACATTGACTGCTGTCAATGTGTCCCGAGTGGTATTGACTCCCGTCAAAACGAGTATGGATGCAACTGCCTTGCACAAGTAAGTACCAACCATTGTGCTGGGAGGAGTGTAGAAATAAAACACTCCTCCCAGCAATTTTTGTTATGTGGTGCCGTTGTTTTGTTTTTTGGGCACACGTACAATATTGCAAAGGGTGTTGATATGCAGCGTAGATTATTGGGGTATCTCTTGCTTGTGTGGAGTGTGTGTTGCACACTGTGCGCCCCCCACCATGCTTTTGGCGGCTCCCACGCCGCTCGCTACAGAAGCCCCATATACTGACCAAATTGTGGTAACACTCAACAAAACAACAATCCGTTCGCTGCTCGATACTCCCTATTGGCGGCAATTTGGTGATGGTGCATTGCGTAATGGCTTGCCTAGGGCGTGCTACAAACGTACTATGGACTACGGCATGCACATCCTCAAAGCACCACGCTTGTTGAGCCGGAGCGAAATCGCCGTGCTCCAAACGACATGGCAACAAATCCCCGGCGTGCTATTGGTGGAACCCGATGTCATGGTGCAGACGAACGCCGTTCCCAACGACCCTGAATACCCCAGCCAGTGGCATTATTTTTCACCAAATACCCCTGTTGCTGACAAAACGTACTATGGTATCGATGCTCCTAGAGCGTGGGATCGTGGTGCGCATGGCATGGGTGCGGTGGCAGCGGTACTTGATACCGGCATTACTTCGCATCCCGATTTAGGATTGACGCAGGTCGATGGGGTCGTGACGGGTAATAAAATTGCTGGTCAGTATGACTTTGTGGGTAATGTGAGTCTGGCTGGTGATGGTGACGAACGAGATGCAAATGCCCGCGATGAGGGTGATTACTCCGGTGGGCGTAATAGTTCGTGGCATGGTACCCACGTGGCGGGTACGATTGCCGCAATCTCGAACAATGGGATGGGCGTCGCAGGGATTGCTAGCGATGCGCGTTTGCTGATCGGCCGCGTGTTAGGGCGTGGCGGTGGCTATAGTAGCGATATCGTTGATGCAATTCGCTGGGCTGCTCGTTTACCTGTTGCGGGAGTGCCGTTATTACCGATTGCAGCCAAAGCCAACGTGGTCAATCTCAGCCTCGGTGGTCAAGCCCCCTATGCCAATGGTGCCTACTACTGCCCGAGTTATTATGCCAATGCGATTGCCGCGGCGATGGCGGTGAATACGATGGTGGTGGTGGCTGCCGGCAATAGTAATGAATCAGCTGCTAGGCATACCCCGTCCAATTGTGATGGTGCGGTGACGGTGGCAACGACTGGGGCTACGGGCCAGCGTTCGTTTTATAGTAATTATGGCAGTGGTGTTGATATTGCAGCCCCAGGGGGTGACGCTAATTTAGGGAATACCTATCCATTGGCCAATGGACGGGTCAAATCTACTTGGTATGACAGTGCGACTACCATCCCTGATCTCAATCCGGTGGGCGCCGCGACCTATGGTGTCATGCAAGGCACAAGCATGGCTACCCCGCATGTGGTGGGAGTGGCGACGCTGTTATATGCGTTGCTTCCTACTGCTTCGGTTGCAACAATCCGCCAATACATGCGCGCAAACGTTACTTCTTTTGTGAGTGATGCGAGTACAAATGCCTGTCGGACAATGATATGTGGGGCGGGGATTGTCAATGCGCGCAAGGCTGTTGCCGCCATGCTCCTCGTGGCACCGTCGGCGACGATTACACTCACGCCGAGTACGACCCTGACGCCGAGTACGACCCTGACACCGAGTACGACCCTGACGCCGAGTATCATTCCATCACGCACCAAATATCCATTTAGCGCAAATTTGACCATGGGTATCGCCAAAGTCACCGTGACACGTACACCAAGCCGAACCAAGACGGTGACGTTGACGCGCACGGCAACGGTAACACATACCCCGTCATTGACACGCACTCCGACAAGCACCCTGTCAATAACCCCGTTTTTGCGTAATAGTCAACTGATACAATACCCATTTGATGATGTTAACTTGTTCCAATCCCTCAATTGGCGCACTGCCAAGCCCGTTCGCTGTCTGTTGGTGACACCGGTGTGTGTCGATGCGGTGAGTGATGGTGTCAAAAACACTGCCGTCCACCTCGACCGTGCCCGCGCTAACCCATTGATGAGCGTGGCAATCCTCCCCGCTCGTATGCCGGCAAATAGCCTCGTAAGTATGTGGGTGCGTACTACTAATCCAAATACGCCACTCATGCAAAGTACCGGAGCTACCGATGTACTGCGCATTGCCCTGATTGAAGGTCAATTGCAATGTAGTATCTCCCATAACGGTATTGCGGTAATCGCCAGTGGCGGCCCAACTATTGCAGATGGCGTATGGCATCAGGTAGTCTGCCTCGTGACTCCGGTAACGACAAATGGCGCTATTACTAGTTATGTTGATGGTGTCCAGATTGCCCACACAACTGGTGTTGCCAAGCCGTTCTTGCCTGCAAAAATACAGATTGGTGTGGTAAACGGGAGTTACGGTACCTTTGATGTCGATGAATTATGGGTGGCTGCCGGCATACGAGCGGGGAGGATGAAATCCAACGGATCTATAATTTGCAGGCACCTAGCGAGCAGCCACGCATAAATACGCAGACGCTGACTCCCACGAAAACCTTGACCGCTTCCAAGACGCGTACCGCCACCCGCACCCCCACTGCAACCAAAACAGACACTGCGACGCCAACGACGACCCCTACCCCCTCAAGTACCGCAGTATTTGAGAGTACAGGGGTTGTAAACGGAGATTTCGAGGCACAGGGGAATGGTTGGAATCAACGTTCAACCATGAACGATACGTTGATTGCGCACTGGTCATCTATGCCAGCATGGACGGGTCAGTATGTCGCTTGGTTAGGTGGGATTGCCGATTCCCGTGATGTCCTCGATCAAACCGTATTCGTCCCCGCTGACAACACGACACTTTCCGTGCATATGGGCTTCCATTCCCAAGACACGGTCTGTATCAACGATACCGCCAATGTATTTGCCAATGATACGCGTATTGGCCAGTTTGAGGTGTGCAATCAGAGTAAATGGGCCCCGTTACCAATGTATAGTCAATATGAGTTTGATTTACATCAATGGAGTGGTCAGGCAGTATTATTGACGTTTTTCCTGACCAACGACAGTGCCAATCCGAGTTTGTGGTTTATTGATACGGTGAAATTTATCCCCACGAGCAATAATAGTACGCTCCAGAACGCAGATTTTTCTGATACGCATCTCGGTGCATGGACGGAAGAGGGGTTGCGTAATGGTCAACGTGTTGGGCAGTTTATTGCCAATGGGGTTGCCAAACTTGGCAATGTTGCACCGCCGCAAAACCTGGCGGTTGATCGCATTAGCCAATATGTCACATTGCCTGTTGATGCGAAACGATTGTTGTTTGATTATGTGCTACGTTCTGAGGAATTATGTGGTAAATCGTATGATGTATTGAATGTCGAAATAGATAATAAATTAGTCGGAGCCATCGATATCTGCAGAACCACACCGGCGCGTACCGGGAGTGTTGATGTGAGTGCATTTGCGGGAAGGCGAGTACGCGTCAGCTTTTTGCTGGTAACCGATTATTCTCAAGGGAGTGAAGTCACGATTGATACGGTGATGATTCGTAATACCTGGAGTGCGATATCGATTCCAACCGTGGTTGTTATACCGTAAATGTATGTCCTATTACGACGTAGATCCGGGAGTTCCACGTTATAGTCGTGGGACTCCCGGATGGTGTTGTAGGGCAAGACTGTGGTTGATGTTTATTGATTACCGAGATATTGCACCAAATTATCAGCACCATTGTTGCATTGAATGTATTGCTCACTGAGATCAGGGAGGATGATACTGCGCTCATTGGCAGTCTGTACTTCTTGATAAATCGCCATGCATGGGGCAATAAATTGATCAAGTTGGGCTATGAGTTGTTGTTCCATCGGTGTAAGTGCTGAGTTTGTGCTATTTTCGTTGGCAATCGCATAGAGTTGCTCGATGATTTTTTGGTTGCGGGTGATGCGGGGTATGATCATTTGCTCATTGATTTGTGGGTTAATCAGTTGCATTGTTTGAATCCACGGTCGAATTTCGCTTGTCAGCGTAATCATTTCATTGATTAAACTCCCGATGTGTTTGATTAATGAATCATTTGTACTTGGTAACGGTGCTGGTACGAGCGTTGCTTCTGTGGCGGGCACTACGTCTGTTGCCGGCGTTATCTCGGGAATCGGTGTGTCATTGGTGGCAAGCGGTGTCTCTGCCGCAGGAGTTACATCTGTTATCGACGTATCTGTCGCTGGCGTTGCGATGCCTGTTGGTGGTGGAGTAACATCAAACGGCCACCAACTATTGGTGGTGGTGGTGGTGGTGGCGCTTGGGGCCGGCGTAACCGTGTTTGTGGGTTGATTGGCAATCCCATTCAAGGCTGGGACGATAACCACTGCAACGGCAATGAGGGCTAATGCAATCAGGATATTATTGATACCACTTGCAGGAATTGCGAGGGGTAAGCCTGGGCGAATCAATCCAATAATGCTACGTGGCAGTAACGGCGCACCGAGGTCGGCGTATATTGCCACGATGCGTCCACTACAGGGTGCTGATATGACTTTGCGCGTATCGCCATCTTGGATGATGGCTAATGGCTCACCAATGATTACCTGCGAATCACGATGCCGTAACCATGCCACGATTATATATAACGGTCGTTGGTCAAAACTTGCATCGAGTTGAACAAGTATATCTTGCATGGGACTATCCTCTAAACCACACGTACGAGTGATGATCGCATCATAACACGGTTGACGTTGCTGAGTGCACATGGTATTATTCTATGCGGTGCCGACGTAGCTCAGTTGGTAGAGCAGCTGTCTTGTAAACAGCAGGTCACGAGTTCGAGTCTCGTTGTCGGCTCCAATCCACCAGATCATCATTGTACTTTGGTACAGTGATGATTTTTTCTTCCGCAACGTGTGGGTTATTGCTCATATTGGTGGTTAATCAATAACGGTAAACTGACATCGCGTAATTGCACCACCACATATTTGATGCCATTGAGTTGCAATGTCTGTAATAGCACTGGCGTGCTTGCCACTCCGGACGTGGTAATAATCGTATCGAAATACCGTTCCATGCCTACATTGCGGAAGTATGTACTGAAACTATCACCCGTAATTGCAAGGTTGGGTAATGCTGGTTGGGGAAGCTGGGTCGGCGTGCGCCACACCACAAAGTTTTGGTTGGTAAATGACTCGTTATTCCAGGTGGCAGGCGCTGGGATGCGTGCGTCAATTCCATAGCTTTTGGGATACACATCACGATTGAGTAAGAGGGCTGCAAAATGCTGGTCTGTGGCACTTTTCCACATTAAATGATACTGTGGTGGCGCTATTGGCCACGGTGTGGCGCGCTGTTCGTGGTAGGCAATCCGTGCGACGACTGCTTGTGCCACATAGTAGGCGGCCATATCATTCCAATGAAAGTCCCGTTGGTGATATAACAACGGCACGTCTTGTTTGTGTTGTTGCAATATAGCCGTTACCGGAATCACGTCTACGCCTGTATCACGCAATTCTGCTTCTAGATTTTTGACCATTTGTGAATCATAGCGTGGCGCATACCACGGCAAATTTTCGGGATAAAGGATATCTTTACTCGGTGCAATCACCAAAATCATATGGATATTATTGACCGCATATGTGTCATTTATCGTCTGAATCAGCTGACGAAGTTGATTACGCTGCACCGGGTCTTGGGTTATTTGTTGGAGCAACGGAAATCGTTCGTCACCCCAGCGGCGCAAAAAATAAAAATCATTGTTGCCAAAATAAACCCGACTCGATACCCCAAATAAGCGATAATCCAGCTCGTTTTTGCTCCGAATCATGATGCTTCGCCAGCCAATATTATCCGAAACACATTGCGCTAGTACCGTGAAATTTTGGCTCACATCCCAACGACTCCCCATCCATTGCGTAGGACAAGCTTGGCGTTGTCGTTGCTCTTGCACCGCAATACTCGTAGGTTCGGGCGTAAAAAGTATACCAATCGATGGCAATAACGTGAGTATGGAGTAGAGCCCTATCGTGAGGCGTTGTCCAGGCGAGGCCGTTGTCAAAAAACATACCACCCGTGGCTGAATCAGATACCACAAGAGCCAACCAACCACAATCACAATCCCATTACGCATAAATTGTGGGTTTTGTGCGAGTATGGAAATGCTATTCGCAAGCACCGGCTGTGTCATACCGACAACGAGTACACCCAAGCCCGCAATTATGCTACTTACCCAATGGCGCTGCCAAATCCGTTGTACTGACAATGCAATAACCACCCACAGCAACCCCATTCCTTTCCAAATAGTTGGGTGAGGAATGGGTGTTATTGTCTGCCAATTAGCGCGAATAAACGCCCATGCAATAGGTTCTTTGGGAGCAGCCACAAATTGCAGCGCAATACGCGTTTGTGGCAACTCTTCAGCATGAAATACCAGCAGCGCGATGTGCCGTTGGATGAGTGCGCCTGTTGGTGGTAATGGTATCGTGGTTGCATTGATATGCAGTGCAGTTGCCACCCGATTGGGCGCAATCCAGTAATCAAACATCAAAATCCCGGCACTTGTTGGTTGTGCGAGCGTCAATGTCACTTGGTCTCTGAGCCAGCGGAAGGGAACGCCTTGACTGTTTTTTTCGATATCACGAATCGTTTTGCCACCGTCTGAAACAATATCGCTGACAGAAAGCTGATGTTGTACCGGAATGCGAATCACATATGCAATCGCAAACAGACAAACAAGTAAAATCACGCTGTATAGGCAAATTGTGATAATGTGTAATCGCATAGCAGTCATACTCCATTGCCAATGTACCTAAAAATTTGCATAAATGAATGGGGTAAATCCTTGATCAATTAATACCAAAATTGCGAGTACAAAGCTGATACTCAATGCACTCGCGCGCAAGAGTGGCCGCTGTTGCCAAAACAGCTTGCATTGTACAAATGCCTGCTGTGGCATACAACAAATACACAATGCCACCACCAACAAAAATATCCGTTTGGGATCAATCAGCGTGACGGTGTCCACGCTCACCAAGGTCGTCTGCCACTTGATGCAGGCCAACCAAATCTGCCAAGTTTGACTGAGTGATTCGGCCCGGAACGGCACCCAAAGCAGCATCGTTATCACAAATGTGCAGAGTTGCCCCCACCAGCCCCGTGGTCGCCACCAGCCTAGGCGCTCGACTACCATCCAGATGCCGTGACCGACACCCCACACCAAGAACGTATAATTGGCCCCGTGCCACAAACCACACAATACAAAAATCACCCATAGGTTGAATAATGTACGCGCCTGCCCACGCCGATTGCCCCCCAACGGGATATACACATAATCGCGGAACCACCGCGATAAGCTAATATGCCAACGTTGCCAAAACTCGGTGATACTCTGGGCACTATAAGGCCGCCGGAAGTTGCGCGGGAAGCGAAAGCCGAAAATCCGCGCTAGTCCACTCGCCATATCGCTATACCCCGAAAAATCGAAATAAATCTGCATGGTATACGCCAAAATCCCCAACCACGCATTGGCACTCGACAACGTGATTTGTTGGTTAAATACCCGATCGGCAATCGCTGCACATTGATCGCCGATGAGGATTTTTTTGGAAAAACCCAATATAAACAACTGCAACCCACTACTTACATTTTGCGGGCGAAGTCGGCGGTTTTCGAGGATAAATTGACTGCTGATTTCTTTGAACCGCACAATCGGCCCAGCAATCAAATGCGGAAAAAAGAGCATGTATAGTAAATATGAATTGACATTGGTATTGACAGGGATGCGGCGCCGTGCCACGTCGATGAGGTACGAAATCGCATGAAAGGTATAAAACGAAATCCCTAATGGCAATAACACCGCTATTGTTTTTGGGTTGCTTATCCCAACCGCATCGAGCCATATCCGCTCAAAAAAACCAGCATATTTGAAATAAACGAGTGGCACCAAATTGACGGCAATCGCCCCACCCAACATGCGCCGATTATCGACGATATATGGTGTTATTGCACTATTAAATATAGTTAAGCCAATAATGACCAAAATATACGGCCCCGATCCACTCATATAAAACAACACACTAGCAATCAACAGCAGTGCATTGCGCCATTTGAGCGGTACGAGGGTATAGGCAATTACCGTGAGTGGGAAAAAGAAAAAAAGAAAAATAGGTGACGCAAAAATCATAAAACTACTCGTCGTCCTGTTCTGGCTGACTCAATGGCGCCAAATACCATGGCAAGGCTTTTGATGTTGTCACGACAGTCGCCCATCGGAGTGGCACCGGTGCGGTAGCTATTCACGAAATCTTTGAGTGAACCGGCAATCCCATGCGCAATGTCACTTGCCGCCGTCGCCGTGAAATGATGGCATTTGGCATGGAATCCTCCCTGCTCGACCACCACATCCGCACTAATGGCATCATACCCATCCCATTTGGCGCTCCCTTGTGCGCCGACTGCGCGCCACTCCGACTCCCACGACGTATGTTGGCCTTCGGCCGCCCAACAACCGCGGTACGTAAAGCGGGCCCCATTGGCCATCTCAAAAATAGCAGTGGCCCCTGCCGCTCCTTTGTACCAGCTCCAACGCGGATTGAATTCTTCACAATACACCGATACCGGTGTGGCATCGCCGAGTAAGTAGCGGGCGGCATCAAAGGTATGAATCGCCATGTCAAGCAACAGTACATTGGCCATTTCATCACGGAATCCGCCAAAATGCGCGCCAATATAAAAATCGGCATCGAGAATGCCGATTTCGCCCACTTGTTGGATCAAATTGCGGTACGCCCACAACCGTGCATCATAGCGCCGGCTTTGGCTAACCATATAGCGCACCCCCGTGCGGTCTGCGGCTGCTACCATGGCGCGCGCTTGTTCCATCGATACCGCCATTGGCTTCTCGCCAATCACGGGAATTCCTGCATTCAAACAGGTCAGCGTCACATCGTGATGCGCCTCGGGAATCGTGACATCCACCACAAAATCAGGCTTGACGGTGGCCAGCGCCGTCGCAAGTGAATCACCATAATACCCTGCACTTATCTGCAAGTCCCGCGCTGCCTGGGCTGCTGCCTCAGGTCGGATATCGACCCAACCAGCCAAACAAACATCTGGGTTTGCAACGAGGTTTTTGGCCCATGTGCGACCCATGCCGCCGGCGCCAATAAGCAGTGCATTCAGTGGTTGCATAATGATGATTCCTTATAGGGTCTGCTGATACGAATGCCTTCATAATAGCATTTTATTGTGATTCCATGCAAAACAATACCTACGCCAATCTAGGCGGCTCGTTGGTTGTGGGGCGGTGCATTGATA
>JBBAWW010000095.1:5305-13154 GCA_040397035.1 Roseiflexaceae bacterium | reverse complement strand
AAAACTATACAGGAAAAGCCATTTTTATGCCACTTTCAATTGGCGCAGGTATTGAGCTATTCTTTTGGGAATAAGTGTGATTTTTCGTTGATGCACAGGCAAGAGCATAGTAGAATAGAAGCAATATACATTTGGGGGTACGTGGTATGAATGGCGTAGTGCGGCAACTGGGGAGTATTGTGTTGATCGGCCTGAGTGGTTCGGGCAAATCAACGGTGGGGCGCTATTTGGCGACCCGCCTCAATTACCCATTGTATGACACCGATGCCATTATCGAAGCCGAAATTGGCCAAAGTGCGGTGGACATCTTTGCAAGCCGTGGTGAAGTGGCCTTTCGTGACCTCGAAAGTAGCGTGCTCCGGCGAGTATTGACCACCCCACCGGCAGTGATTGCCACCGGTGGTGGTATCGTGACGGTACCGGCGAATTGTGATGTTATCCGCGAACAGGCATTTGTCGTGTGGCTGGACGCCACAAGTAACGCCATCATTGCCCGGATATCTAATCATCGTCAGCCGCGTCCGTTGCTTCAAGGCGATAATCCGTACGAACGCCTCGAACAGATGCGCCAAAAACGAGCTAGTCTCTATCGTGCGATCGCCGATTTGCATATTTTGACCGATGGGATTCATGCTAGCGCTGTGGCTGCCCGAATTGCCATGTTGTTGCCCGCAATCTATGGTGCTCCACAGGAGGATTCCCATGAATGACGTCCTTCAGGTGACCGCCGGCCTTGGCTACCCCGTCATCGTTGCCGCAGATTGTTGGCAACAGTTGCCCATGTACCTGACACAGCTCGGCCTGAGCGGCCGTGTCCATATTGTGGCTGATCAACACTTGCAGTCCGTTGCCACGCAGCTTCGGGCAGCATGTGGCGCTGCCAGCACACTTTTGATTTTGCCGGGTGGCGAAACCAGCAAAGACAGTGCCACCTTGATGACCATCTATGACCATCTCCTCAGTCAGCGCGTCGAACGGAGCGATATCGTCGTGGCGTTGGGCGGTGGCGTGATTGGCGATGTGGCAGGCTTTGCCGCGGCCACCATCGTACGGGGTATTGCCTGTGTGCAAATGCCCACTACCTTGCTGGCCATGGTTGATAGTGCGGTGGGTGGCAAAACCGGTATTAACCACCCCTCGGGCAAAAACATGATTGGCGCATTCCATCAACCCCGTCTCGTGTTGGCCGATGTCAATCTACTCAAAACTTTGCCCGCCCGCGAGTTAGCCTCAGGCTGGGCCGAAGCCATCAAACATGGTGTGATTCGCGATGCCCAGCTCTTTGCAGATTTGGCGCAAGCTGATCCCTTGCAGGCCTTTTTTGATGCCAGATTGGTGCGACGGGCGGTGGCGGTCAAAGTCGATGTGGTCAACATCGACGAGCGTGAGCAATCCGAACGCATGTTGCTCAATTACGGTCATACTGTGGGTCATGCCCTCGAACAATTGTTGGGGTATGGCGTGCTCCTCCACGGTGAAGCCGTGGCAATTGGAATGCAGGTCGAAGCCCACCTCGCCCACACACTTGGGCTGTGTGATGCCCAACTCATCCAGCGCCAAACTGCTATCCTAGCGCATTACCAACTACCGACCACAATCCCGCAGGGTATTACCGTGCCACAACTACTCGAGGTGATGCACCGTGACAAAAAAGTCCAGGCTGGACAGTTGCGTTGGGCGTTGCCACGTACCATTGGACAAGCCGAAATTGTGCGGAATGTGCCGATTGCAACGGTGCAATCAGTGCTGTCAATACTGATTGTAGAGGGGTAAATCGATTTAATACAGTTTTTATAGAAATAATTGGCGTATATCAGGTATCTTTGGTATAGTGTATAAGACAGAGAAAGGGGTGAGGTTATGCAATCTACACCATTTTCGGCAGATTCGTCCATTGGCCAAATTCTTACCTTTTTGCAACGCAATGGTGAAGCCACCATTCGCGAACTCGAAGCCAAATTGGGTGTGAGTACCACCGCAGTCCGCGAGCATTTGATGAACCTCGATGCCCGGGGCTACATTGCGACTCGTTTGATTCGCAACGGTCGTGGTCGGCCACGGATTGTCTATTCGTTGACCGAGCAAGCCCGCGATGTCTTCCCACGCAGTTACGACACGTTGGTGACGGTATTGCTCGACGAGATTGCGCGTCAGCAAGGTGAACAGGGGTTGACACAATTGCTTGATACCGTCAGCGAGCGCTTGGCCGAGGGGTATCAACAGGGTGGCAAAGGCAACCTCGAAAGCCGGATGAGTAATGTGCAAAAAATGATGGAATCACGGGGTATCCCGGTTGAAGTGCAACCAGATTCCCAAGGATTCACTTTTTATGCCTGTCCCTATCATGAAGTTGCCATGAATCATGCGGAGGTTTGTGCCATGGAAAAGCACATGCTTGAGCAATTGTTGGGGCATGCCATCCAAAACGGAACGTCGATTCGATCTGGGTCGCGGGTGTGTAGTTTTTCGGTAGCCGCAGGCGACAATACGATTGCGCTTGTTGAATAAACGTCTACAAAGTTTCTGTCTATTCGTTTTATTAAGGAGTCAGTGTTTCAATGGAATTGGTCATCAAAGACTTACATGCCAATATTGGCGATAAAGAGATTCTCAAAGGTGTCAACTTGACCGTTACCCCGGGCACGATTCATGCCATCATGGGACCCAACGGCAGTGGCAAAAGCACCCTTTCGAATACCATCATGGGTCACCCTGCATACACCGTTACCAGCGGTGAAGTATGGTACAAGGGTCAAAACGTGCTCGAACTCCCCGTTGACGAGCGCGCGAAATTGGGGTTGTTTTTGGCATTCCAATACCCCGTATCAATCCCCGGTGTGACCGTTGCCAACTTTTTGCGGGCTGCAGTCAATGCCCACCGCTCGGTGGCTGGCAAAGACACGCGCGAGACGGCCATCCCGATGGCTCAATACCGCAAAGACATCCGCGAAAAAATGGCTGCCCTCGGTGTCGATGATAGCTTTGCCCGGCGCTACTTGAACGATGGTTTCAGTGGTGGCGAAAAGAAGCGCATCGAGATTTTGCAGATGTCGATGCTCAAACCATCGATGGCGATTATGGACGAAACCGACTCAGGGCTCGACATCGACGCACTCAAAGTGGTGTCACAAGGGGTCAACACCTTGTTAACCCAAAACCCCGAGATGGGCGTATTGGTGATTACCCACTATCAACGCTTGCTCAACTACATCAAACCGAACCGCGTTTCGGTGATGATGGAAGGGCGTATCGTACGCGAGGGCGGTGCTGAATTAGCCCTCGAGCTCGAAGAGCGTGGCTACGACTTCATCAGGGAGGAAGTGTTCGGCAATGCTAACTAAGCTCCCTGTGATTGCGGCGTTGACCGCACAAGATATTGTGGTAGCGAGTGAACCCACCTGGCTCCAGCAATGGCGTCAAGCAGCATGGCAACATGTCAATGAAGGTGCAGCCCCGTTGTGGCGGCGCACCGATTTGACGGCATTTGCCTTGGCCGACATGGAATTCAGTGCTACGACGAGTACATCCCAGCTTGGGAGTGCCATCCCGGATGGCGTGGTAGTGATGCCACTCAGTCAAGCAGTGCGTGAGCACGGCGATTTGGTCAAAGCTCATCTCGGCAGTGCGGTTGCCTTTAATTCGAGCAAATACGCCGCCTTGAATGCTGCCACATGGCGCGATGGCTGGTTCGTCTATGTCCCCAAAAACCACGAAGCAAGTGTGCCATTACACCTACTTCAAGGTTTTGGTGCCAGCAACACGCTCGTCGCACGGAACCTCGTGGTACTCGAACGTGGTGCACAATTGTCACTCATCGAACAATACGCTGGTGACGGCGGTCCGTTTGCGGTGGTGGCAAGTGAACTCATCCTCGGTGATGGGGCTACACTCCAGTACACCAGCATGCAGACCTGGGGTGCAACTGTCCACCACATGGGGCACCAAGTCGCCAAAGTGGGCAACGATGCCACGATTGTCTGGACTGCGGTCAATACTGGCGCTGCCCATCAACATATCGACGCCGAAACTAACTTGGTTGGCAATGGCTCACGGGTCAATTGGACGGCGGCCACCGTGGCCGGTGAAGGCCAACGCTTGTTGACGGCCCCGTGGTTGCGCCACGTTGGTCGTGCCACCGAAGCCCACATGGACTTCAAGACGGTGGTCAAAGGGAGTGGGTATGCCACATTTGACGGCATGATCAAAATCGAAGGTGGCAGCACCGACACGGTGACCCGTCTCGAAGAACATGCTTTGCATTTGTCCCCCCAAGCACGGAGCGATTCTATTCCTGGACTCAAGATTGATACAAATAACGTGCAAAAAGCCGGCCATGCCTCGACCAGTGGCGAAGTCGACGACGAGCAGTTGTTTTATATGCAGGCCCGTGGTATTCCCAAATCCGATGCGGTTCATATGATTGTGATGGGCTTTTTTGAGTCTGTACTTGATCGTATCCCGCTTGATACATTGCGTGAGCAAGTCACGGCAGATATCGCTGCCCGGATCTAGTCACGCGCTAAAGGCACGCTCATGATTAAAGCGCCGTTTGATGTGGCTACCATTCGTAGTCAGTTTCCGATTTTGCAGTTGCCCAGTGAGCGCCCGGTGGCGTTCCTCGATAGTGCCTCATCGTCGCAAAAACCCGAAGCGGTGATTACGGCGTTGGCAGACTATTACCGCACCACTAACGCCAATGTGCATCGTGGCGTGTACCAGTTGAGCGAACAAGCCACGTTCGAATTCGAACGGGCTCGTGGCCAAGTAGCGTTGTTGATCAACGCCACGCACCACCGCGAAGTGATTTTTACCCGCAATACCACTGAAGCCATTAATTTGGTGGCCCACGCTTGGGGTGGGAGTAATCTGCAGGCCGGTGATGTGATTTTGCTTAGCCAAATGGAACATCATTCCAATATCGTGCCGTGGCAACTGATTGCTCAGCGTACCGGTGCCGTGTTGCGCGCTATCCCCATCGATCCCCAAGGGCGCTTGATGTTGGACGACATCGATACCCTGCTCCAAGGGGTCAAAATGCTCGCCATTACCCATCAATCCAACGTACTCGGGACGATTAACCCAATCGCAGAGCTGACCCGCAAAGCGCATGCGGTAGGGGCGTTGATATTGGTTGATGGTGCCCAAAGTGTCCCGCACATGCCGGTAGATGTGCAGGCTTTGGATATCGACTTTTTGGCGTTTAGTGGCCATAAAATGGTCGGACCAACCGGCGTAGGGGTGTTGTGGGGCCGCAAATCCTTGCTCGATGCCATGCCGCCCTTCCTCGGTGGGGGCTCAATGATCAAAACCGTGACTATCGAATCATCGACGTATGCCGATGTACCGGCGCGCTTCGAAGCGGGTACGCCGATGATTGGCGAAGCCATCGCACTAGGTGCGGCGGTGACGTATCTGATGGACATTGGCATGGCCAATATTGCAGCTTACGAGCATCAGTTGAGTGCGTATCTGATTGAACGCCTCGACGAAGTGCCCGAAGTAACGTGGTATGGTCCGCCAGTAGGTGCCGACCGTGGTGCCATGGCGGCGTTTAGTATGACGGGGGTACATCCCCACGATATCGCCCAAATTCTCGATGGTGAGGGTGTGGCGGTGCGGGCAGGGCATCATTGTACCCAACCATTGCATGTGGCACTCGATGTGCCATCATCCGTACGGGCTTCGTGTTATCTGTATACCAACACCCATGACATCGACCGACTGGTGCATGGGTTGAGCAAAGTGAAGCAATTGTTCGGCTAGAAATTAGGGGACATCTATGAGTGACATGTACCGTGACTTGATTCTTGAGCATCATCGTTATCCCCATAATTTCGGGACGCTCGATCCTCACGATGTCTCACAAGAAGAACACAATCCGCTGTGTGGTGATCGCATTCGCCTCGATTTGCGGATTGTCGACAACAAAATCGCAGAAGTCGCTTTTTCGGGCAAAGGGTGCGCAGTGAGTCAAGCTGCTGCCTCGATGCTCACCGATGAATTAATCGGTATGGATCTCACTCAAGTCCGGCAATACGGCAAAGCTGAACTGTTGGACTTGATTGGTTTGCCGCTCGACAAAAACCCGGTGCGCCTCAAATGTGCACTGTTGTCATTAAAGGCGCTCAAGGTGGGCGTATATCGCTACCTCGGGCAACACATTACTACGGATGAATTGGATTAAGATCAGGAAGGAACGTCAATGACTGTAGAAGCAAATGAGTTGTCGTTTGACTACTCGAAATACGGATTCCGCCAAGAAGAAAACTACGTCTTTAAGTCGGGCAAGGGCCTGAGTGAATCCGTGGTACGTGAATTGTCGATGATGAAGGGCGAGCCAGAGTGGATGCTCAAGCGCCGCTTGCAAGCCTTGGCGATTTTTTATAGCAAACCGACACCTATCGACGGTGCCTGGGGCAACCCCGATTTGCTGAACCTCGACTACGACGACATCCACTACTTCGTGCGAGCTGGCGACAAACCAGCTACTGACTGGGATGCCGTCCCTGAAGAAATCAAAAACACCTTTGAGCGCTTGGGTATTCCCGAAGCCGAACGTAAGTTCCTGGCCGGCGTCGGTGCTCAATACGAATCCGAAGTGGTCTATCATTCGCTCCGCGAAGAATGGTCAAAGTTGGGGGTCATCTTCCTCGACACCGACTCGGCCCTCAAAGAGCAACCCGAAATGTTCAAGCAATATTTCGGCACCATCATCCCTTCGGCAGACAACAAATACGCTGCCTTGAACACGGCAGTATGGTCGGGTGGGTCGTTCGTGTATGTTCCCAAAGGAGTACACGTCGACATTCCTTTGCAGGCCTACTTCCGTATCAATGCCGAGAACATGGGGCAATTTGAGCGCACCTTGATTATCATCGACGAAGGCGCGTCAGCGCACTACATCGAAGGGTGCACGGCGCCACAATACTCCACCAATTCGTTGCATTCGGCTGTGGTCGAGATTGTGGTGAAGAAGGGTGGCAAGTTCCGCTATACCACCATCCAAAACTGGTCTAACAATATTTTCAACTTGGTGACCAAGCGAGCCGTGGCCTTCGAAGACGCCAGCATGGAATGGGTCGATGGCAACATCGGTTCACGTTTGACCATGAAGTACCCCTCAGTCTATTTGATGGGCCGGGGCGCCCGTGGTGAAGTGTTGTCGGTGGCATATGCCGGCAAAGGCCAACACCAAGACGCCGGTGCCAAAATGGTACACAACGCCCCCGATACCACCAGCGTCATCACCAACAAGTCGGTCTCAAAGGGCGGCGGCAAAACCACCTATCGTGGTTTGGTCAAGGTGCACCCAGGGGCAACTGGTGCCAAAATCAACGTGAATTGTGATGCCTTGATCCTCGACAACATGTCGAAATCAGACACCATCCCCTATATCGAAGTCGAAGAAGCCAAAGTCACCTTGGCACACGAAGCCACGGTGGGTCGGATTGGCGAAGAGCAACTCTTTTATCTGATGAGCCGCGGCATCTCACAAGCCGAAGCGATGTCGATGATTGTATTGGGCTTCATGGAGCCATTTACGCGTGAATTGCCGATGGAATACGCCGTCGAGCTCAATCGCCTCATCCAACTCGAAATGGAAGGGTCGGTCGGGTAATCATATCCTCATGAAATCCCCCCGACTCATCCGCAAGGTGAGGCGGGGGGATTTCGTGCTGTAGAGCCACAGCCTGCTGTGGCTATGGGGAGTCGCAGCATGGAGCCGCAGCAGGCTGCGGCCATGCGAGATGCAGCCATGCGAGATGCGGCCATGCGAGATGCAGCCATGCGAGATGCGGGCAGGGAAGAGCCGCAGCAGGCTGCGGGCAGGGAAGAGCCGCAGCAGGCT
>JBBAWW010000095.1:0-5205 GCA_040397035.1 Roseiflexaceae bacterium | reverse complement strand
GGCAGGGAAGAGCCGCAGCAGGCTGCGGGCAGGGAAGAGCCGCAGCAGGCTGCGGGCAGGGAAGAGCCGCAGCAGGCTGCGGCTGTACTGTAGAATGGTATTATATGAAATGGAGGGGTATTGATATGAGTGAATATATCGTTGTAGCCGAGGCGGCGCAATTGCCAGTCGGTGCCACGTTGGCTGTGAAATATGGCGACCAAGAAGTAGGGTTGTTCAATGTGCGAGGGACGATTTATGCGATTGGCAACGTTTGTACGCACGCCTACGCCCAGCTCCACGACGGCTATGTCGACGACGATGATTGTACGGTCGATTGTCCGCTCCACGGGGCCCGATTTTCGTTGAAAACCGGCGATTATTACACGTTGCCGGCGGTGCGCAATGTGGCCACCTACCACGTCCAAATTGACGGCATCCAGATTGCAATTGCGCCGGCCAGCTGAGATGGTGGTGATACAGTGCCACTGCGAACCCGAAATCACTGCGTGGGCGCAGGCCGCCTATCCCAGCGAAGCGGTCGGGTTGCTGGTGGGGCGGCGAGTGGGGGATAACTGGGATATCCACACGTTGGTGCCGGCAGCAAATCTCGCAGCCACGCCGGCGACGCAGTTTGTGCTTGATCCGACGGCATGGTTTGTGGCCGAACGCATCGCAGTACAGGTGGGAATGTCGATTGTGGGTATCATCCATAGTCACCCAGACGCGCCAGCACGACCCTCGGCGCACGATAGTGCGAGTGGCGATTCACTGGGGCGCGACATCGTTTTTTTCATCAGTACAATCACCCAAAACGGTATCACCGCACTAACCGCTTGGCAATGGAATAGCCGTGAGTATCAAGAAATAGTCGTGCAATGGAATTAACTCCCCACGAACAACAACGCTATGCCCGCCATATTAGCCTGCCCGAAGTGGGGGTGGCTGGGCAACTGCGTCTCAAAGCTGCCCGCGTGTTGATTGTGGGTGCGGGGGGCTTAGGGTCGCCGGTTGCGCTCTATTTGGCGGCGGCGGGGGTTGGGCATATCGGGATTATCGATGACGATGTGGTTGATTTGACCAACCTGCAGCGCCAAATCATCCATGCCGATGCGGCGATTGGCCAACCCAAAGTAGCGTCGGCGCAGGCGCGCATGCAGGGACTCAATCCTTGTATTGAAGTGACACCGTATGCGTACCGTCTGACGGCCGCCAATGTGTTGACGATAGTGGGGCAATACGATGTGGTGGTGGATGCGACGGATTCATTTGCGACGCGCTATATCGTCAATGATGCGTGTGTGATATTGCAAAAGCCACTCGTGTACGGGGCGATTTTTCGCTTTGAAGGCCAAGCGACCGTATTTGCGCCGCATCTGGGTGGACCGTGTTATCGTTGCTTGTTTCCTGATCCACCGCCGGCGGAATTGGCGCCCAACTGCGCTGAAGCAGGCGTGTTTGGGGTGTTGCCGGGGGTGGTGGGGAGTGTACAAGCTACCGAAGCACTCAAGCTCATCCTCGGGATTGGCACGTCGCTGTGTGGACGTTTGTGGCTGTATGATGCGCTCCACATGCAAGTCGATACCTGGCAAATAGCACCCAATCCGGCTTGTCCGCGCTGTGGCACGCACCCCACCTTGACCGAAATTGTCGATGTCGAGGCGTTATGTGCGCCAGTCATGCGTGCCGATGAATGGAGCGCCCTCCAAGTGCAGGAGCGCCTTGCTCAATCACCGGTGCCGTTTGTGTTGGATGTGCGTGAGGCCCACGAATATGCCGTCAGTCATTTGGTGGGGGCAGTGCGGATTGGCGTGGATGATGTGGCTGCACGGGTCGCGGAATTAGGCACTGTTGGACCGATTATCGTCTATTGTCGGAGTGGCATGCGGAGCGCCCGTGCCCGAGATGTACTGCGTAATCACGGGATTGCTGCGGTGAGTCTGGCGGGTGGGTTGCTGGCGTGGCGCCGTGATATTGACCCCACAGTACCCGTGGCGTAAGGAGAAAATACGAATGGATGCAACACGATTTCGCCAAATTTCGACGCCGCTTGCGAGCTGGAATCCTGCAATGCGGGCGTTGTGGTATGACGCGCAGGGGGATTGGACGACGGCGCACGACCAGGTTCAAGACGACAATAGCGCTGATGGGGCGTGGGTACATGCCTACCTGCACCGCGTCGAAGGTGATCAATTCAATGCGGCGTATTGGTATCGCCGGGCTGGGCGGGCAGTACCGGCCAAAAACCTTGCACTCGGTGATGAATGGGCACAATTGGTGCAGGCCTTGGTAAAGGAGTAAATCGATGCGGATTGCCGAAATCATAGAATCAAGCACGCAGTCGTTTGTGGCGGGGAGCTATGAATTACTAGCTGCTCCGGCGTTTGGCGCCTTAGTCCAGGCCCATACCCTCGACCCACAGGTGCACGTATATGCCGTAGTGTATGACATCCGCACGGTGAGTCGTGAGCCGGGTGGCCGAGCGGTGGTGCGGGGCAAAAGCTATACCGGCCATGAATTATTTAACGACGAAATTTATCGTGCCCACCCCGATTTGGCTGAAGTGTTGCAGACGGAATTTGCGGCGTGGGTGGTAGGGTATCGGCGCGACATGACGGTGTATCATCGCATCCCAGCGGCGCCACCACCGGTGCACTATAGTGTGGAAGTGTGTGACGATGCGACATTACGCCAATTTGGTATGCAGAGTGGCTATGCCCGGATGTTGCTTCAAGCCAGCCAAATCCCGAGTGATGAATTACTCGCGGCGGTGATGCGATCGATTGCCGTAGCTCATGCACCGCAGGAGCGGGAGTATTTGGTGCGGGTAGGACGGGAGCTAGCGTTGCTCCTGCGCGATGATTTTGAACGGTTGCGGCATATTTTGGCACGTCTGACCCCATAGCCGGCGGATTGGTTGCGTCGTGACCCTTGCCTGTGCTATCATAGCTAATAACGGATAAGGGGGACGTGGCGAAATGGCAGACGCGCAAGTCTTAGGAACTTGTGGAGCAATCCGTGAGGGTTCGACTCCCTCCGTCCCCACCAATACCCTGAGCGCAGTACCGCGTGGTACTGCGCTTTTTGCATTCGTTTTTACCACAAGGAGGTAACTATGCATTCCGATATTATTAGCAAAATCGAAAAAGCCCGCCACTATGCCCAACAACCCGAGCGTATCGCCATTGATAGTTTGCATGCCACCTTTAACGGCGGCAATAACACCCATCAAATCACGATTATGGCGGGGGTGTGGCAGTGTGATTGTGAATTCTTTAAGGGACATGCCACCTGTGCGCATGTGATGGCCATGCAAAAAATCTTGGCGCCGATGTTGTCAGCGGCAGCCCGAGCTGCTACCAATCCACTCGATGCCGATAATTTAGCCGAAATGTTGGGGTAATCAGTATGACCCTCGTGATTGCGCATCGGGGGGCGTCGGCATACGCCCCCGAAAACACCCTCAAGGCCTTTGATCTGGCCGCAGACCAAGGTGCCGATATGTGTGAACTTGACGTAATTGCTACTCAGGATGGCTCATTGGCGGTGTTCCACGATGACACCACTGGGCGTTGGGAAGCGGTTGATCGCGATGTCCGCACTATCTCGATGGCTGACATGCAGGGGCTTGACATTCGTGGTGAATGCGTCCCGCACCTCGCCGCCGTGCTCGATTTGGCGCGTGAACGGGGCATGCAACTCAATGTAGAGCTGAAGCATGCCGGGGTGGCGCATGAAGTATTGGCGGCAATCCGCGCTGCACGTATGCACGAAGCGGTGATTATTTCGTCGTTTGTGGGATTGGCGTTGCACGAAGTGCGGGCGTTGGATGCCACTATCCGCATGGGGTATTTGATGGGGTCGCGTTCCTATAACCCGATTGTGCGCTTCCGCGAGGCCTACCCGCTGCTCGCACTCAAAAGCCATGGCTGTCAAGCCTGGCACCCCTATTTTGATTTGCCGGTGATTGAGTGGGCGATTAGCCAAACCCAAAACGCCGGTTATGCGGTGAATGTCTGGACGGTGAATGCGGAACAAGATATGCAAAAATTATTGGCGCTGAAGGTAGCGGGGATTATTACGGATAAGCCCGATGTGTTGAAAAAAATAATCACGCAGGGAGTGTAAGCACACTCCCTGCGTCGACGTGTTGATTTAGGCGCGGCGTTGGCGCATATGGTCGTAGAGGGCGGCGGCGCCCAGCAAGCCGATGCGGTCACCGAGCTGGGTGACTTCGACGGGCACATCGCGGTAGACGGCGATGGCGCGTTCGGCGATGACTACTTTGGCACGTTCGACTAATTGGGGGTTGTTGATAACCACGCCGCCGCCGAGGACGATTTTGGCGGGGCTATAGAGGTGGAGCATATTGACCAATCCGGCACCAATCGCTTCGCCTTCTTCGTCCATCAAGCGTTGGGCTACGGCGTCGCCGGCGGCCGCGGCGGTGGCGATATGGTGGCCTTGGACGAGGTCGGGTGTGGTGAGTTGGTGGAGCGCTGTCTCACTGGTTTGGCGCATGGTGTGGGCGGCGCGGCGGGCAAAGCCAGGGCCGGCGGCGGTGTCTTCCCACGACATACGGGTATGCCAGTCGATGATATGGTGACCTACTTCTCCGGCTGAGCCTTTGTGACCGAGGAGCAGGTGACCGTCGGTGATGACCCCACCACCGATGCCGGTGCTGACGGTGATATAGACGAGGTCACGCAATCCTTGACCGGCCCCAAAAACCCATTCGCCGACGGCGGCGGCGTTGGCGTCATTGCCGAGCTCGATATCGAGCCCAGTGGCTTCGGCCAGCATGGCGCGTAGGGGGGTGTTTTCGAAGCCGTGGATATTGGGCATCGCAAAGACGAACCCAGCCACAGGATCAAGTGGTCCGGGCACGCCGATACCGACGCCGGCGAGGGTACCATCGGCAGGGAGTTGGCGTTGGACGGTTTGGATTAAGGAAACCATGCGTCCAAAAATTGCTTGCGGTCCTTCTGCGACGATGGTATCGACTTTGGTGTCGTAATAAATTGTGCCGTTGGTGTCGACCAAACCTGCCCGCAAATTGGTGCCCCCTAAGTCAACGCCGATTGTGTACCGCATAGTGACCCTTTCCTTAATAAAAACTTCATAATACACGTTAGTATGTTGCGATAAATAATACACTTATGTTATACTACACCCTGATTGCTAGTCTAGCGGTGATTTGACACACTCAACGCACAAAGTGATGCG
>JBBAWW010000094.1:6101-13224 GCA_040397035.1 Roseiflexaceae bacterium | reverse complement strand
GCGGTTGCTGTTGCACCAAAACACACGGGTGATTTAAAATTACTTCCGCCAAAATAGCACTTTGGCGTATCAATGCACCGACCCACAACCAACGAGCCGCCTAGATTGGCGTAGGTATTGATAATAAACGATGTAAAATATTCAGGTACGCTGTACTCTAACAAAAAGGATTTTCAGATGGATGTTTACTACAAATCAAAAGAAGATCAAAAAAACTATAAAGATTCCATTACCGTCACATATACACTTTACACAGACGCCAAACTATATAACGCTGAAAATGACAGTGTCGCTATTGTAATGTCAACGAGCTGTATCTATTATCTGGCTAATCCGTAAATGGAAGTTCAGGTAACCACGGATTAGATTACCGCGCTAATACGCTAGAACGTCCAATATGATTTGTGTTGCAATGCAATCATAATGGACGTTAATGATTACATTACATCAGCGGCGTGCCCTTTTTTATTTTTAATCAGCGCTTTGCCGTCTCGGGGGCCCAACCAACCGAGATTATGCGCAAGGCCTTGGATGCCGCCAGTGGTACCATAGACATCCAGTCGTAGCACTCAATCCGTACTAGATGATGAAAAAGAAAATATTCTCGTCAAGGAAATTTCATCATGCAACCAATTACTCCGCTAGCGCAAACCACCCTACCTACTCGCCACGGCGTCTTCCAGCTGGCCGTATTTGCTGGTGACAACGTGGTGTTGTGGGTTGGCGATATCGCCACCCAGCCCCCACTCATCCGGCTGCACTCCGAGTGCCTAACCGGCGATGTGTTTGGCTCACAAAAATGTGACTGTGGTGAACAACTCGACGCCGCCTTGCAACGCATCCACGCCGATGGCTGTGGCATGCTATTGTACCTGCGCCAAGAAGGACGCGGGATTGGCCTAGTCAACAAAATCAAAGCCTATGCCCTGCAAGAAACCGGCCTCGACACCGTCGATGCCAACCGCGCCCTCGGGCTCCCCGACGACATGCGCGATTATACGCTGGCCCTACAAATGCTGGCCTACTTTGGCATCACCCAGGTGCGCCTACTCACCAACAACCCCAGCAAAATCAATGCACTAGTCAGCAACGGCATCCACGTAGTCAGTCGCGAAGCGATTCAGATGGTGGCCAATAGCGTCAACCACGACTATTTAATCACCAAAAAAACACGCATGGGGCACTTGTTGAACGACTAATTTGCTTAGATGACGTAGTCGCGCACTGGATAATCGGTCAATTGCGCGTCAAACGCCAGCGCAAAGGCATCGAGCCACGCAAAGGCCGTATTTTGCCAGCGTGGCAGCATATTACGGCGGGTCATCACTTTTTCCCAGGCATAATAAATGGCCAAATCATCGCCGCCCAGATATTCGATTTTCCATGCCAATTGGGTAATATCATCGACCGCCACCAAGTGGCCAGCACCCCGTACAATCCCGGCGACGGTGGGGATGTGGTAGCCAATTACCGGCATCCCCGCCCAAATCGCTTCGGCGAAGGCCATGCCGTAGCCTTCAAAGCGTGATGGCAAAATCATAAAGCGGTTTTCGGCATAGGCCCGGCGTAATTGCGCATCGCTAACGCTGCCCAGCACCTCGATGGTAAAGCCTTTGGCACGCAAATCATTGATTTGCTGCCAGATTTGGGCGGTATATTCGGGATCGGCAGTGGTTTCACCATAAAACCGCAGCGCCATGGTGCGAAACCCGCCGATTTCCCAAGCGCGCAACACGGCGTCGATGCCTTTGCGGGGAATCCACTGTGCCACACACATGGCAGCGTTGTCGTCGAGCACGTAGCGCATCGCGCGATGGATGGGCACGCCCAAGCGGTCACAGCCCGGGTTGGCCACCACAATCCGACACGCTTCCACGTAGCGCGCGAGCAAGCGGTCCCGCCCTTCGCGACTGACGGCGATACAGACATGCGCCGATTCAATCAACAGTTGCTCGGCGGCATCTTCTGCGCCACCAGTGGCCAGTGACGGCAGCTCGTGCACCATGGCAATCACTTTGGTGTGGGCACACCAGGTTTTCACATAGGGCGCCACGGCGATGCGCGCCAGTGCATCAATCATGATAATGTCGTAATCGCTAGGGTTGAAGGTGATGACTGCGGCGCGTTGGGCAGCGGCATCAGCTTCCGACACAATGATTTCGCTGATGGGTAGCTCCATTTGCGCCAAAATCGCATAGACCTGTTTGTGGTAGAGGTAGCCACCGGTCAGGCGATCGGGGTTGCCCACGGTAATCATGACGATTTTCATGGCGCGAGTTCCTTGGTGATGGCGGCCCAGGCTTGGGGGGATTCCCATACTGCCACCCGCAACTGGGTCAAACCGCGCTGGTGGAGCACGCTGGCTAATTCGTCCCAAATAAAATCTGCCACCACTTCGGCAGTAGTGTTGCGGCCAATCAAGCCCGGCACCTCATCGAGGTTTTGGTAGTGCAAGCGCCCCACCACATCGCCGAGGCGGGCCTGAATCAGGCTGATGTCGACTAGCGTACCATCGGCGGCCAGGGCGGCGCCCTGTACGCTCACTTCGACGCGGTAAGTATGTCCGTGCATGCGCTGTGCCGGTCCAAAATCACCGACCAGGCGATGGGCTGCTTCAAATTGGGCGACGACGCCTATTTCATACATCGCTATTCCTCTCTCCATAATGCAATACCACTTGGACCACATCGGCACCGCCACCATCCACTACCGCATAGGCCTGGGGCGCGTCGTTGAAATGATAGTGGTGGCTCATCAACAGCTGGGCCGGGAATTGCGCCAACAGGCGCCAGACCACATCCATACGGCGGGCATAATCCCAGCGGGGCAGCAAATCGGGCGCCAAATGCCCCACTTGTGAGGCCCGCAAGCGGATACGACTACGGTGAAAATGACTGCCCAAATCGAGCGTCACCGCCTTGGTGCCATACCACGACGCCACCACCACCTGTGCTTCAAATCCGGCCACGGCGACGGCACCCGCCAGCGCCGCCGGATTACCACTGACCTCGACCACGCCGTCGGCACCGCGGCCCTGACTCGCCACCGCCACCACGGCTGCAGCATCGGCAGGGGAGCAGACGACATCAGCTCCTAGTTGTTGGGCCAGCGCGCGGCGCAGGGCCACCGGATCAACGCCAATCACACTCGTGAGCTGTTGGCGGGCCAACAACCACGTCACCAACAAGCCCACCACACCCAGCCCCACCACCACCACTACATCGCCGAGGGCGGGGCGCAGGTCGTGCACGATATTGATGGCGGTTTCCATGTTGGCCGCCAGCACCGCCGTCGTCGGCGCAATGCCGGCGGGGATGCGTTTGGCTTGGGCAGCCGGCACCTGTAGGTGGGTCTGATGGGGGTGCAACACGAACACCCGATCGCCCACCTGATGACTGCTGACTGCCGTCCCACAGGCAGTGACTTCGCCTACCAGCGCATAGCCGTATTTGATGGGGAAGGCGAAACTGCCGGCGAGGGTAGGCAAATCCAGCGCCAAATCGGCGGGTACTTGGCCGCGATAGACCAACATTTCAGTGCCATGACTGATGGCCGAGCGCAGGGCGCTAATCGCGACGGCGTCGGCGGCGAGGCTGGGTAATTCTTCGGCACGCACCGTGATTTGGCGCATGCCCGTCATCCAAATTGCCTGGGCATCAGTGGGCATAGCGCACCTCGGCTTCGATCCAGATATCTGCACCACACGGGGTATAAACTGGATTATGTAACTGCAATGCATGCGCCATACTATTTATCCCAATATCACCAAACACCGCCACACCTGCCCCCAACAATTTAGGCGCCACCGTGATGGCCACACGATCAATTAGTTGGGCCGTCAGCATACTGGTAATCAACCGGCTACCCCCTTCGAGCATCACTGATGTGATGCCCCGAGTAGCCAACATCTGCAACGTCGCCGCCAAATCGAGGTGCTGATTGGCATCTTCGGGCACCGTAATCAGTGTGGCTCCCGTCGCGCACAGGGTGTCACGGTGTGCCAGCGACGCATTTTCGGCACAGACAATCCACGTCCCCACCCCCGCACCATCACGGAGCAGGGCGGCGGTCACGGGGGTGCGCAAGGTACGGTCAATCACCACCCGCACGGGGTCGCGGCCGGTGGCGAGGCGCACCGTCAGACGGGGATCGTCGTGGAGCACGGTACCAATCCCCACCATAATGGCAGCGTGGCTGGCGCGGAGCTGGTGGGTGCGCGCCAGCGACTCGGCGCCACTAATCCAGCGCGACGAGCCGTCGCGGGCCGCAATCCGGCCATCGAGGGTTTGGGCATAAGCGAGGGTGACGGTCGGACGCCTCATCGCCGGCGCTCGATAATCACCGTCGAGCCCTTGAGCACGGTGTCGCCCAAGCGCACAAATGGTTTGTGCACTTGTACTTCGACCCACTGCACCGCCGGTTCGGCCGCCAAAATCTGCTGCGCGATACGTTCCGCCACCGCCTCGGTTAATTTAAGGGGCGGACCGGTGACGACGGCGCGGGCGATATCGTGGAAGCGCGAATAATCGACGCCCAACGTCAAATCATCGGCCGTGGCTGCCGCCTGCAAATCGAGCCCCACAGTGACATCGACTTCAAAGCGCTGGCCGAGGGTGGTTTCTTCGGGGCGGGTGCCATGATAGCCAAAAAACTGCATGCCCGACAAGACAATCCGGTCCATCATTCTGCTCCTTTGTGGGCGGCAATACCATACAACAAGGGAATTTTGGGGATGTGGGGTGGGGCCACCATGCGGCGCTGGGTGCTGGGCACCATATCGGCAAACGGTTTTTCGCCATTACAAAACAAATACTCTTCGAGGTGCAAGATGGTGAGTCCGGCCTGTGCCAACGCCGTCACTACTTCGCCGATGCTCCACTGAAACAAATGGCACGGCTCGGGATTCACGAATTCCGCCACGCCAGGGGCATAGCCTGACGGCGTTAACCCGCCCCCAGACCCCGCCACGTAATCGTCGATGCCGTGCAAATCGAGCTGGCGGCCAGCGTGGGGGTAATCGCGGTGCAACTGCCATTGACCATCAAACATATTGGAGGTGGGGTGAAACTCCATCAGCACAAAGCGCCCACCCGGCGCCAATACCCGCGCCACGCCCTGCGCCCACGTGGTCAAATCGTTGAGCCAACACAGCACGCCATAACCGCAATAGACGCGGTCATAGCGGCTGTCAGTTGTCGCTAGCCACTCATAAACGTCTGACTGGATAAAGGTGGCAGCAATCCCGCTGTCGTGCGCCCAGGTTTGGGCTTGGGCAATCGCCACGCCACTAATATCGACGCCCGTCACGTGGGCGCCACGATTGGCCAGGCTCAAGGTGTCGAGCCCGGCATTGCAGAGCAGGTGGGCTAGGCGTAGGCCGGCGATATCACCGAGCAGGGCTTGTTCTTCGGCAAAAAGGGAACTGCCGCCAGCCCGCAAAAACCCAGGCACATCATGATGATGGCTGACATGGGCGGGTACGACAGCATCCCACGAGCGTTGATTTTGTTGGCGAATGGTGTCACTATCCATAAAAAATACGTGCTCCAATTCAATACCGCTACAAAAAACCACCTAATTACCGCGCAAAAACGGCGGATGTGCGCATACAGCGCAACTTGCTTGTACTCGTTGTTTCGCCGGCATATTGGGTATCACAAATAAGTGTACTTGTATCCAGTGCGAGCCAGCGAGTACAGTGACAACACCATGTTGCCTTTTGAAATAGTAATACAACAACGCATACTTGCATGATACAATAATTTCACAACAATCCCCTATTGCTATGCAAAGGAGCGTGGAATGTCACTTACCCCCCAAGCATTACAAGCCAATCGAGCCCAATTCGACAGCGAAGGCTATACCGTCGTGCGCGGTGTATTCAGCCCGATGGAAATTGCTGAACTCGTTAGTCACTACATGGAAATACGCCGTCAAGGTGCCCATGAAGGCGATTTTGTCGGCGTGCCAATTGGTGGCGACGACAACATCCCCGACCCACTCCAGCAATACCCGCGCATGATCCACATGCACCGTTGGGACGGCAAAAGCCTCAACTGGATGCTTGATGACCGCATCAACACCATCATGACAGCCCTGCTCGACAAATCCCCCTATGCCGTGCAAACCATGCTCTATTTCAAACCACCAGGTGCCCGTGGTCAAGGCCTGCACCAAGACCAATA
This sequence comes from Roseiflexaceae bacterium, assembly GCA_040397035.1. Taxonomy (GTDB): domain Bacteria; phylum Chloroflexota; class Chloroflexia; order Chloroflexales; family Roseiflexaceae; genus UBA965. Next base: position 7,039 of record JBBAWW010000094.1, on the reverse strand, counting down.
CTACCTGCGCGTGCAACCCGGCACCTGTATGGCGGCCTGGTTGCCCCTCGACGATTGTGACGAAGCCAACGGCTGTATGCAGGTCGTCCCTGGCAGTCACTTATTGCCGTTGCTCTGTACCGTGCCATCAGACACCACCCAGAGCTTCACCGATGTGATGGTGCCGGTGCCCGCAGGAATGCAGGTCACACCGGTCATCATGAAGGCCGGCGACATGTTCTTTTTCAATGGCCAATTGATCCATGGTAGCTACCCCAACGCCAGTAGCGACCGCTTCCGGCGTTCACTCATCGGCCACTATATCGTGGGTGACGCCGAAAAAGTCGCCAAATACTACCATCCCGTGCTGCGCATGGACGGCAGCGAAGTCGAGCTCGGCATCAGCAAATCAGGTGGGCAGTGTGGCGTATGGGTCGAACGCGACGGCAAGACCGTCATCGAAATGCGCGACAACAAAACCAAATCGCTCTTTACCGAAGACCCCCCATTAATCGCCTAATTACTACGGAGACAACGATGTCAGACACATTGAGCGAACCAATAGCCCAGTCGACGTTGCACTGGTACCGCGTCCCACTGCCCCGCGATGTCCTCGCCGAATTAAATCAACGCAGCGATGCCTGGGGCTTTGCCCAAACACTGGGGCATTTGGGGATTATTGCTGCCACGGGTGCCTTGTCGTGGTATGCCAGCGTCCACTTCACCTGGCCATTATTGCTAGCCTGCTTGTTTTTGCATGGCACCGTCTACGCCTTTTTGCTCAACGCCTTCCACGAGTTTTGTCATAATACGGTGTTCAAAACTCGGGCCCTCAATCGTTTTTTCTTGTTGTTTGTGAGTTTTATCGGTGGCCTCAATCACGTCTACTTTTGGGCTAGCCACCAAGAGCACCACAAATACACCTTGCATCAACCCGACGACATGGAAGTGATTTTGCC
>JBBAWW010000094.1:0-6001 GCA_040397035.1 Roseiflexaceae bacterium | reverse complement strand
TGGTGGATGTTGCCGGTGCTGATTACCTTCGCGCCGTTCTATGGTGGCGTGTTGCTCTTTTTGTGCAACAACACCCAACACGTCGGGCTCCAAGACGAAGTCGAAGACTATCGCTTGTGCACCCGTACGATTTATCTCAACCCCATCGTGCAGTTTTTGTATTGGCACATGAACTACCACATCGAGCACCACATGTATGCCGGCGTGCCCTGCTACAAACTACAACGCATGCACAAGGCCATCAAACACGAATTGCCCTATACCCCCAATGGCTTGTACGAAACGTGGCGCATCATCATCGGCATCATGCGCCGCCAAAAAGTCGAGCCCACCTATGAATTTGTGCCAGATTTGCCCAATCTCGCGCATAACTAAAGGCAACGCCCATGTTGACTGCATTTACTATGATCCAAGCCCGCCCCGACGCCATCAAACGCGTAGCCCAAGCCATCGCGAGCCTGCCCCACGTCAGCGAAGTCTATAGCGTCACCGGCGAATGGGACATCATTGCGATTGTGCGCTTGCAAGACTACGAACAACTCGCCGAGGTCATCCCCGACGAGATTTCGCAAATCGATGGCATCATCAAGACCAGTACCATCCTAGCATTCCGGCGCTTCTCACCCAACGACCTCGAAGCGGCCTGGAGCGTAGGCATCGAATAAGCACACCAAAAAAACCGCGTTCCGCTCTATGATGGAGCGGAACGCGGTTTTGCGTGGAAGTTAATCCTCGACGGCGCCAAATTCATAGACGTTGGAGAGGGTCATCTGATTGCTGGCCCAGCGATAGGTGACATAGCCGATCGAGGCGAGTATGAGGGCGACGGCACTGACGATTGAACTGACCTTAAAAAACGTGCGCATGATACATTCCTTCCCAATAACTTTTTCTCTCCCTGCCTAGACGCCCTCGCAGATACGATAGTTGCATAGGTTTCAATAATCTGTTTTTTGTGCTATATTTTAATTACTACAAATTATAGTATCAATAAGTCACGTTATGCACAAGACCCACAGCGATTGGTTTTTATCGAGTATAATCGGGCTATTTTTCGGGATCGTGGTGATTGTGGTGGTGATTGCGGTTGGCTAAAAAAGTATAGCCGATGAGCACACACCAGCTGGTGAGGGCGCTCGCCGCCACAATCGTCATGGTGGCGGCTTCGGTGACAATGGGGGTCAGCGGGCTAGTCAGCGCGGTGGCGAGACCGACGTTTTGGGCACCGAGCAGCCCAATCAACAGCCAGCGCCAGGCCCAGCGTCGTCCCCACACTACCCCAAAGTGGGGTTGAAGCGCCATGCTCAGCAGGCTGACACATTCACCCGCCACAATCACGGCAATCACATAATAAGATTGGGGAGTGATGATAATCCACTGCCCGAGGCAGGCGAGCGCCAGCAGACTACTATAGCGCACCCACGGCGGCAGTGGCGTGAGGATACGCGACAACATCACCCGTAGTACCACTTCTTCGGCCATACACCACGCCGCCAATGGCACCAAAAATATCAGTGCATTGCTGGCACCATTGAAATCAAACTGTTGGGCGATGGTGAATTGGCCAAACCAATAGGGTGGTACCAGCGCTATGCCGATCATGGCGAGGGCTTCAAAAAAGACCCGCCCCACATCACGCCAGCGCCAGGTAGGCCATTCGCGGCGGTAGATAGCCCACACCACGAGTGCCGCCATACTTAATTCGAAGGCGGTGGTAGTGGCAGTGGTCCATGGCCAGTCTGCGGGGAATAGTCGGAGCAGCCGGCTTTGGGTCAATACCAAAGTGGTCACCACCACCGTGGCCGGCAATATGAGCACCGCAACGATGAATTGACCCCAAGCGATTTTTTGCGACATCGCGGCGTTTCCTTGGTTGCAACAACACCGTCGTATTATGCCATATGACGTAGGGGCGAATCATGTTGGCGAATTCATTCGCCACTATTCGCCCTGAGGATGAGCCACTATTCGCCCTGAGAATAAGCCACTATTCGCCCTTGATGTGATAGGCTATCTACACACCGCACCCACCCAAGGAGTAGCATGAATTCCCTATTGATTATCGCCGGCCTCAGTTCGGCCCTCTGTTACGGTATCAGTGATTATGTGGGTGGCCGTGCCAGTGCCCGGATTGCGATTGTGCAGGTGCTGGTCATCGGCGAAATCGTCGGGGCGACCGCCTTGTGGGCCTTGGCGTGGTGGTTTGCCGAAGCGTGGCTCGCTACAGACCTCATCGGTATCGCCGTCGCAGCCGGCATGGTTGGCGCCATCGGGGTGGCCAGTCTCTATCACGGCATTGCGCACGGCCATGTGGCAGTCGCTGCGCCGGTATCAGCCTTGCTGGCCGCCGTGATCCCCGTCATTTATGGTATCGGCAGTGATGGCATACCCCACACGCTGGTGCTGATCGGCATGGCCATCGGGATTGTGGCAATCGTGCTTAATTCACTGTCGGGGCGAGTCGAACGGTTTGCGGGGTTGTGGCAAGGGGTATTGGCGGGGGTGGCGTTTGGGGTGTATTTCGTGTTGCTCAAGTACTTGGGGCAAACCGATAGCCTCTTTTTGCCGTTAGCCGTGAGTCGCTCGTGTGCCTTGCTCATCACCATCCCGTGGCTACTCATCCGTCCGGGCGGACGAACTAGCGCCGCCGGCATCGGCTTGGCGATTGTGGCGGGAGGATTCGATATCGCAGCGGGGATGTGGTATATCTTGGCGACCCAATCGGGGCGGCTCGATATTGCCGGCGTGCTTGCCTCGCTCTACCCCGGGGTGACGGTGTTGCTCGCCTATTTCATCAATCGTGAGCCGATTAGCATACCGCAACGCTGGGGCTTGATAGCCACGATTATCGCCACCACACTCATCGCTAGTTAGGCTGATTAGATTGCCAGCCAGCCTTCGTGGCGCAACAGCCATTCTTTGCGATGCAGGCCGCCGGCATAGCCGGTCAATGCGTTGCTGCTGCCTACCACTCGGTGGCACGGCAAAATAATCGCGATGGGGTTGAGGCCATTGGTGCGACCCACAGCACGGCTAGCAGTCGGCCGACCAATACGCTGCGCCAAAGTACCATAGCTGATGGCCGTGCCGGCTGGGATATCACGTAAGGCCAGCCAGACTTTTTGTTGGAAAGGGGTACCGCCAGTGTCGACAGGCAAATCATCACATGCAATTAAATCACCAGCAAAATAGGCTTGGATGCGTGATACGGCCTCGAGCGGGTCAGATTTTTCGACCAATGTATAGCCATCATGACCGTAGCGATGGGCCAACAGCTGGTGCATGCGCTCGCGGTAGTCGATGTAGTCGAGCACATGGACGGCGTGGTCGTTGCAGGCCAACAGCAATTCGCCGATAGGCGACGCAATCTGGGTAAGCGTCAATTGCACCATAGGAACTCCTTTGGGTGGCATAGTTGCGACATCCAGTATTATACAGAGACGTAGCAGGCTGCGTCTTTACGCTAATGATAGACTCATATGGCATTGGTAGAATCATTACAAATCGATTGTTAGAGAAAAGCGACATTACGACTATGCGTGATATTTTGCGATTGCGGTTACCCTTTTGGTTTGTAATGCCTTTACTTATGCTCACGAGTATCGTCATGCTTGGTGCAGGGTATTTGATGGCGCAACAACTCAGCGCACCCTGTTCATTGAGCACCGACGAATGTAGCAAATTGACGCGCTTGTACACGGCGTGGGACATCGTCAGCAAGAATTATGTCGACCCCAAATCAGTTGATGCCGACGCCATGATTGACGGGGCGATTAGTGGCATGGTCGACAGCCTTGGCGACCGTGGCCACAGCCGCTATATCTCGCCCAAAGATGCCGCCGCTGAGCGTGAAGCGCTCGCAGGCAGCTTCGAAGGCATCGGCGCGTATTTGAGTGAACGCGACGGCTATGTAATTATCGCTGCCCCCATCGAAGGCTCACCAGCCGCCGCTGCCGGAATTTTGCCGGGTGACCGCGTCACCAAAGTCGATGGCGTCGATATGCGCACCGCCACCGTTGTCGAATTACAGCGCAAAGTGCGTGGCCCCGGTGGTACCCAAGTGGTACTCGATATCACCCACGAAGATGGCACCACCATGACCGTCACCATCACCCGCGCCACCATCGACATCCCTAGTGTGACCTGGAAAATGTTGCCGGGGGGCATCGCCCACCTGCACCTCAACCAGTTTTCGGCCAAGGCCAGCGGCGACATGCAAATAGCCCTGACCGCAATCAAAGCCGCCAACGCCCAATCTATCGTGCTCGATTTGCGCAACAACCCAGGTGGCTATGTCGATCAATTGATGAATGTCGCCGGACAGTTTTTGCCAGCCGACACCACCGTGCTCATCGAATCAAGTCGTGACGGCACCCAGACAGCCTACAAAACCGAAGGCACGGGCATCGCCCTCGACATTCCGATGGTGGTCCTCATCAACAACAATAGTGCCAGTGCCGCCGAAATCCTAGCCGGCGCCTTGCAATCGGCCAAACGCAGTATAGTTATCGGCGAAGCCACCTTTGGGACGGCCACCGTACTACGCTCGTATCCCCTCGATGCCGGCGCCGAAATCCGCCTAGGCACCACCCAATGGTTGACCCCTGACGGCAAAGAAGTGCGTGGCAAAGGGATTAATCCGGATATCGAAGTGGTGCTCCGCAATCTGTCGAACATGTTGATTCCTTCCGCTGCCACCAAACTGAGCCAAGCCGATTTGCTCAAAAGTACCGACACCCAATTGGTGCGCGCCGTGCAAGAATTGGGCCTCAAATAAAAACATCCCCCCGCAGACGCCGTCATGGCGTCCGTGGGGGGTGTTTGTTTTGCCTACATGAATTGCGTCCAAATGGCTTCCACAATCAAGCCCAGCAAAAAGAGCAACCCGAAGGTGCGGGTATGCACGAAGGCATAGGGGGCGTACCACAGTGGCCAGACATCGGGTGGGTAGTTGGCCGGCGGTGCGTCGGGGCGGATGGTGGTGAAAATCTTGATGGCCGCCCAGGCTGTGGGCAGCGCCAGCGCCACAATTGCCAGCCACGGCGTAACGACCCCCGTGATAATCAACCAGGCCACAATGACGTATTCGGCCACAAACAGCGCCATAGCCACATAGCGGGCGCGCACATCACCCAGCAATACCGGCAAGGTGCGGATTTTGCTGATACGATCGGCGGGCATTTTATCGATATGTTTGCCAAACAACACGGTGGTGGCAGCCAAGGTTTGTGGCAAACTAATCAGCACCGCTGCCCATGACCACTGCCCGGTAATCACGAAATAGCCACCACCCACCATCAACGGTCCCCATACCACCAACACGGCGATTTCGCCCATGCCGATATACTTGAGGGGCCAGGTATAAAAAATCACGAAACCGGCGCCGATGAGCAATAATTCGAGCGCCAGTGTGCCCCGCAAATAGACCAAATAGACCCCAGGAATCAACGCCAAGGCGCCGGTGACGGCGATATAGAGCAACAGTCCCCGTTGGTTGAGCAGGCCATGTACAAGCGGTTGTGGGCCGTATTGGGCGCGGAAGTAGTTGTTGTGGTCGACCCCGGAACGATAATCCATCAGGTCATTGATGAGATTGTTGGCGGCGTGGGCCATCGTCAAGCCCACAAACACGCAGAGCCACAAGGTCAGATCAAACATGCCGTCATGCCAAGCCCACAAGCCGGCGATGGTGGCCGATGTACCAGTCATCACCAGCACGGCGGCGCGTGATGCCACCAACCAGCGCGAGATGATGTCGAGCCCTTGCCATTCGGCGAGGCTCAAGCGCGGAATGGTGCGCAAGGCCTTGCCCCACATTGCAATCATGGCTATCTCCTTTATGAAAATTAACAGAACGGCGCTATGATAGCATACAATTCGTATTTTTATGCATAAAAAATATATTGCACAGGATTGTACAACCACATATTTTTATTTTTTATTATAAGGCGGATTGTCAATTCAAGTGCGACAACGTGTGGGTAAATGAATCCTGTGCTGA
>JBBAWW010000093.1:4005-13279 GCA_040397035.1 Roseiflexaceae bacterium | reverse complement strand
TATGATCCAGTGGTGTCGACAGAGCGTGCCCTACAACTGGGGGTCACCTTGTGCACCTTAGACGACGTCTTGCAGCGCAGTGATTTCGTGTCGTTGCATGTGCCGTTAATCGATGCCACCCGCCACTTGCTCAATGCCACCCGCCTCGCCATGATGAAACCCACGGCCTATATCATCAACGCCGCCCGGGGGGGCGTGATTGATGAAGTCGCCTTGGCAGAGGCCTTGGCCAATAACCGGCTTGGCGGCGCGGCCCTCGATGCCTATGAACAAGAGCCACCGGTGAATTCGCCGCTGCTCGATAATCCCAAAGTAATTACCATCCCTCATTTGGGCGCCTCGACGGTTGAAGCCCAAGCCTCGACCGGTGTCGATGTGGCCGATGGTGTGCTGGACGCACTCAACGGTGAATCGCCCCGCTATGCAGTCAATTCACCCTATATCGCCCCCGAAGAAGTCAATTTCCTCACGCCATATGCCACCTTGGCTCGTAGCCTCGGCAAATTGTGCTTGGGTCTGGCCGATGAGCCCATCCAGCGCTACGAATTCGTCTATGCCGGCGAGTTGGCCAACACCAACACCGCCCCCCTGCGGGTAGCGTTGTTGCAAGGCTTGCTGGCTGGGGTCAGCGAACAACGCATCACCGCCGTCAATGCCCCCATCATCGCCAAAGAACGGGGCGTGCGCTTTGGCGAACGTACCGTGCCCGAAGTCGAAAACTACGCCGGTATGCTTGAACTGCAAGCCCACACCGCTAGCGGCGTGCATGTCTTTAGTGGTACGGTGTTGCGCGATCGCCCGTATGTGGTCGAACTCGACGGCTATTGGGTCACCTTCGAGCCCGTCGGTTCGTTGTTGTTTACCTACCATCGTGACCGACCGGGTATGGTCGGTCGGGTGGGCACGTTGCTGGGCACCGTCGACGTCAACATTTCCAGCATGCAAGTAGGGCGTCTCGCCCCCCGCGAGCAATCGCTGATGGTGCTGACCTGCGATGACCTTATTCCTGATAGCGTCGTCACCCAGCTAATGGCTGAATCACACATCGAACGTGCCGTGGCGTTGGAATTATAGGCTACGACACAACAATCCCCCACAGCGCACAATATGCGCTGTGGGGGATTGTTTATGTGCGTACGCGTTTAGACTTGGGCGGTTGGTTGGGTTTGTGGCACTTCGAGGCGCTCGGCTTTGCTAAAGCGCAATTGTTTGCCGTCCTCGTGAACCTCGCCGATGACAAAGTCGCCACTTGCGAATGCGCCATTGAGGATTTCGCGTGCCATGGGCGTTTCGATGCTCCGTTGTACGGTGCGGCGTAACGGCCGGGCGCCATAGGCTGGGTTGAAGCCGGTGGTAACCAACCACGATTTGGCGCCTTGGTCGAGCGTCAAGGTAATCCCCTGTTCTTGCAGGCGCTTCTGGACGTCGGCAGCAATGATGTCGACGATTTGAATCAACTCGACCTCGGTCAAGGGGTGGAAGACAATCACGTCGTCGATGCGATTGAGGAACTCGGGCCGGAAGGCCTGTTTCATCGCTTCCATTACCCGTACCTGGGCCGCCGCTTGATCGTGCTTGTCAATGGCCTTGACCAAACCAATCCCTTGTTGTTTGACATGCTCCGTGCCGATGTTGGACGTCATAATCACGATGGTATTGCTGAAATCGACTGTCCGGCCTTGGCCATCGGTTAAGCGACCATCGTCGAGCAACTGCAACAACGTGTTAAACACATCGGGGTGGGCTTTTTCGATTTCGTCGAAAAGGACCACTTGGTAGGGACGACGGCGGATGCGCTCAGTTAATTGACCGGCATCGTCGTAGCCCACATATCCCGGAGGGGCGCCGAGTAAGCGCGACACGGTGTGGCGCTCTTGGAATTCGGACATATCGATGCGGATCATGGCATCTTCGCTGTCAAACATGAATTCTGCTAGCGCCTTGGCCAATTCGGTTTTGCCGACGCCGGTGGGTCCTACGAATACAAAGCTGCCAATCGGTCGGCGCGGATCGGCCATGCCACTGCGGGCGCGGCGGATGGCGTCAGACACCGCCACAATCGCTTCACGTTGGCCGATGACACGTTTTTGCAAACGATCTTCCATGTGGACCAACTTCTCACGCTCGCGTTCGAGCATGCGCATGACTGGTACACCGGTCCAAGACGACACGATTTGGGCAATATCTTCGGCATCGACAATCTCGTCGAGGTTGGCAGTTTTGCGCCAGGCGTCGCGTTCGGTGGTGAACGATTGTTCGAGTTTGAGGAACTCGGCGCGAATCACCACAGCCCGCTCATAATCGCGTTTCTGGCTGGCATCTTCTTCGGCCACGCGCAATTCTTGCAGCTTTTGCTCTTGGGCACGCAATTCTTTGGGCATCGAATACATGTCGATACGCAATTTAGCCGAGGCTTCATCGAGTAAATCGATGGCTTTGTCGGGCAAAAACCGGTTCGTGATAAAGCGACTCGACAAGCGTACGGCGGCATCGATGGCATCGTCGCTAATCGCCAATTTGTGATGCTCTTCGTAGCGGTGGCGCAAGCCCCGCAACATGGCGATGGTGGTGGGTACGTCGGGTTCTTCCACAAACACTGGACTAAAGCGGCGCTCGAGGGCCGGGTCTTTTTCGATATGTTTGCGGTATTCATCGAGGGTAGTGGCGCCGATGACCTGCAATTCACCCCGCGCCAATGACGGCTTGAGCATGTTGGAGGCATCGATCGAGCCTTGGGCGGCGCCCGCCCCGACTACGGTGTGTAATTCATCGATAAACAGGATGATTTTGCCTTGGGCGGCGCGGATTTCGTCCATCACCCCTTTGAGGCGCTCTTCGAATTCACCGCGGAACTTGGAGCCGGCCACCATGGCACCCAAATCGAGCGACAAGACTTGCTTGCCGATTAGTGGTTGGGGCACATCGTTTTCGTGGATGCGTTGTGCCAGCCCTTCGGCGATGGCAGTTTTGCCGACGCCCGTTTCACCGACCAGCACCGGGTTGTTTTTGTTACGCCGACTAAGGATGCGGATGACGCGGGTGATTTCGATTTCACGGCCAATCACTGGATCCAACTTGCCTTCACTGGCTAATTTGGTCAAATCGACGCTGTATTTCGACAATACTTCGTATTTGCTGTCGGCATTGGGGGTATCGGAGCGCTGGGTACCGCGGATTTCCATCAATACTTGGTACAGGCGCTCTTGGGTGATATTGAAGCTCGTCAAAATGCGCTGTGATGCGCCATCACGTTCGTTGAGGATGGCCACCAAAATATGCTCTATGCCGGTGAATTGGTCGTTGAGGCGTTGGGCTTCGTCTTCGGCACGCTTGACCAAGCGTTGCGTGCGGGGCGTGATATACACCTGGTTGCCGTAAATGTTTTGGCCATATACCTTGGGGGATTTCTCGAGTTCGTATTCGACTCGTTGTGACACGAGCTCGACATCGACGCCTAATTTGGTCAATGCTTTGCCCGTAAGCCCGTCACGTTGGCGCAACAAGGCTAGGAAAATATGTTCCACGTCGAGCTGGGTATGGTGCAAACCGCCCATGATGGTTTGGGCTTCGTGAAATGCTTCTTGGGCTTTTTCGGTAAATCGTTCTAGTCGCATAGTAATACCTCGTCGTCATCAGATTTTTTGGGGGATGACTTATGTGTAGTATAGCACGCATGGTTTTTTTGGTTATTTGAGGAATATTAGAAATCGGAGTGGTAAATAATGAGGTGTGCAGAAAAAACTCCCCCACCGCCGGCATATAACCAGCAGCGGGGGTAATGGGTGGTCGTGGGGTTATTGTTGCAGGCGCCAAGCGACTTCGGTGGCGACCATGGTCAGGTGGTGGCGCAAGCCGGCGTGGGTATGCCAGCCGCGACTATCCCAGACTTCGCTACTGAGATCGTCGCCACTATACAAAATCTGGCCGAATTGGATGTTGCGGAGCTGTGCGACGGCCAGGAACGAAGCGTTTTCCATTTCGACGGTCAAGCAGCCTTCGTTGCGCCGGAGTTCCACTTTGGCCACTGTTTCGCGGTAAAACGCATCAGTCGTCCAGGTGGGTCCCTCGACAAACGGAATTTGTTGCTCCGTGAGCACATCCCGGATGACTTGGGTGACGGCGGGTTGGGCGGCGATCCAGCGACTTGGCGCGACATAATGATAGGATGTGCCTTCATCGCGCAGCGCCATGGTCGGTACCACCACATGCCCGACGGTGAGTTGTTGTTGGAGTGACCCGGCCCCGCCAATGGCGACGATTTGGCGGATGCCGTGGCCGATGAGTTCTTCGATCAAGGCACTGCCGATGGGTCCACCCACACTGGGGTGCATCAGGCAGATTTGGCCGCCGTGGGGCATGGTGTAGACGTACAGGGGGTGGGCGCCCATTTCGCTGCGCAAGGCATAGACTTCACGCAGGGCGCCCTCTTTGACCAATTGCTCAATCACATCATGGAAAAAACAAAGCACCACCGCGCTAGGGATGTCGAGTGGTCGACTATGGTCGGCGGCATTGATAAAGGCGCGCGGATTGGGGTCAAACTCCAACAACGGAATCTGATCGTTGTTGGGCAATGTCATAGCATGTCGTCCATCGACCAGTGGTTGTTCCAACGCACATCGACTTCGTCACGGACGCGCTGGAAGCGAATGTCGGTCGACAAGCGCATGGTGCCATCATCGGCTTCATTGGTGGTGGCTGCATGAATCATGTAGGCACTATGTACGACCATGTCACCCGCTTCGTAGTCGGCCACCAGCCAGCGGCTATCGAGGCGATTGGCCAGCTCGGGCAAATCTTTGGTGAGCCAACCACTCGACGACATGTTTTTGTTGTAGGCGCTGATTTGATCTTCGCGGCTCATACCGTCGTTTTGGGCACGGAATTCGGCTTCCATACGCCGGCCCCAGGTGTCGGAGCCTTCGAGGTAGACCAGCCCACCCATTTTGACGGGGATATCGCCGATGGGAATCCAACTGGTGGCTACTTTGTCCGTGCCGGCCCGCAAATAGGTCAAATCATAATGGGCGCCGGTGGAATTGGCATCGTGTGGCTTGACGTAACGGACAAGTTTGCGTTTGTGCAGATACGGCTCGCCGCCAAACAGGGCCGCATAGAACTCATAAATCGGTTGTTGCAAACAAAACGACTCATAGGCCGCCCAGCGTACCACTTCGTGGGTGATTTTGGCGATTTGGGCGTGGTCTTCGATGGCACCGCTATAAATGCCGGTAGCTGGGTCGGTATCTGGTTTGAGCAGGCCAGCGACTTGGTAGGCGGCAAAAAAGCGCTTGCGGAAAGCCAGCACCGCGTTGCGATCGAGGATGCCCTTGAGCCATAAATAGCCTTGGGCTGCAAATTGCTCGCGCAGTTCGTTGATAGGTGCGTGGGGGTTTGACGGCGTCAAGCGCCCCATGCGGGCGGGGTCATTGGTAATGGTAAAGCCGTTGCTGAGGAGTGGGGCGGGGTAGGCAAGTGTTGTCATCGCGTATCTCCTTTGATGATGATAAAAATATTATAGCGGAAAGATCCGCAGGCGCACGTAGTAGGGGCGAATCATGCCAGCGAATTCATTCGCCGCTATTCGCCCACAGGAAGTATAATGCAATATCTGTGCAGAAAGGGTTGTAATATGTCGTTATTTCGCGAAATAACTAGCGGGCTAGCCTTCCCCGAAGGGCCGATTGCCATGCCAGATGGTAGCGTGATTGTAGTAGAAATGTTTGGTCCCTACCTGACCAAAGTCCATGCCAACGGCCAGATTGAACGCCTCGCCACCATTCCTGGTGGTCCCAACGGCGCCGCCATCGGTCCCGAAGGGCGCATCTATATTTGCAACAACGGTGCCGCCTTTGATGGCGTCTGGCGTGACGGCAACTGGGATTTGTGGTATTCCGCGCCAGAGCGTTATCGCGGTGGCTCAATCCAAGCATATGATATGACGAGCAAAGAATTACAGACGCTATATACCGCGTGTGATGGATTGGTGCTCTCGGCGCCAAATGATTTGGTGTTTGACCAGCACGGTGGCTTTTATTTCAGTGATTTGGGCTACATAAACGGCGAAATCCCGCCGATTACCGCCGTCTATTATGCGCTGGCCGATGGCTCTGCCATCCGCCAAGTGAGTTTGGCCGATTCGCCCAACGGCGTGGGTTTGGCACCTGACGGTATGACCCTGTACTGGAACGAAACACCCCGTGGGCGGATTATGCGCGCCCTACTCGCCGCGCCTGGGGTGCTGGCCGCCCCCGCCCAACTCCATTATCAATTTGCCGACGGCAACGCGCTGGATTCGCTCGCGATCGATGGCGACGGCAATATCTGTGCGGCGGTGCTGGGGGGTGGGGCGATTGGAGTGGTGTCACCTGAGGGGGAATTACTCGATTTTTATCCGACCGGCAATTCCGGCACCACCAACATCTGCTTTGGCGGCGCCGATTTGCGCACTGCCTATGCGACCTTGGGTGGGTCGGGGGCGCTGGTGACCATGCAATGGCCGCGTCCTGGTTTGCGGCTGGCGTACGAGTAACATAGCGTATTGTACACACAGCAAACGACCCTGCCGGCCGTATCGGCCGACAGGGTCATGGTTTTTTTCACAAAAAAGTTACCCGTCGCGCATTACCGCCCGGGGTACAAATCCCCCAACATGCTGTCAAACGACGATTGGAACGGCCAAATCACCATCCCCGACGCCCCCATTTCGCGGGATAAATTGCGGGCTGCCAGTAAATCGCGCGCCAATTGTGCCGTGTTGTGGGTGGCGTCAGCACCCTCAGTCACAAAGCCGATTTCGGTGATGACAATCGGTTTGCCCAGCCCCAGCGCTTGGATTTCACTAATCGAACGGTATAAATCGCTGGGGAAGCCTTGGCCATAATACCAATGCGCCTTGTAGCGCCCACTGTCATATGGCGAATCATCGTAGTAGTGGAACGAAAAAAAGTCCACCATGTCGGCAATCCGCAAGCGCGTATTACTCGGCTTGGCATGGCTTTTGGCAAAGGCCAAACTTACCGTACGCAAATGGGTGGGGTCGGCAGCGGCCACCGCACCGGCGATGGTTGCAATGAAATATTGGCGCTCTTCAGCCAACGGGAAGCAGCCTGGGTAATCGGCGTTGTCCCAGTCCCAGCAACGCAAATCAACTGGGCTACCGATGTCGGGCTCGTTGAACAAATCCCACGCCAAAATTCCCGGGTGCCCCACAAAGCTACTTACCAACGGATTGATATGCACATTGATGAAATGAGCATAATTGGCGGCGCCGAATTTGGTTTGTGGGAATTTGGCCAGTAGCACCGGCAACACATAGATACCGCGGGCATTGGCTGCTGCCACAAACTCTTCGAAGTGCACCAGCGCTGAACCTTTGCCCGTGGCCGTATACACCGGGGTCGAGCCACCAAAGACGTAATAATTCAAAAAGACTCGTACGGTGTTGATGCCGTGGGTCTTGAAGCGGTCGAGATCGGCATTGATATTGGTCATGTTCCATGGACAGCGCCCGTCGGCACCAAATTGGATGGCATGACAAATCACCGGGTCGTCACCGGTGGTATAGATGTAATTGACTCCCCGCACTTCAAAGGGCTTGTCCCCAATCGCCAATTGGCCATTGCGCGAAATAATGGGCTGGGTGGCGGTGGCAGGTGTGGCATAGACCAGCGGTGGCGTTTGCTGTTGGAGCGTTTGAATCTCGTTGCCCAACAACCCCAGCATCACGGCATTGCCGCCATGCAATTCAAAGCGTCGGCGCTCGAAATATTGTACCGTTACCGGTTGGCCATTGATGTTGGTCGCGAACGCACCGGTGACGGGGTAGCCAAAGCGCCCTAGTCCGCCGTTTTTTTGCCAAAAGTTGGCAAATGCATCACACATTTGGTACCCCGTTTGGGTAAAGGTGATGCAGTTTTTGTTGGTGGCTGGATTGCCGCCAAACTGCCAAGGCGCATTCAACAACTCCAGCATGCGCACCCCCAACCGCCCGGCACTAATGGCGCCATTGGGCTGGATTTCGAGGCGATCGCGCTCAAACCATTGCACGGTGAGCATGCGCCCTTCGACCAATTCTTGTTGGGTGGCACTCTTGGGGAACCCAAACACCTGCAAGCCACCGTTGCGCTCCCAATATTGCCGGATTGAACCAGATATACAGTAGCCAGTCTCGCCAAAGCACCGGTTATCACTTTGGGCGGTGGCGATAGGTGTTTTATCCATCACACCGAACATGAAACTCATCAGCAACAACCACACCATTACGACGCGTACAATCATCTATACCTCAATCATAGAATTGTCTAGTGACAATCATTATTTACTATACAAGGTTATAGCGTGTCGTGGATGATGTATAGATTGAAAATTGATGAATATTTGCAAATGGAAAATGCACCTTTGGGGCATGCCTCATTTGCGGCATGCCCCAAATCTACGTGGCGTGCACGTGGCGTCACGTTTGAGGCATGCCGCAAATCTACGTGGCGTCCACGTTTGAAGCATGCCTCAAACCTACTTCACCGAATGGTACTACGGGCAGTGACATGTTCACCACGGTCATGATTATCGTCGTTTTCGATCGAGTCACTCGCACGCCGGATAAACCCGATATCGTCAATCCATAAACTACTCACCACGGTCGTGTCGGTTGTCACCTTGATGCTCAAGGTAACCGTCTGGCCGATATAGGGGTTGAGATTGAAGGTCTTGGCCGTCCACGAGCGGGCATTGTTGCGTGAGCAGAGCTCGATTTTGCCATTTGGCAAAACCACGCCATTGACACTGATTTGGGCCATGTCATACCGCTTGCCACATTGCTCACCCGAGTTCAGCATGTAGTACATCCGCAAGAAGGGGGCGTCTGATTGCACCGAGATATCTTGGCTCAATATGGCCGTCTCGTTGTTACCCCCACCCAACCACGCATAGTAGCTCCCTGAGCGGGCCTTGACTCGGGCATCGTTACTAATCAACCCGCTGAAGTTGGTGGAACGCTCGCTCCAGTTCACACGCCCAGCTTCGAAGTTGCCATTGGCTACGCGGGTCGCATAAGCGGGGAGTGGGGTGGCGGTTTTGGTGGCCGTACGGGTAAACGTCGGTTGCCGTGTATTGGTCGGTACCTGCGTGTTGGTGGCGGTGCGGGTTGGGCTTAGCACAGGATTGTTGGTGGCCGTGGGCACGGCGGTGTCAACCACGGTCGCAGTGGCGGTATCAACTACGGTCGCAGTGGCGGTATCAACTACGGTCGCAGTGGCGGTATCAACTACGGTCG
>JBBAWW010000093.1:0-3905 GCA_040397035.1 Roseiflexaceae bacterium | reverse complement strand
GGCGGTATCAACTACGGTCGCAGTGGCGGTATCAACTACGGTCGCAGTGGCGGTGTCAACCACGGTCGCAGTGGCGGTGTCAACCACGGTCGCAGTGGCGGTGTCAACCACGGTCGCAGTGGCGGTATCAACTACGGTCGCAGTGGCGGTATCAACTACGGTCGCAGTGGCGGTGGCAGTGGCGGTCGCCACCGTCAAGCCACCACCCACACGCAAGGCGCCATCGACAGCCATACGGGGCACTGCCAAGCCATTGCGGCTATCGACAATCGTCGTGCCACCGGCGCGCATCCAGCCCAGGACTTGGGCCACCGAGGCACTGGGGGCATATTGCTTGAGCAAGGCCCAGCCGCCGGCCACTTGGGGGGCTGCCATCGACGTCCCTGCATAGGCGGCATAGGTATTGGAGGGGTAGGCTACTGACGAAACTACCCAGTAGCCTGGTGCCAATAGATCCAGCAAATAATCACCTTGGGCGTTGGCTTGGTTGTTGGCGGGCAATGGTGCATTCGAAAAGTACGCAACCTGGTCGGGAGTCATGCCGTATTTGGCCATGGTGCTGGCCCCCACCGCAATCGCCGACGAAATACAGGCTGGGCTCGAAATTCCGTCACTAAAACTACTATTGCCGCTGGCGATGACCGTGGCCACTCCCACTGAGCGCAATTGGTCAATATAAAACTTGGTGCCGTCGCTGTCGCAGCTGGTGGTGCTTTTGCCGCCGCCGAGGCTCATATTGGCCGAGGCCAAGTTCTGCCAAGCACCGGCGCTATAGTTGCGGTACAACCAGTCCAGCGCGGCGATTTGGTCAGAGGTGAACGACAACACACAATCGCTAGTGCCACCACAGACTGATGCTGGGAAGCGTGAGAAGACTTGGATTGCCACGATCTTGGCGTCTGGCGCAATCCCCGAAGCGGCTTGTCCGGCGATACTGACGCGGTTGCCAGCGATAATCCCGGCCACGTGCGTGCCATGGCTACATCCCGACAACGCTTCGGGACAGGGCTCGGCACTATTGACGGTCGTCGATGAGGTTGCCCCACCTGGACAGAGCGACGAGCTACCGTAGTAGCTGTCGTTGCTCGAGAAGCAGGCTTCCGATACCACTTTGCCCGTCATAAACGGATGACTTTTCAATACACCCGTGTCGAGCACCGCTACCGTCACACCACTCCCGGTATACCCCGCATCATGCACGGTGCTTGCACCCGTCAATTGGATGCTTTCGTACATCACCGGGGGCACAGGCACATTGAGCGTGACTGCTTGGACGTCAGTGTCACCCTTCAACGTCAAAATATCGCTCCGTTTGACTTTTGCCACGATGATGGGCATTACTTCAAATGTTTGCGTTTTGGTCAAACGCCGACTCTGCCGACCCATAAAGGCATTTTGTTGCGCTTTGATGTTGTTACGGCGCTGGGTGCGCTGTGATTGTGAGGCGTTATTCTCGAGGCCGTAGCGGTTTTTGAGTGTAATAACCACCGATACCATATCGGTATCTTTGGCGACTTTATTCAGTGTTTGCGGTTGATTTATTGGCGCGGCCGGGGTGGCAGCTGGCGCCGCCTTGAGTGACGGAGTGCTCACACCACTAAACAGCGAGCTGACGACTAGTGCAATCAGGGCGATGGGGATGGAGATCTTCCAGATCGATTTGGACATCGCTGCCACCTACTTTCTAACAAACGGAATTACGAATCTCTCTCATGACGTTTCAACGTTTATTAAAGTTCCCTTACATTGCAATACCTACGCCAATCTAGGCGGCTCGTTGGTTGTGGGGCGGTGCATTGATACGCCAAAGTGCGGAAATTGTGCGATCAATCTGCGATTTTAATTTGTTGTGCAGTTTCGGCGGAAGTAATTTTAAATCACCCGTGTGTTTTGGTGCAACCGCAACCGCAGTCGTTATTTTCCGCGCGCGTATAGTGCACAGGGTCCGCAACGGGTGCGGAGTCGCTCCCCCTTTCTACGTCATTCCATGACCACGATCGTGAAATCTCCTACCGAGAATATCCCCCCGTTGTGTGCCTATCCTATGGCAAGCCTCGGGAGATTCCACGCGACGGTTGCCATCGCAACCGGCATGGAATGACGCTAGGGGTGAGGTGTTTTGGCGTAGGTATTGTTACATTGTAGGGCAATTTCAATTTCTCTTTTTGTTTGTCAAAAAACGGGGGGCGGGACGTGAATCAGACACATACACCCATTCCAGCCGCAGTTTTCGTGTGCACAGGGGGCTGTTTTTTTGACGAGAGTGAGGCCATACCGTACCATGATGACACTCAATTGTCGCGTATTACGTGAATGTATCACGAGCTAGGAACCTATATGGATCGCAACACCGCCTGGAGCTTTGTGGGCATCTCCGCCCTCACCCAAAAACACCATACCCAAGTGGCCGCCTTTCGGCGTTGGGCTAAGCGTGGCGATTGGTCCAAATTCCACCGTGAGCACTACGATTGGTGGGCCTTCCCGATCCCCAAAAAGAGCAATTACGGCTCCAAATATGTGGTCTTTCGCGGTGATGTTGATACGCTCAACGCCAACCCGCAATTTGTGGCTGACTACGTCGACGGCGTGCAATTGGTGGCGGCCTCGTGGGGCTGGGATGTCTACGCCGGCGCCTATATCGCCAATCCGGCACCGGGACAAGCCTGGTCACAGTGGCCGATACGCCTCTCCAAAATGGTGCAATCGACCCACCACTTTGGTCAACGCGATCTGTCACGCTCACTGCGCCACTATGGTCAGTCGTTGATTGCCCAAGGCAAATCGATGGTCTATAACGGCAAAGATCTACGCGCGGTGTTTGCATAGGAATGGCGCACGCCCTAGCAAAACGTCAATTCAATCCCTTTGAGCGCCCCAAAGTGGGCTTGCAGGTAGGAGCCGACCATGATAGGCACAGACTGCATTGGTGAGCCGGTAATTACAATATCGCCGGCATTGAGCGAGCCGCCTAACCCGTTGATCTCGGGCAGTTTGTTCGCCAAGAACGCCAGTGGGGTGGCGGGGTGGCCTATCACATCATTGGCCGAGACAAATTGACTAAAGCCGTCGACGTTCATGGCAATCTTGAGCGCTTTCCAATCGATTTGGCTCGGGGCGAGTGACGTCGTGCCAAGGATGACCAACCCTGCCCCGGCGTTGTCGGCCAACGAATCAGTGGCGCTGGCCTGCAAGCCCCCCACCCGACTGTCAATTACCTCGATAGCCGGCCACACCCGGATGGTGGCATCGAGCACGTCTTGGATGGTGACGCCCGGCCCCGCCAATGGTTGCCCGAGTTCAAAGGCGATTTCGGGCTCTACCCGCATATCACTCAGATGGCGCACCCGCACGGGCTGATCTGCCCAACAAAACATGGTGTCGAGCAAAATTCCGAAATCGGGGCCGGTCATACCATACAACTGTTGCATGACCAGCGACGTGAAGCCCAGTTTGTGGCCTTTGGGCTGTGCACCAGCGGCAATCTGCAAGTCAACAAATATCCGCCGAATCTGGTAGGCATCGTCAAAGTCATATTCAATGCTCCATGAGGGCGGTTGGATGCTTTTGCCTGCTTGTTGGGCTTGGTAGATTTGGGCTGCCATGGATGTATGTTGTTCGGGGGTGAGTTTCATGAGGTGCTTTCTAAGAAAATAACAGCGCTGGTACGTGTTGCGCTTCGATGCCGGGAACCATGTACCGCGGATTGGTGCTGCGTATCGTAAGTCGATTATCAGTTTGTACGTTTCGTGAATACCGTCGTTATATCATTATTTGGCTACATAATTTGGTCAAATATATACTATTCCAGCCTAAAATGTCTTGTTTGTGAGCGCCGATCTTCATGCTTCCTACTTCCTACTTCGTATCACCATGCGTTGCATGGTGGAGACGCAGTACGACGCAGC
>JBBAWW010000092.1:263-13318 GCA_040397035.1 Roseiflexaceae bacterium | reverse complement strand
TTAGCACTTTGGCGTATCAATGCACCGCCCCACAACCAACGAGCCGCCTAGATTGACGTAGGTATTGTGCACACCCTATTGTAATTATTCCAATGCTGTGATAATGTGGATATAATTTACATTTTTTGAAAATAAATTCATAACCAACACGGTACAGAAAGTGATTAGCATATCCCTTCGCCGCATAAAAACCGGCACAAACAAGGAGTCTTTTTTATGAATCGCACGCAACACCGCCCGCATCACCATTCCCTATGGGTGCTCAATGTTGTAGTAATTTTCGGAATATTTTTCGCATTATTCCCTACACATGTGGCGGCCCAATCATCACGACCGCCACGGATTGTACGCCAAATAATGCCGGCAGCGGTCAGCAACAAAGCCTGTAATCCTCCCGCAGCTTGTCCAAAGACACCAACACCAACAATTGATGTGTTGTATGGGCAAAGCAAAACATTCTCGAATCGCACGGTGGTGCTCAATTGGGCCAATACCAGCGCCAAAATCGGTGCGTATGATATTTTCCAAGGCATTGGTATTGCACCAATAAGTTACACGAAAATCGCTACCACGCGAGCGATTACCAGTACCAGCTCATTCGACATCACCGCCTTTCAAAGCGGATTATCGAGTGATACGCTGGACGGGTTGCTCCAAACCTTTAGTCCAACGGGGTACTATACTGATACCATCAGCGTCAATCAGTTGATTACCACACTTGCCTCAGTAAACGGGTTAATCGCAGCTCCCTCACGAACGGTTACCGAGACCCGCACGCTCATCAAGGCGCGGACCGCAGTGCAACGTATCCCCGTGCTCGCCCAAAAGATGGGGTTGAGTTATACCCATGTCAACACCTCCAATCTGAATAGCATCTACACATACAATATCTACAAGGCTGGCACTACCAGTCCATTAATTGGCAGTGTCACCATTAGCGCAGATAGTGCGACGCCCAGCATCCCCATTCCAACCCTTCTGAAGGAAGCCGGCGTCTATGATGCTCCAACCGGTCCAGGTGAAGTAGGGGTGATTGGGACAACTCGCGCAGTCACCAGCCCCGAGCGCTATGATCCTGGCATCATGCAAAACGAAGTAAGCAACGACGGCAAAGTGTTTTTGACGTGGACCAAAGGCGTCGTCACCGGCGGCCGAATTGTGAGTGGCTACAACGTCTATCGCACAGATCCTGTAGCAATACTGTGGAACAAGGTAAATAGCGACCCCGTCAGTATCTCGAATTATCAACCCATCAGCCCGCTGCCAGCCGTGGTTTTTGACACCAAAACCGTCACCCGCACCGTGGCCGCCTATAGCGATGAAGCCTATTATTTCGTCGATGATATTATTACGGCACCAGCCCAATACAAATCATGGAGCTACAAAGTTTGTCCCCTCGACATCGCCAACAACGAAGGCACCTGTTCGAACACGCTCAGTTCTGCCATCAAACGCGATTTAATCCCCCCCACGGCGGTTGACAAAATCGTCGCTACCCCACTCTATCCTACCCAACCATCGGTATTACCCGGGCGTATCCGATTATCGTGGCGCTACTTCGATCTCGACCGTAGTGGCGCTGGTGCCACACCGACGTTTTATGTGACGCGGGCGATAACGACGGGACTCAAACTCGCCAATTGGACAACAATTGCGACCATCCCGGCCCCTACTCGCAACATTACCACCACCTATATTGATACCCCACCGGTGGGGAGTATTTATTGGTACCGCATCCAAGTCCGTGATAACGCCGGCAATTGGTCGGCAGCCAGTCGCCCCGTCAAAGGGGGCATATTTGACCGGATTGCCCCCGCCCTCCCCATCCTCGGCACCGAAAACTCCAAGACTCCCTGTATCGACAAACTCCCTAGCCGACTAGCCGTCCCCAGCGATGTCACCCAAGTATTGCTCTACCGCAAACTAGGGACGGGCAAATGGGTGCTGGTCAAACGCTTCCGGCCCAATATCTCCTTAGTGAGCCCGTACGGAATTGATTTGATCGACAAATACGTGCCATCACAAGCCAATGTGCCGGTCTACTACAAAATCGAATACCAAGACGCCAACGGCAATGTCAGCCCGGCCAAAATCATCTGTAAGCGGGGCTGGAGCGCCGAAGGCTTGGTGACACCCCGCTTTACGCTCAGGTTAGTCGACAACGGTGACCGCCAAAACCAAGTCACTGTTGATTTTGGCAGCACCACCGATATCTATTCGCGGTCAGTCATCCTTGCCCGCCCGAGTCCGATAGCCCCCAGCACCATCGTCACCCGTACCGTGGCGGGCAACGCCAGTACGTTCAATTTCACTATGGACACGGGTGAATCATTGCGGGTCGGGGCTGTATCGAGTGCCTTGACGGTTACCACAGAGCTCTCGTCGACACTCAATAGTCGCTGGTTGCGCAATGTCAACAACTTCCTCGACCTCAATATCACTCCCGCACCCACTGTATTTTTGGATGCACCACGCAACATGGCGGCCCTCGGCAACCTCAATGCGACGTGGTCGGCGAGCAACAGCGAAGTCTGTAACGATGCCGCCACCCCACCGCGCAAAGTATGTATTTTTCTCGATGCCAAAAATTACGCCAAAACCGAGAAGCCACCGCTGGTGGCAGTGTTCCGGCGTATCCAACCCAATAGCATCCATGCCCCAGACAATGATGTACCGTGGCAACAAGTCACGACAATTAGTGGTTGGGCCAGCAGAAATCTTAACTGGGTCATCGAAGATACGTCGGTCATGGATTCCAATCGCACCTATGAATACATGGCAGTCGCCCATAGCAGTACGAGCTACGAAGTCATCGGCTATTTCAATACCACCACCCTACCCGCCTACAGCAGTAATCCCACTGAGTATGTTGAGATCGGCACCGAAGTCAATACCAGCGGGTGGGTCACCCGGCTCCCCAGTGGCTGTATTGCAGGGATGACTGCCGAGCAGATTCCTTCAACCACCAGCAAAACCAGCCTGCTCCCCACCGGACTATTTAGTAACAACCCCACGGATGGTTCGAGTGTCCTTGCCAATGTGATTGATTTGGGAAATGATTGGACCTTTACGATTGATACCGTCTTTAAGTCCAAAAGCAAATCATGTCTATTGCCCAACCCCGCCACCACCAACAGCAATCTCTATCTGGCCGGCACATTGAGCGCTGGCAGCAATGTCATCAAAACCAACGTCATCATCATGGCGACACTCAATGGTGACAGCACCTTGCGGAATAGTAGCTTTACGACGCAATTCCCAAGTGGTGCATCCTCATCAACAATCACGGCATCAGGAATAAATGGGCTGACCATCGATTTACGCGATATTGCCTTCCAAAGTGATGCCAACGGCGTATTCACCAATACCGTCGCCCTTACCACCACCGTGGCCAATCAATTGCAACTCGCCAGTGCCACCACCGATCCGCTGGCGTCCATTGTCCGTTCTAGCACGGCGGTGTTTTATACCCAAAACATGTCTGGGCTGTATACGACCACAAACTTGGCTAGCGCCATTGTGAGTAATATGAGCTATGAGAGGAATCCAACCATTGCCGGCCAACATCTGGTCATCGTTGACGAATACGCGCCGTGGTTTTATCGGCTCGACGGCTTTGTCACCATCCCCAGCGATTTATCAGGGCTGGTATTTGACAACCTCGAAGCAAGTAGTCGCCTCAAATACACACCTCCCGCAATCAGTACCAATGTACCCGACAACAATAGTGGCTTTGTGGGATCACTGGGGGTGATTGGTCGTGACTACAAATACAATGGATCTGTCATGGTCGTCAATGTGGCAGGATTGACGGGGCAACTTAACTATCCTAATGCCATCAATTATGTCACGTCATACCCAGCCGGCTTCGAAATCAAAGCCCTCGGTGGTGCCACTATCACTATGACCAATAGCCTGATTAAAAGTGGTGCATTGGTCAGTAGTACGCTTGATTTGACCTACTACGCCAAAGACAGCGACACCACCTATGCCAAAGTCGTGAGTGGCAAAGCATTAACCGTCAAAGCCAATTACCTGCCCATTGACAAAAGTATGGCTTTTATTCCAGGCTTTAGCAAAGAGAGTTTGTTGCTCACTCCCAACGCCCAAATCCTCACCATGGGTGAATTCGGGAGCATCACCTCAGCAGTGAGTACCACCAACACGATTCGTTGGCCCGGCTTTAGTATGTTCCCTGTCACAAACACGTTGGCCATGACGTTTCATACCGCACCTACCACGCCTGTCGGCATGAGCACCTACAACTCCAGCCTGCCCAAACCGGTCGAATCACCATGGGAGCAAATCGATCGTGGCATGTCTGACCGATCAGACCTCGACCCCGGGCTCAACTTCAATGGCAGCAATGGTGTGACCTATGGCTGTTATGGCACTGGCAGCTTTACTGCTGACATGGACGCCTACCTGCGCTACGGTGGCTTTAGTGAGCATATCATCCTCAACGGATTGGGTGGGAGCGCAGTCAAAAACAACACGACGGGCTACGATGAAACACTGCAAAAATTCAGTGCGATTTTTGTCGACAATATCATCGTGCCCCCTAGCGATATCGAAAGTAATTTAACCCTACCCTACCCCAGCGACCTGACCCTGCCGTTGCAGTTAACCGAATTCGACAGCAAGGGTTGCCCGGTGGGTGGCGATGTGGGGAACGGTAGTGGGGGCACCGACCTCAACCACAAATACTGGAACTTTGACCAGCGTGCCATGACCTTTGGCTATACCAAATCAACGGCCACCATCAACAAATACGTCTCACAATATTGGAAATCACGAGGCACTTTATTACCATCACCAGCACAAATCACGGCTGCCAAAAATGCATTGCCACCGATGATTTTGCAATTGTCTGGTGACATCATGCCCAAGGCCGCCCGTGACAAAAACGGCAATGCCGCCCAGATTAATGCCGTCAGCGAATGGCTCCCCGATGGAGACTACGGCAACATCACCATTGCCACCCCACCCGAGATTTATGTGAGTGGTATGCCGTTTACCCCCAACGACATCTTGCTCAATCGCTACCACATGGAATTACTCAACGCTGCGTCCAAACCAGCCACGCTCGGATTTGGACCGATTGTGGGAGGCATCCCCAGCAAACTCAAAGATGGCAGTGGCAACCTGACCTCTGATTCGCTCTATGCCTGTGCGACTGCCGTCACCAATGCGATTGGCTGTGGACTGCAAGTACTCGACGGCAACATAGGCATGTCGTATTTCGGTGAAACCGAAAAGTGCGTCCCCTCCTCCACCATCACTTGTATCAACGGCGCCGGCACCCCTGCTAGTGTGGGGAGTGTCAGAAGCGGATCGGCAGAACCCGAATTACCGGCAGGCGATGGTAGCGTGGGCACCGCCGGCGACGGCAGCAACGAAGGCGACACGCTCTGGAATCCGGTCATCGCCCAATGGGTGTGGGATCAAGGCAGCACTCGCATCGATTTACCGTTGCCCTTGGTCTTTATCGCCAACAAATCGGGTGGGGTACTGGCCGGCATGATGGTCAAACAATCGGTGTTGCCGGCACCTGCCGAGCTCTTCAAAACCGATATTGCGGTGGTGGTGAATGGGCGCCTCAAGAGTGGCGTATTTACGACCGACATCGGCCTCTACCTCGGCTATAGTGCCAGCCAAGCGGCCTTGCGAGCCTTGGCCACCCATCGCCCCAATAGTGCCAACACCGGGTTTAAATCATATGCAGCCTGGAACGATGTCAAAGACGACGTCAAAACCTGGTCCAAAACCTTTGGCTATGGCACCTATGACGGCACCAACGACGACAACGACCCCGTCGACATGCTCCAAGATTTGTGGACAGGCTATAGTCAAAACAGCATCACCTACACGTGGGGCAATGTGCCTGGCAGTCCGGTATTGACGGGTGGAAACGACTACCAAAACGTCTTTAACTTCCTCGAGCCCAAACTCAAGGCGGCGGTTGCAACCGAGACCTATGTTGATTCCACCAGCAAGGGCATTACCCCCCTCAAACAAGGCTCTGTACTAGCAAAAACCTGTACCAGCTTGAAGAACGGCCACGGGGCGGCTGCATTCCAAATCACCTCGGCCGGTGACTTCAAAATGACCGAGCTGGCGTTTGGTAGCTACATGGACATCAAACGGGCAGGCACCGGCACTTGTGGCAGCGACACCTTGTTGCATGTCGACCGCATCTCGCTCAACCTCAATAGTGATGGCGAAATCATCATCCTCGCCAACAACATTCGGTCCGACTTGCTCTCCAATAACGTGTACTTCGATGTACAACTGGTGATTGGCACCGCATCCGGCAGTCGCCGCATCGAAGGGGGCATCAAGGTCTACAACGTTAGCTTCGCCTCGGTGGAATTCCAAAACATCGGCGTGGTGTTTGGCATCGGTGAATACAACTCGACATTGATTGGCTACTTTGGCTTCAATGGTACGGGCAAATTCAAAAACGTGGGGGCATCAGTACAATTCCTGGTGGGTACACTGCCCACCAACTCGGCCGTATTGATTGCCCAATATCCCACCTTGATGGCCAAACTGGCCGCAGATAAAGGGGGAACGTCCATCTATTCGGGGCTGTATATCAGCGTCGCGATTAGTGTGCCCATCTACAACAATGGATGTACGCTGGAAGTCATCGCTACCGGCGAAATCCGCGGCTGGTACTTCAAACAAATCGCTCCGTCAGTAGGTACCGAATCGTGGGGTGGCTACCTCAGCGCCCGCGTCTCGGCTGAAGTGGCTTGTTTGGTGAGTGCCGCCGGTCAGTTATCCCTCGAAATTTCATCGGTAGCCGCAGTAATGACATTCAACGGCCAAGCCTGGCTAGCCGGTGGGATTGGTGATTGTGAACCACAAACCTGGACTTCATGGGGCGGGCGCTGGTGGGGTGACTCGTGGTGTGCCCAAGCCGGTGCCATGGTCAATGTGAAATATGTCGACCAACCCGAAGTATGGACAGTCACCTATGACCTCGACGTTGAGTCCCCGTGGTAGGCAGGAAATAAATTCGCGTCCAAAAAACACCCTCCTGCCACGCAATTGCGTGGCAGGAGGGTGTTTTCGTGAGATCACCTATTCCGTTGCCACCACATCCTTGAGGCGGGTCATCAGCAGCGCCAGGAGCGCCGTGCGTGGCACGATACTGGCCACACTGATGTATTCACGCGGGCTATGGTCGTTGCCACCCACCGGGCCGAGGCCGTCAATCACCGGCAAGCCCAACTCAGCCAAATAATTGGCATACGACATACCACCGGTATGCGCATCGTTGGTAGTAAAGCCGAGATCGAGCGCCGCCTGCTTGGCGACCGCCGCAATCTGAGCGATTTGGGATGTACAGGCCATGGCCGGTACTTTGAAGCCACCGGTGACGGTGGTGGCCGTCCCGGCCACATGATTCGTCGCGGCAATCTGCAAAATCGCTGCGGTGACCACGTCTTGGTCGGCGGGATCGACAATCCGCACGTCGATTTTGGCGCTGGCATAATCAGGCACCGTGTTCGACACGCTACCACCACTCACCACCCCCACATTGATGGTTACGCCCGGGCGTAGGCCGTTGAGGGCGTGCAAGGCCACGCTTTGGTAGGCCAGTTGCACAATGGCGTTGGCGCCTTTGTGGGGTTCGACGCCGGCATGCGCCGCTTTGCCCTGCACCTCGAAGCCAAACAAGCCACCGCCTTTGCGGGCGCTGACAATATCGCCGTTTTCGCGGCCCGCTTCGAGTACCAAGGCCACATCGTGCTGGGGGGCAAGTTCGGCAAAGGCCAAGCGCGACACCCGCATATCGGTTTCTTCGTCGCCACCACACAGCAAGGTAATCGCCCCAATATTACCGAGGCCACCACATTCTTCGAGGGCCGCCATGGCATACATGGCCGACAACAAACCACTTTTGTTGTCGCACGACCCTGGTGCAAACAAGCTATCACCCTCGATGCGCAACGGGCGTTGGGCGGCGATACCGACGGGATAGACGGTATCGAGGTGGGCAGCGAGCAGGATGCGCGGACCACTGCGACCACGAATGGTAAAGGCAATCGTATCGCCGGCCTGATTGTCCTTCCAGCGCTTGAGTTCCCAGCCCCGTTGCCGGGCCCAACGGGCCACCCAATCACCCGCTTCATCGACGCCAGGTTTGGATTCGCTGGGGCATTCGATGGCGCACAGCTGGCGCAATTGCTCGATATAGGTGGGGAGTTGGGGCGTCAGATAATCGATGAGTGTTTGCGGAAACATGGGCGTTTCTCCTCCATCAAGAGCCGCAAGGGCGTCGTGCAATCCCCAAATCAAGCGGGCCCGTTGCAAATGCCAGGCGGGGCGCTTGGGGCCGGTTTCGCGCATCAAAATCAGTTGGCGCAGGCGTTGCCGGAGCAACAACCGCGAATGCAAATTGCCCATCAGCGCCCCTTTGGATTAGGCGTCGACACCGACAGCGCGCAAGCGTTCGGCGTTGTCGTACACCGTCAAGGCATCAATCATCCGTTCGATATCACCATCGAGCACCGCCGGCAAGTTGGAAAAACTCTGACCCACGCGGTGGTCGGTGATGCGGTCTTGCGGGAAATTGTAGGTGCGGATTTTTTCGGCACGTTCGCCGGTCCCCACTTGGGCCAGCCGCGATTCACCAATGGCCTTGGCGCGTTTGGCTTCTTGGATGGCAAACAAGCGAGCCCGCAACACACCCATCGCTTTTTCTTTATTTTTGAGTTGTGAGCGCCCATCTTGACAGGTCACCACCATTTCGTCAGGCGTGCCCCCTCTGTAGACAATCCGCACAGCCGAGTCGGTCGTATTGACCCCTTGGCCACCATGCCCACCGGAACGAAAGACGTCGATACGCAGGTCTTCTTGTTTGATGTCGACCGCACCGTCGTCGTCGAGTTTGGGCAACACTGCCACTGTGGCGGTAGAGGTGTGGATGCGGCCACGGGCTTCGGTGGCCGGCACGCGTTGCACGCGATGGACGCCACCTTCGTATTTGAGGCGGCTATAGGCGCCGTCGCCATGGATTTCGAGCGAGACTTCTTTATAGCCACCGATACCGTTTTCGCTGGAATTGAGCAATTCGACCTTCCAGCCTACCCGCTCGGCATAGCGCAAGTACATGCGGTAGAGGTCGGCCGCAAACAGGGCCGACTCGTCGCCACCTTCGCCTTGGCGCAATTCCATAATCACGCTCCGTTCGTCGTTGGGGTCACGGGGGAGCAACAGTAGCTTGAGGGATTGTTCGAGTTGCTCGCGCTCGGCATTGAGGGTGGCGAGTTCTTCTTGGGCCATGGCGCGCAAATCGGCGTCATCAGCGTTTTCGTTAAACATGGTTTGGGCGTCGATGAGTTGTTGTTCGATGCGGGCATAGCGTTGGTACGACGTCACAACCAACTCAAGCTCGCGTTGCTCACGGGCAATTTGTTGCAAGCGCGTGATATCGCCAAGCACGGCTTGGTCGGCCAATTGCTGGGTTAATTCGTCGTAACGAGTTACAACGGTCTTGAGACGGTCAAACATAGTATATCCATTCCCTATCTGTCACTCAATAAACGTATTGTAGAATAAACATACCAAAGCCGCTCCGGTAACGACCGGAACGGCTTGAATATGCAAAAAACAGCTGCTAGTGACCGGTCTGAGCCATCTTCTTGCGACGATTGCGTTCAGCACGGCGAACTTTCTCTTTGCGTTGTTCGCTCTTCGAGACAAATGCCATCTTTTCGCGGTAGGTCTTGGTGATGCGCTCGGCAACGACAACCTTGTTAAAGCGGCGAAGCAGTTGTTCAATGCTCTCACCATCACGGCGTTCGATTTTCATGCGCGTAGGTCACCCCCCTCCCGGAAATTACAAGTCAACAATACGTCTTTCAGTATACGCTGTTGCGCCACGTATTGCAAACCGGGATGCGCGGGCATGCCCCGCATTATTTCGTGATGCTCCGGAAATCGATATGCGCCGGCGGGGGATAATTTTTGCGCACCTCGGCTTTTTCGGCGTCGCTCAACAGGGTACCACGCTCCGCAGCCAGCCGGCGATACCACATACCAAACCAGATATCGCTCAGCTCGGTTTCACCTTCGCGCACCACCGCATATTCGTGGTGCATCAATTGCGCGACCGTCGCCAAATCACCGAGTTCCAAGGCAATCCGCCCCCACAAAATCTGGATGCGGTCGTGTTGTTGCACCACCAGCGGCAAGGCCTGATACACCACCTGCGCCTCGGCAAACAAATTAGCCGCACACAACAATTCCATATATTCTTGGGCTATTTCCATCGTAGCGGGGCTCAACTGCCAGGCCTGGTGCATACAGCGCTGAGCCTCGGCCATATCGCCATCCCAACGCGCCAGCACCGCCAGGTTGCGCCAGACCCACGCCGAGGGTTGCAAGGCCAGCGAAGCCTGCCAAGCCGCCCGCGCACCCACCGCATCGAAGTGCTCTAGGCGCATCACGCCCACATGCAACAAGGCATACCAGTCATTGGCCGTCTGGGCGCTCTGTTCGAGCAGGGTCTGCCATTCCGGTTGCACCATCCACTCCCCCGCCAAGGCTGTCGGGGCTTGGCTGGGCAAGTGACCATCGCGCAACAACTGCAGCCATTTGGCTTGCTCGGCGTCAATCGTGGCGGTCGGGAAGACAAACGAGGCCGGCACCGCCGGGGCCGGCTGCACCTGGCGGCGCGCCAACTCCACCGCGCCCCAGCCCGACCCGGCCTGCACGATGTGTGTGGCTGGCAGGTCGGCGCGCTGGGTATACACGGCATCGATGGCCTGCAATTGCGCCGGGCTCAGCTGGGCTTTGAGGTCACGATCGACGCTCTGCCAGGCCGTATCCCAGTCAGGTGAGTGCACGGCCGTCGCATCGCCTTGGTACAAGCCAAAAATCTGCGTCCAATGCCAATCAGCCTTGGCGGGCATATTGAGGCCGTGCAGTTGCGATGGCGCAATGCCCGCTTGGATTTCGAGGTAAGGTTTGCCACCGGGTGCGAGGAATTCTTGCCAATGGCGCCCCCCTTGATGACTGCCCCAACAAAACATTTTGCGGTAGCGCAAAAACGGCGTCGAGGCTTCGATGAAGCCACTGCCGTCGTGGTCGAGCGCCGCTTCCCACGGCATGTCGGCGGTGTCTTGTTGGAAAAAATACTCGTTGGCCGAGCCCGAATGCAACGAATACGAGGCATCTTTGTGGTCAAACGTCGCCAAAATAGGCATTTCGCCATAGCCGAAATCGAAATTCTTGCCTGTCACGTCGGTATAAATAATCTTGCGGGTCGGCGCCAGCACCCGCACGGTAGGGCTTTCGTCGACGGCGGTATTGGTCCACCAATACATCGACGTGTCGTTGTCGTTGGGGTTGGCCACGCGGGTGTGGGCAATCAGCCACGGCGAGCCCGGGGGCAAGTAGAAATCAATCTGCCAAAACAAATTTTTACAGCGCTCGTACTCATACAGCCGTAGCCCTGGCTCACCATCGGCGCCGCTAATGGCCGCCGCATAGACGGGGGCACAAGTGCCAAAGGTATGCCCGTATTGGCTAACGTTCCATTCGATCCCCCCCGAAAACCAGGCGTTGCGGTTGGCCAAATTGGCCGGCTGAAAGACCGGATTGCGGTTCAACAATTCGCGTTGTGACGGCTTGTGGAACAGTGACCACAAGCGGCCCCCCAAGCACGGCATAAAGGTCGCTTTGAGGATATCGTTTTCGAGTACCACCGTGTCATAGCTGATGGGGGTGCGCTGGCGGGTGTAATTGTCTTGCATGCGGTAGGGCAACACGCGGTTGCCACATTCTGCGCCGAGCAGTGTTTTTTTGATTTCGGGCATGGCGGCATCCATCCGCACATGGCGGTGTGGATTGCGCTCCCGGAAGCGCGGCAGGGGATTTTCGGCGCCCAATTCCACCCCGGGCATCGTCAACGGCTCGACACGTAGCGTCGTCATGGCGGATTGCTCCTCGCTACCAACATCGGCAGCTATATAGTGAGATTCTGGTTGTGCGTTTATCATACCATCCTCGACAGCCGTCAGCGATAGCGTATACTGTTGCTACGGCATGACGTGTCACGTCATCAGCAAGGAGCCTGCGATGAAAGTCCGTTTCGGGTTACGCATCCCCTCACTCAGAAAAAGAATCGCCGCCCGTTTGTCCGTCAAGCGCTACCTCCGCCACAATCTGGGTCTCAAAGCCCCGCGCGGCTTCGGCTGGATTACCAACCCCCGCCGCGCCCTCTACAACCGCATCTACTACCGCACCACCCGCGGCTGCGGCACGCGCATCATCATCCTCGGGATCGGCTTGGGGAGCTGCATCGCATTGTTGTCACCACTGATCGGCTAATTATTTTGATAAAAAAACTCCCTGCGCCACGTGAATAAGTAGGCATCCACCTACCGTATGCGCACATTTCTGGCACCATCACAGGTATACTATAGCCAAGTAATATCGGTGAGGGGAGCAGGTATGACCACCAACCATGCAGTCTTTTTTGTCGACCTCCAGCAAAACCAATTCGACCCACGCTACGGCATCTACAACGCCGACACCTTTTTGGCGCAGATGACCGAGGCCTTGGCCGCGGCGCGCCAGCAGGGCGACCTCGTCATCCACATCCAGCACGACGGCCCGGCCGGCGACATGGATGAGCCATTCAGCGCGGCCTGGCAGCTGGTGTTGCCGGTGGCCCCTCACGAAAAAATCTACCGCAAAACGGTGTTTAGTGCCTTTAGCGAAAACCCTGAGATTGTTGATCAGCTCAACGCCCACGGCATCACACATGTCACGATTATCGGCGTGCAATCCGAGTACTGCATCCAAGCCAATGCCCGCGCCGCCCGCGACGCCGGGTTTGTGGTGCATGTGCCGCGCGGCATGCATTCTACCGCCGACGCCCAGGTCGTTGCCGACGTGCATGCCGCCCTCGTGGCCGAAGGATTCAGTAGGGGCGAATAACAGCGAATGAAATTCGCTCCATTCGCCCCCATATCACACCGCGAATGAAATTCGCTCCATTCGCCCCCATATCACACCGCGAATGAAATTCGCTC
>JBBAWW010000092.1:0-163 GCA_040397035.1 Roseiflexaceae bacterium | reverse complement strand
CATTCGCCCCCATATCACACCGCGAATGAAATTCGCCCCATTCGCCCATCCGCCATATATATTCGCCCCATTCGCCATATATCGTACGGGCGAATAATCCAGCGAATTTATTCGCCCCATTCGCCCATCCGCCATATATATTCGCCCCATTCGCCATATATCG
>JBBAWW010000091.1:4016-13650 GCA_040397035.1 Roseiflexaceae bacterium | reverse complement strand
GCGCTGGCATGAGCACGCAGCGGGTATATCTGCACGACGACCAATGCGTCACCACGATCGCCACCGTACAGGCGGTGGTAGATGGCGCATTTACGGTCGATCAGAGCCCTTTTTTTGTGGGGGGTGGTGGTCAACCGTGCGACACGGGCACCGTCGCTGGCGTCGCAATTAGCGGTGTAGCAGTAGATGCCGATGATTGGATCTGGCACCAGAGTGTGGCGGCGGTGGAGGTAGGCCAACAGGTCGAATTGCAGGTCGATGCCCCCCGCCGGGCGATATTGTCGCGCTATCATACTGCCTTGCATGTGCTCAACACCTTGGCGATGACGCATTACCAGGCCTGGATTACCGGCGCGCAGATGACGACCGATTATGCCCGCATCGACTTTGCGATGTCGTGGCTCGACCCGGTGGTGCTGGCCGACCTCGAGTTGCGTATGAACGAGACCCTAGCGGCCAATCACGCCGTGCGGGCCTATACCATGCCTTCCGACGAATTTGCGCAGCGCCCCGATTTGATTCGCACCTTGAACGTCAAGCCCCCTGTCTATCAGGGCATGATACGGATTGTCGAAATCGTCGGCTTTGACGGTCAAGCCTGTGGTGGCACGCATGTGCGCCACACCCACGCAGTGGGCGCCGGTACGATTTTTAAGAGTGAAAACAAAGGCAAACAAAACAAGCGCTTGTATGTGCGCTTTGTGGCGTCGCATGAATGAATGACTATACAACGAGGTGATATGGACATTATCCGCAATGGCACGAGTAGGGGCGAATAAAAGGCGAATTTATTCGCCTCAATTCGCCCGTACGGGATGTGGTTGGGTGCAATGCTGGGACCAACCCATCCAAGAAATCCGCGCCGGCGATGTGGTATGGATTCCGGCGGGCGAAAAACATTGGCATGGCGCGGCGTCGACCACGGCGCTAACGCATATCGCCATCCATGAGCATCTCGATGGCAAAAACGCCGATTGGCTGGAACAGGTCAGTGACGCCCAATATCGTGGCGAATAATACGGTTTCTCAGATAGAAAGAACCACACAATGGAATACACCAAATTAGGCAACACCGGACTGGACGTATCGCGGATTTGTTTGGGGTGCATGGGCTTTGGGGATGCTGACGGCTGGATCCACAAATGGGCGCTCAACGAAGCAGACAGTCGTCCCATCATCAAAAAAGCCTTGGATTTGGGAATTAACTTCTTTGATACGGCCAATATTTATTCGCTGGGCAAAAGCGAAGAATTTGTCGGTCGGGCCTTGAAGGACTACGCCAATCGCAATGAAATCGTGGTGGCCACCAAAATTCACGGCAAAATGCATCAAGGCCCCAACGGGGGCGGCTTGTCACGCAAGGCGATTTTGAGCGAGATCGACAAAAGTCTGACCCGGCTGGGGATGGACTACGTCGACCTCTACATCATCCATCGCTGGGACTACAGCACCCCCATCGAAGAGACGATGGAAGCCTTGAACGACGTGGTGCGGGCCGGCAAAACTCGCTATATTGGCGCGAGTGCGATGTATGCCTGGCAGTTCCAGAAAGCCTTGTTTACTTCGGAAAAACATGGCTGGGCGCGCTTTGTGTCGATGCAAAACCACCTCAACTTGATTTATCGTGAAGAAGAGCGCGAAATGATGCCGTTGTGTCGCGACGCCAAAATCGCAGTGACTCCGTATAGCCCGTTGGCGGCGGGGCGTTTGACCCGCGATTGGTCGGCAGAGAGTTCGCTCCGCGCCCAGACCGACCAAACTGTCAAAAGTAAATACGATGCGACGGCCGATGTCGACAAATTGATTGTCGAGCGGGTGGCTGAACTGGCTACGAAATACGCCGTGACCCGCACGCATATTGCCTTGGCGTGGTTGTTGCAAACGCAATCGGTGGCGGCACCGATTATCGGCGCCACCAAAATCGCCCATCTCGATGAGGCGGTGGGGGCGTTGCAGGTGACATTGAGCAGTGCCGACGTGGCCTACCTCGAAGAGCCCTATGTGCCCCATCGCGTGGTAGGCGCCATCTAGATCGACGGCGATTTGCTACGCGCATGGACGGATGGGGGCGGATGGGTAGGGGCGAATAAAAGGCGAATTTATTCGCCTCAATTCGCCCGTACGGGGCGGATGGGGCGTAGGGGCGTAGGGGCGAATAAATTCGCCTCAATTCGCCCATACGGGGCGGATGTTATTTTTCCAAAAAACGTGATTGATAGGCAGGCAAGGGCAGCATACAACTTTGGGATTGACCAAACCAGCGGTAACGATTGCGAGCCACAAAATAGTAAACGGCATCGCGGATGAATCGTGGTACGATGCGCAACGGTGCGAGGAGTGGCCAGGGCCAGACTAATTGGGTGCAGAGGAGCAGGGCCGCATCACTGGCCGTATAGGCGGTGCCGGCGTGGATGAGGACAATGGTCGAGAGGGTGCTGGTGTCGATGCCGTGTTGGGCGGCGAGGGCTTGCCCAGTCGCGGATTGTAGTGAGGCGAAGTGGATATTGCCGTGGGGGTCGCGAGGGATAATCCAGCGCACCGCCCCGTTACAAAGATTACAGACGCCGTCAAAAAGAAGAATCGTTGGCATGTTAGCTCCTGCGCGAAGTGCGTTGTCCATAGGCTACTCGTCCCGCACAAATGGCCATCACCAAGGTCAGCGGGGCAAAGAAAAACTGCTCGAATGGCGCCGCTGATACTGCATTGCCGAGGGTATTGAGGCACAAATAGCCACAAATCAGCCACATGTTCCAGCGCATCAGGCGCGGAAACAATGGTTTGATGTAGCCCAAGTTGTTGGCGATGATGAAAATAAACAGGGCGATAACCCCAATCGCAATCAGCTCGAGTCCGATGGCATTGTCGGGGGTGGCGCCCCCACCCCAGATGAGCGAGGCGGGAATGGTGCCACGGATGACGAGTAAATGGAAGACAATCATTCCGCTAAAGGCCGTCAGCAAAAAATGCCCGGCGCGCCGTGGGGTAAAATAATGCATGAGGACATCCTTGCGATCGGATTCGCGAATTTGTGATTTGGAGTGAGATAATGAGTGATGCACCCAAAGGACCAGCGTCGTACTTCCCCTCAATCGAAGCCAAATACGGTCAGCCCATTGCCTATTGGATGGAGGTATTACACGCCCTTGGTCCCATCAAACACATGGACATGGTGGCCCACCTCAAGCAAACCTATGCCATGGGGCACGGTCACGCCAACGCCTTGGTGGCCTACTTCCGCCAACAACAGGGGCTATAAGCCTTAGCCGGCCCGCGTGCCATTGGGTACCGGCTGCTCGGGGGTGGCGAGGACGGGGGTGATGCCATCGGCAAAGCCGATATCGAACAACATGCCTTCGGACATTTCGCCGGCCATCTTTTTGGGGGCCAGATTGACGATAAACAACGCCTGTCGGCCTACCAATACTTGGAGGTCGGGGCGTTCTTGTTTGATGCCGGCCAAAATATTGCGGGTATGATCACCAAAATTGACTACGAGGCGCATCAGTTTGTCAGATTTGGCGACCTCTTCGACCCGCTCGATGGTGCCGACGCGGATGTCCAGTTGGTCGATGACATCAAAGGTGGTCAGGGGTTTGATTGGTGCTGTTGGCATGAGTAATAGTTCCTTTGTCGTACGTCGTGATAATTCGGTAACGCAAGTCATGCGGACTGCGTAGGGGCACCGTGGAGTTGTATTTGTAAGATATTCACCGCCGCCCGCATATATTTTTTCCAAAACAATACCATCAACAACCACAACAACGGTACTGCCAGCACCGAACGGGCATGGTAGGCGTATTGCCAGCTGATGAGGGTGCCGGCGGGGGTGTTGGTGCAGTGCCAGGTGGCGACCCCTTTGGTGACCAGTAGGCGCAACACGCTGGTGTAGCCGGTGACAGTATAGCCAAAGGTGTGCGGGAATTGGTAGTTGTCAAGGGTTTCGCAGGCGGTGCTGTGGTCTGACAACACGATAGTGCGGGCCTGACCCACCGCATCCCAATTACCCGTCTGATTGCGTACGGCCGTCACAGCGGGCAACGGACCGGCCCCCTGGAAGACGGCAGGTACGTCCATGCCGGTCAAATGCCGGAAGGTGGTGGGGAGGTCGGTCGCTACCGTCGCGGTGACGGTGGTGGTGAAAATCGTCATGACGGCTCCTCTGCTAGCGGATGAGGCCCACGCGGCGCAACAACGGCAGCATGGGAGTGGCGTCCCATTGCGCCAAGGCTTGGTTGGGGTGATGCGAATCAGATCCGCCGCTGATGAGCAAATGGTGTAATTCAGCCTGCTGTTGCAAAAACTGTGTCTGCTCGGGAGTATGCACCGGATAAAAGACTTCGAGGCCGTCGAGACCAATCGCCACCATGCTGGCGATGTCGGCGGCATCGGCGGGGATGGCATAGACCCCTTTGCTCCGCCCCGGGTGCGCCAGCACTGCCACCCCGCCGGCCTGATGCGCTACCGCGATGACTTCGGCGACACTGGGGGGATTGTATGAACCACTGCGTTCCAACAAAAAGCGCATGCCGGCGGCTTCGTCGTCGCCATCGACACGATCGGGGAGCTGATTGTGGCGGGCGAGGGCGGTAGCCACATCGGCGACATTGGGGCGGCGCCCGAGGCTGGTGGCCAAATCAGGCAACTGCCAGCCTTCACGGGGGAGCTGGCTGATGAGCTGATTGGCGTCGCCGGCGTTGCGGGCATCGACCGAGGTGCAGAGCGCCAGCACGGCGGGGTGGTCGGGGTCGATGCCGTACATCAGGGTATGCCAGAGTTTGCCCCCGTTGGCGCTATCGATTTCGCAGCCTGCCACAAACCCCAGCCCCGCTTGATCAGCGGCGGCTCGCATGGCACTGACGCCGGCGGTGGTGTTGTGGTCGGTGATGGCAAACACCGCCAGCCCCGCAATCCGCACGGCGGGGATGAGCGTGCCGGGGCGCCAGCTGGAATGATGGGGCAAGGCGTCAGAATGGATTTGCAAATCGATACGCATGGGCATCCTTGTGGTGTGATTATTTTGTGAAAAAACGTGGGGCGCGCCGTGTTATGCCACTTCGAAATGGCGCAACAATTCGTAGTAATCGCTGACAATCACATCGGCTTGGGCGTAGGCCAGCTCGTCTTTGGTGTGGGTGGTGGCGATGGCCACCGTATACATGCCAGACGCCCGTACGGATTGCAATCCGGCGAAGCTGTCTTCGACGCCGATGCACTGGGCGGGGGCGACGCCGAGGCGGCGGGCGGCTTCGATGAAAATATCGGGGGCTGGTTTGCCGTGCTTGACTTCGCTGCCGAGGGTAATGGTGGCGAAGTATGTGGGTAAATTGAGGCGGTTCAAGGTGGGGGCTACGTTACCGTGAGGCGCCGAGGTGGCAATGGCCGAGGGCATGTTGTTGCTGTCGAGGTGCACCAAAAAGTCGTGCAGGCCGGGGACGGCGTGCACTTGTTCCATCAAGGTGCGGTAGAGGTTTTCTTTTTCGTCGGCATAGCGCTCGAGCTCTTCGGCATGCAGGTCGCGCCCAAACAAAATCGGGAAGATTTCGCTGTTGCGTTTGCCCGACAAACTAGCAGCGACGGTTTCGTCGGGGATGGGGATGGCGTATTTTTGCATAAAAATATCAAAGGCTTGGCCATGTAGGTGCATATTGGGGGTCAAGGTGCCGTCCATATCAAAGACAACGGCGTGAAAATCGTTGAGACGTGGCATGCTAGTTCCTTTGTTATTTGAGATGCGGATGTTCTTTGACCAATTCATCGAGCCGGAGCGACAGGACGCGCGAGGCGCTGTCGTCACCCATTGACACGCCATAAATTGAATCTGCTATTTCGATAGTACCACGGTTGTGGGTGACCACAATAAACTGCGAGGTGTCGCGCAAATCGGCGAGGGCGGCTCGGAAGCGGGCCACATTGGCTTCGTCGAGGGCGGCATCGACCTCGTCGAGCACACAAAACGGCGTCGGTTTGACTTTGAGGATGGCAAACAGCAACGCCGAGGCGGTGAGTGAGCGTTCGCCCCCCGACAGCAAGGCCAGGTTTTGTTGGCGTTTGCCGGGGGGGCGGGCGTTGATTTCGATGCCGATATCGGCCAACGCCCCACCGTCGCCCTGCTTGACCAACTCGAGGGTGGCACTACCGCCGCCAAACATGATTTGGAAGGTGAGGGCAAATTCACGGGCGACGGCGCCGAAGGTTTTTTCGAAATTGGCGCGCATGGTGGCATCAAGCTCGGCGATCAGCTCGGTCAAACTACCCGCGGCGGTGCGCAAATCGCCCACTTGGACGGTGAGAAAGGTATAGCGCTCGTTGGCTTCGTCGAACTCTTCGAGTGCCAAGGGGTTGACTGGCCCGAGGCGTTGCAACTGGGCCCGCAGGGTGTTGAGCTGCTGGTTGAGGCTGGCTTCGTCGCCGGTGACGGGCTCGTTGCTGTTGGTCAAAACGGTGAGGTCGTAGCCTTCGCTCTGCGCGCGTTGGATTAACACATCGACGCGGTCGCTGGCCCGTTGCAGTTGCAAGGCGGTGCGACTGGCGTCGGCTTCGGCATCGCGCAACTGTTGGCTGAGGGTTTGTTCTTGGCGTTCGTGGCCGGGTAATTCGGCTTCGGCGGCGCGCAACTGGGCCTCGCGGGGGGCGAGCTGGGTTTGGATGGCGGCGATGTGGGTTTGTACCTCGTGGAGCTCGGTTTGTTGGGCGGCCGTCTCGCTGGTGAGTGCCGTGCGTTCGCGGTCGAGCTCGGCGCTGCGAGCGTGGCGTTGGTGTAGGGTGGCCTCGAGGCTGGCGAGGCGTTGCGCGCTGGCCTGGATGGTGGCCATGGTGGCGCGCAACTGCCCTTCGGCGTCGGTGAGCTGTTGCTGGGCGGCGGTGCGGCGATCTTCGTCGGCGTAGCTCTGTTCGATTAGGATTTGCTCATCTTTGAAGGCCTGGTCGAGGGCGGCGCGTTGCTGTTGTTGTTGCACCGCCAAATCGAGTAACTCTTGGTTGAGCACTGCGCGTTGGCTATTGGAATCGCGGTGGCGGTCGCCGGCGTTGCTGGCCTGTTGATTCACCAACGCCACATCGGATTCGGCTTTGTTGTAGGTGCGTTGGGCGGCTTCGCGTTGCTGTTGCAGGGTTTGTAGTTGGCCTTGCACCACTTGGCGCTGTTGCTCATGTTGGCGCAGGGTTTGTTCGTATTGTTGGAGCTGGCTATTGCTCCGGGCGGTGAGGCCGGCGAGGCGGTCGACCTCGGCCTTGGCGGTGGCGATTTCGCCGGGCAATTCACGCACATCGCGTTCGCGGCGCAAGGTGCCGCCGTCGCGCACTTGGGCGCCCCCGGTGAGCGAACCGCCGCTACTGACCTGCTCGCCCCCGACGGTGACGATTTGCCAACCTCCACCGATGCGGCTGATTTCGCGGCGAGCCACCACCAAATCGGCCACAATCAAGGTGCGGCTGAGCAGATAATCGACCACTTTGGCGTAACGGGCTTCGCTCTGCACCAAGGCGGCCGCCACGCCGATGACACCCTCACCCGTGGTAGGGGCACGATTGTCGCCGCCACTGCGGATGGTGTCGAGGGGCAAAAAGGTAGCCCGGCCCTGACCGCCCTTTTTGAGGGCGGCAATGGCCGCCTCGGCATCATCCCAATTGCTGGTGACGATGTGTTGCAAGCGGGCGCCCAGGGCGGTTTCGATAGCCAATTCGATATTACTGGGGGCACTAATGATACTCGCCACCAACGCGAACGATTTATTGCTCCGTTCGGCCCATTCCAAGGCCGCCTTGACCCCTTGTACCACGCCGCCATGACTGCGCTGGATTTGCAGTAGCGCTTGGTAGCGCGAATCGAGCTGGTTGAGGGCGCGCCGGGCGGCGGTAAGGGCTTCTTCGTGGGCGGCGCGCTCATTGCGCACCGTTTCGATTTGTTGGCGGGTGGTGCTGATGGCGGTTTGGGCGCTGGTGAGCAGGGTCTGGTGCTGGCTGACGGCGTCTGTGGCTTGTTGCAGGGCAGTGCGCTGGCTGGCTAGCTGCGCTTCGGCAGTGCTGACCAGTTGTTGTTCGTTTTGTTGGGATAGACTGAGATTGGCGAGCAACTCATCGAGGCGTTCGACTTGGCGTTGGCGTTCGCGGATGGCGGCTTGGGTAGCGGCTTCGGCACGCTGGGCGGTGTCGACGGCTTGGCGCAGGCTACGGCGTTGCTCGTTGTAGCTGGCGCGGGTGGCATCGATGGCGCGTAGGCTGGCATGGATGGCGTCACGGGTCTGTTGTTGGCCGGTGCGGGTGGCGTGTAATTCGGCGATGTGAGTTTGCAGGGTGTGGTGTTGTGTGGCGGCCTCGGCTTGGCTGTGGGTGAATTCGGCGGTACGGGCTGCGAGGGCTTTGGCACGCTCATCGGCCACCGCAATCGCCCGTTGCAGGCTTTCGGCGCGGCTATGCAGCCGGCTGCCCTCGGCATAGACGGTGCTTATTTCTTCGCGCAGGGTGCGAATTTGCTGGCGGATGGTATTGATATGGCTGGTGCAGTGCTGGAGTTGCTGGCTGATGCTGGCGACGTGCTGTTGGGCGCTGTGGTCGCTGTGGCGGGCTAGGTCGATGTGGGCATTGGCTTGGGCGTGTTGTAGGCGCAACACCCGGATTTGGGCGGCGTCGAGCTCGTGGCGGATGTCGCGGTATTGTTTGGCGGCATTGGCTTGGCGGCGCAGGCTGCGTAGGCGGGGCTCGAGCTCGCCGATGACGTCATCGCAGCGACGCACGTTGGTATCGGTCTCACGCAGGCGGCGCATGGCATCGTTGCGGCGTTGTTCATGCACACTAATATCGGCGGCGTCTTCAAACAAACGGCGGCGCTCTTCGGGGCGCAAATCGAGCACATTATCGACCAAACCTTGGTTGATGATGGTGTACGAGCCGCCGAGGGTGGCGGTAGCTTCTTGGATGTCGCGCAAGCGCACTTTGGCTTTGTTGATGAAATATTCGTGTTCGCCCGAGCGGGTGCTACGGCGGGTGATGGTGACGGTATCAAAAGCGAGGGGCAGGGTGCGATCGCTGTTGTCGATG
Organism: Roseiflexaceae bacterium; assembly: GCA_040397035.1. Classification (GTDB taxonomy): domain Bacteria; phylum Chloroflexota; class Chloroflexia; order Chloroflexales; family Roseiflexaceae; genus UBA965. Next base: position 4,614 of record JBBAWW010000091.1, on the reverse strand, counting down.
GTCAGCGACACTTCGGCGAAGCCGGCCGGGGCGCGGCGGGGGCCACCGCCAAAGATGAGGTCTTCGGCTTTGCGACTGCGCAAGGTAGAATAGCTTTGCTCGCCTAGCACCCAGCGCATGGCGTCGACCACATTGCTTTTGCCACTGCCGTTGGGACCGACGATGGCCGATACCCCAGGGCGGAATTCAAAGATGGTTTTGGTGGCAAAGGTTTTGAAGCCTTGGATTTCGAGTCGCTTTAGATGCACGCAACCGCCTCACACAGATTGATACGGATATTATAACCCGGATGGGATGCGTAGGGGCGAATGCGGCGAATTTCATTCGCCGTGTGATGTAGGGGCGAATCGGGGCGAATCGGGGCGAGACGTAGGGGCGAATAAAAAAGCGCATGGAATGCGCCTCAATTCGCCCCTACGATATGGGGGCGAATCGGGGCGAATCGGGGCGAATGGGGCGAATCGGGGCGAGGGGCGAGACGTAGAGACGTAGGGGCGAATAAAAAGGCGCATGGAATGCGCCTCAATTCGCCCGTACGATATGGGGGCGAATGGGGCGAATGGGGCGAATGGGGCGAATAAATTCGCTGGATTATTCG